>NZ_CP096040.1:1270769-1588461 GCF_023935105.1 Caulobacter segnis | reverse complement strand
CCGCGACCACCCTCGCCCGCCCGGCCTGATTCCGTCGGGTGCGGACAATGGCCTGGAGCAGACCGTTGAAAGCCTTCCTCTGGGACGCCACGTCGGGCTCGTGGCTGGTCGGATTGCCGTTGCCGACGCCGATCAGGTCGGCCGCGCCCGAGATCTCGAAGCGCACCAGGGTGTCGGCGCGCGGGACCGGGCGGCCCTTGGCGTCCAGCACCTCGACCTTGAGGATCGCCACGTCCTGGCCGTCGGCCTTCAGCTTCGGACGGTCGGCGGTCAGGCGCAGGGCGGCGGGCGCGCCGGCCGTCTCGCGACGTTCGCGCAGGATCACCTTGCCGCCCTTGTAGCCGTGCGCCTCGATCACGCCGGGCGCGTAAGGCACTGACCATTCGACGTGCTGGTTGGGCTGAACCGCGCGCACGCCCTGGCTCTTGCCGTTCAGGAAGAGCTCGACCTTGTCGCAGTTGCTGTGCGCCCAGACCGCGATCGGCTGACCCTCGCGGCCCTCCCAGTTCCAGTGCGGCAACAGGTGCAGCAGCGGCTCCGGCCGCCACCAGGCGCGGTAGTAGTAATAGTTGTCCTTCGGAAAACCGCAGGTGTCGAAGGCCCCGAAGTGCGAGCTGATGCTGGGCCAGCGGTTGAACGGCGTCGGTTCGCCGCGATAGTCGAAGCCGGTCCAGATGAAGCCGCCCGCCATCCACGGTCGGTCGGCGGCGTGGCTCCACCATTTCTCGGCCGTCGTCGCCCACCACGGATGGTCGGTGTCGTAGGCGGGCACGTAGCTCTTGGCCTCGTCGCGGGCGTACTCGCCGCGCGTAGTCACCACGCTGGCGCTCTCGGTGCCGATGATCGGCGTGTTCGGGAAACGGGCGTGGAAGTCGTCCATCTTCTCGTGGCGATAGTTGAAACCCTGCACGTCGATGACGGTGCTGATGCCCTCGCCGAAGCCGTTGTCCATGGCCGCGGTGACTAGGCGCGTCGGGTCCAGGCGATTGACCAACCGCTTCATGGTGGTGGCGACCTTGGCGCCGCGGGCCGTGCCCTGTTGCGGCTCCTCGTTGCCGATCGACCACAGGATGACGGACGGGTGGTTGCGGTCGCGGCGGACCAGGCGCTCCAGCTCGTCCATCGAGGTGGGATCGCTGGACATCCGGCGGGTCTCGTCGATGACCAGGATGCCCAGGCGGTCGCAGGCGTCCAGCAGCTCGGGCGTCGGCGGATTGTGCGAGGCGCGATAGGCGTTGTTGCCCATCGACTTCAGTTGCTCCAGCCGCCAGACCTGCAGCGCGTCCGGGATCGCCGCGCCGACGCCCGCGTGGTCCTGATGGTTGCAGCTGCCCTTCAGCTTCACCGGCTTGTCGTTGAGGAAGAAGCCTTTCTGGGCGTCGAACCGGATCGCGCGGACGCCAAAGCGGGTGACGAACCGGTCAACCACCGCGCCGCCGACCTTGGTCTCTGTGACCAGCGTGTACAGGTGCGGGTTTTCCAGCGACCACAGGATCGGGTTGGACAGGGTCACGGTCTGCGACAGGCTCACGCGCTCCCAGGCGGGGATGCGGTCGGCGGCGGGGGCGACGGCCAGGACGGGCTTGCCGGCGGCGTCCAGCACCGCGTGCGAGACCTCGAACGCCTGGCTGGCATCGGACTCGTTGACCAGGTCGGTGTCGATCTGGACCGTGCCGTCGACCTTGGCGCGGACGAAGACGCCCCACTGCGGCACGTGGACCGGCGCGGTCTTCACCAGCCAGACGTGGCGATAGAGGCCCGCCCCTTCGTAGAACCAGCCCTCGCCCAGGCTGGCGTCGACGCGGACGGTCAGCCAGTTGTCGCCGCCGACATTGGCGATGTCGGTGATGTCGACGCGGAACGGCGAATAGCCGCTGTCCTCGCGCTCCAGGATGTAGCCGTTGACGATCACCAGGGCGTCGCGGAACGCGCCGTCGAACTCGATCGACACCCTCTTGCCGGCGTCGCTGGCCGGCAGGGTGAAGGCCTTGCGATACCAGCCGACGCTGTTTTCAGGGAATTCGCGACCCAGCGCCTTGTAGCCATGGGCTGCCCGCAGATCCTCGTCGTCGGGCTTGCCCGAGGGCTTGTAGTCGGGGTTGTTGGCGAACGGCAGCTCGACGGCCCAGTCGTGCGGCAGCGTCACCGGCTTCCAAGTGCTGTCGTCGAAGTCCTTCTGGGCGGCGGCGGCCACCCACCAGCTGGGGGCGCTGGCCCCTTGCTTGGCGTAGGTGCGCTGGTTGGCCCCGAAGCCGAAGTCCTTGTCGGGATCCGAGGCATGGCCCAGGGCGAAGCGCCAGTCGAAGTCCAGGGAGATCCGTTCGCGCGGGCCTAGGTCGATGGCGGCGACTGGAGCGATTTGAGAGGCGGCGGCGCCCGAGCGGGCCAGCATCGCCGCGCCGGCCGTGGCGGCCAGGGCCTGACGTCGATTGATCTGCATCGGGAAAGCCTCTCACGAACTCAAAAAGAAGGGGAGGAGGCAAAGGCCCCCTCCCCCAGCGCAAGGAACGTCGGGGAGGAAGTGACGCCCTAGAGTTTTGCCTTGCCCGATCCTCCGGCGAATGCCGGCGGGATCGGGCGTCGGGCTAGAACTTGACCGTGAAGTCGACCAGGTAGCGACGGCCGTAGCTGTCGTAGCGGCCGATCCGGTTGGGATCGTTGTCGCGGTACATCCGCAGCGCTTCATTGGTCAGGTTGTTGACCTGGAAGCGGACGCTGAAGGCCTCGTTGATCTTGTACGAGGAGCTGAAGTCGAGGGTCTTCTCGCTCTCCAGGGTCTGCAGGTCCGAGCCGTTCCAGCCGTAGATGACCGTCATCGGCGAGTGGTACTTCCAGCCCAGGCGCGCCTCGATCGGGCCGTTGGCGTACCACAGGTCGACCGTGGCGGTGTTCTTGGCCAGGCCCGTCATCCGCAGCGGATTGTTGGCCGGCGAGAACTCCTTCAGGTCCGAGTCCACGAAGGCGTAGTTCGAATAGATGCCGAACTTGCTGAGCGGGCCCGGCAGGAAGAAGAACGGCGTCTGGAACGTCAGCTCGACGCCCTGGATGTAGCCGCTGCCGCCGTTGGCCGGGCTGGCGACCGTATAGGTCTGGCCGCCGAAGGTAGCCGGCGTCTGCTTCCAGCCGATATAGCTGTCGACGTCCTTGTAGTAGTAGGACAGCGCCACCAGGGCTTCGGGACGGAAGTAATATTCGGCCGAGGCGTCGAACTGGATGGCCTCGAACGGCTTCAGCTTGGGATTGCCGGCGCTGCCGGTCCACGGCGACCAATTGGCCAGGGTGCGGCTGGCGCGCAGTTCGTCCAGCGGCGGACGCGCGATCACCTTGGCCAGGCCCAGGCGGACGATCTTGCCATCGCCGAAGTCGAACTTGGCGTTCGCCGAGGGCAGGATGTCGGTGTAGTCGTTGTCGACCGTCACGGCCTTGAAGGCGCTTGCGGTGTCCTGCTGCATGCCGTCGCTGCTGGTCTCGGTGTGCACCACGCGCGCGCCGACATTGCCGGAAACCCACGAACCGCCGACGCTGTCGCCCGCGAAGTTCAGCTTGGCGTAGCCTTCGTAGACCTTCTCGTTGACCGACCAGCGCTCGGCCAGTTCTTCGGTCGCCTTGGAGACGTCGAAGGCGTTGGCGCCGTAGGCGACCACGGCGATCTTGTCGATGTCGCCGGTCAGCAGCGCCGGGACGTTGGCGCCGCCGCTGAGCGTGTAGGCGGTCAGCAGGTTGGTCGGGATCGTCGCGCCGGTGGCCGACGGGGCGAAGCTGAAGCTGACATGGTCCTTGGTGCGGTCCGAAGCCCGGACGCCGAACTGCACGCTCTTGAAGAAGCCGTCACCGCCGAAGTCGCGGGTGAAGTCCAGGGCCGCGGCCTTCAGTTCGTCGTTCAGGTGTTCGGGGCCGTCATGCGAGCCGGCCAGGTCCGCCGTCTGGCTGAGCTTGATGCTCTCCTGGCTGGTGGTGATCGTCGGCGTCACGCCGGCCCGCCAGTCGAAGGACGTCCAGTCCGGCCAGGCTTCGAAGCGCACGGCCTTCCAGGTGTTGGTCCGCTTGGCCTTCGAGTACGAGACGTCGCCGGTGACGGTCCATTGGTCGCCGGTCCACTTGCCGTTCAGGCCGCCGGCGAACAGGTCCTTGTCCTCGCTGTACTTGGCCAGCACGGTCTGCACCGAGCTGAACGGCAGGCGGGCGGCCACGACGGCGTTGTTGATCAGCGTGTAGGACGCGCCCGGCGCGTTGTAGACGCCGTCGTTCCAGCCGATGTTGCCCGTGCCGGTGTTCCAGTTGCCCCAGTTGTTGGCGCCCCAGACGGTCTGGTCCTGGACCTCGATGATCTTGATCTTCGAATAGAGGGCGTCGGCCTTCAGCTCGAAATGGTCGGTCGGCTTGTACTGCAGGCCGCCGGAGATCCCGGTGCGCTTCTGGTCGATGCGGCTGGCCGACATCTGCGCGCCCCAGGGCGTGTAGTCGACCTTGCCGTCATGATTGACGTCGCTGCTGTAGTCGCTGGCCCCGGCGGGCGGACGCGCGTTGCTGTCGTTGTAGCCCCAGCCCGTGAACGAGCCATAGCCGTTCTTCTGGCGCTGGGCGGTGACGCCGACGACGACGGCCAGGTCGTCGTTCAGCTTGTGGACCCACGAACCCGAGCCGCGATAGCCGGTCGTCTTGTAGTTCGGGATGTCCTTGCCGCCGTCATAGAACACCGGGCCGGCGCGCAGCACGAACTCGGGGCCGCGATAGTCCAGCGGAGCGATGGTGTTGATGTTGATGGTCGCGGCGACGCCGCCGGCGATCAGGTCGGCCGACTGCGACTTGTAGACCTCGACGCCCGAGACGACTTCGGAAGGATAGATCTCCCAGCGGACGTTGCGGTCGGGTTCCGACGAGGCGACCTCGCGGTTGTTGATGGTGCCCAGCACCAGGCGCGCGCCCAGGCCCCGGACGACCGCCTGGCTGTCGTTGCCGCGGTCGCGCGTGGCGTTGACGCCCGGCAGGCGGGCGATGGACTCGGCGATGGTCACGTCGGGCAGGACGCCGATGTCCTTGGCCGAGATGGCTTCGACGACCTTGTCGGAGCCCTGCTTTACGGCCAAGGCGTCGCGCAGGCTTTTGCGGACGCCGGTGACGACGACTTCCTCGACCTGCGAGCTTTCGGTGGTTTGGGCGTGGACGCCTGCGGCCGACGTCAGAGCGATGCCGCTGACAGCGGCGAGCAGAATGGCATGACGAGTCATGTGAGTTCCCCCTGAATGAGAACGGCGTCGCGCTTCGTGGATGGCGCGACTGCCTTGTGGCGACGCGGAATCGCGTCAGGCGCTCCCGCGAGCGCCACGGGTTCCATTTATCATATCAATCGCATAAGACAAGCGCTGTCATTTCAGTGGAATGACCGTCGCGCCCTTCCCCACGATCGCCGCCTCGGCCTGGGCGTCGCCGACGGTCGCCGGGTCGGTCGCCGTGGCGGCCGTCACCGAAGCGCCGGGCATCAGCCGGGTGCGATAGGTCCAGGCGCCGTTCTCCAGCGTCATCGGACGCGGACCGACCCCGCCCAGGAAGTCGCCGTCGATGAAGCGCGCGGCCTCGCCGTGGGCGACGACGCGGAAGGTGACGTCCATGGGCATGACGTAGGGCGCCTTCAGCCAGTCGACGCCTTCCAGGGCCTGGCCCTTGAAGTCGAACAGGGCCGCGTTCTCCCAATTGGAGCCCTGGCCCCAGCGGGTCTTGCACTTGGTCGAGAGCCAGGCCGGCTCCCAATAGACCACCCCGACCCCGCCATTGGCGTAGACCAGCTGGGTCAGGTCGGTCAGGTACTTCTTCTGGCCCGCCGGGGTGGCCGGATAGCCGGCGATCAGCGAGTCGGCGCCCAACAGGTTGGGCGAGCTGTCGGCGCCGTCATTGGTGAACGGATAGGCCGTCTCGACCACCAGCACGTCGGCCGAGTACAGGTGACGCAGGCGGTTGATGGTCTGGCCCAGCTGCGCCATCGAGCGCTTGGACCACTTGCTGTAGTAGCTGATCCCGATCAGGTCGAAGTCGGTGACGCCGGCCTTTTCCGCCGCCGCGAACCAGGGCTCGACGTTCTCGGGCTGGGCGATGTGCAGCATGATCCGCGGCTTGATCGCCGAGGCCGCGCCGGCGTCGCGCACGGCCTTGATCCCGGCGTTGAACAGCAAGGCGTTGCGGTCCCAATTGATCGGCTCCTTGGCCTTGGCCAGGCTGGAGACGATCTCACCGTTGGTCTCGTTGCCCACCTGGACAAGGTCGGGCATCAGCCCCTCGCGATCCAGCTCGGCCAGGGTGTTCCGGGTGAAGGCGTACAGCGCCTTGGCCTGATCCGGCGTCGACAGCCTGGCCCAGGCCCTGGGCGCGATCTGCTTGTCGCCGTCGGCCCAGTCGTCGGAATAGTGGAAGTCCAGCAGCACTTGCAGGCCGGCCTTGCGGGCCTTGGCGATGCTGCGCTTGACGTCCTTCAGGTTCGAATACGGCGTCCAGTCCGGGTCGTTCCAGATCCGGATCCGCGCGACATTGGCTCCGGCCGACTTGAAGAAGGCGTAGGGCTCGACCGTCTTGCCACCCGCGCGATAGACCGCTCCGCAGTCTTCCATCTCGTTGGCGTAGGAGATGTCCACGCCCAGGTAGGTTTGGGGCGCTGCATGCACGGGCGAGGCCAGCAAAGCCGCCAGCGAGAGGGCGATCAGCGAGGCGCGGGCGTTCGAGCGCTGGGGGGTCATGTTTCCTCCGTCGCGATCGCTTCGAAGGCGTCGCAAGGCGGGGACTATCATTTATCGTACAATTAAGACAAGCGCCGCTTCAGGCGTCGGCCATCCGCTTCTGGGCGATCTCGGCCAACAGAGCGTACAGCGCCGCCACGTCCAGCGGCTTGCGCAGCACGCCGTCGGCGCCGTCCTCGCGATAGCGGACGACATCCTCGGGAAAGACGTTGGCGGTCAGCATCCAGATCGGGATCCGGGTCCCGGCCGGCTCGACGCGACGGATCTCGCGCACCGCCTCGCGCCCGCCCAGCACCGGCATGTTCACATCCATCAGGATCAGGTCGAAGACGCCCCCGCGCCACAGGTCCAGGGCCAACGCCCCGTCCTCGGCGAAGGTCAGGGCCACGGGCGCGTTCTCCAGCGCCAGCGCCAGCACCTTGCGATTGGCGGCGTTGTCCTCCGCCGCCAGCACCCGGATCTCGTCACGGCCGGTTCTGTCTAACGGGACAGGCGCGGGCCGGGGACGATGGATCGGCGCGGCGAAGGCGAACCAGAACACCGCCCCGCCCCGCCCGCCCTGGGCGACGGCCAGGGTCGCGTTGGGCGGATCGACCGCGATTTCGCCCCCCATCAACGCCAGGTTCTGGGCGCAAACCCGCAGACCCGCGCCGGTGCCGCCCTGAACGCGGCCGCGCTCGGTCTGGTCCCAGGCCTCGAACACCCGCGCGCGATCCTCCGCCGGAATCGGTGGGCCGGTGTCGGCGACCTCGACCAGCACGCGCAAGGCCTCGCCCTCGACGACGCCCGCCAGACGCAGGGTGACGCGTCCGCCCGCCGACACCGCGCCCAGGGCGTTGGAGACGAGGTTGACCAGCGTCTGCTCCACCCGCACCAGGTCGGCGACCACCAGGAACGACAGGGTCGGGTCCGCGTCCTCCAGAGTCAGGGTGACGCCGATCGCGCGGGCGTGGCCGTTCCACACCCGCACCACCGACCGCGCCAGGGCCCGCAGGTCCAGCGGCGCGAGGTCCAGCTTGGCCCGCAGCGGGTCCGCCCGGGCCTGGTCGAGGACACCGTTCAGCAGCCGGGTCAGCTGCTCGCCGCTTTCCACGACGCTTTCGGCCAGATCCGCCTGGCGCGGGGTCAGGCTCTCGCCCTTCAGGGCGCGGGCAAAGCCGAGTATGGCGTTCAGCGGCGTGCGGATCTCGTGGCTGGCCACGGCCAGCAGCTCGCTCTTGGCGCGGTTGGCCGCGCGGCTCTCATGCATCGCCTGGGTCAGAGCTACATGATTGCGGGTCAGGTCGCGCAGGGCTCTGGTCAGGGCCCGGTCCGTCGCCTGCTGCCGCGCCGTCACCACCAGCACCGCCGCCACGAACAGCGCCATGGCCAGCGTGTAGTGGCTGAGCCGGAACGGATCGCTCCAGTCGATGGCGATCCAGATCAGGGTCAGGGACGGCGGGACCACGCCGATCAGGTAGCTGACCCGGGTCAGATGCACCCGCAAGGCAGCGAACAGCAGCACGCAGATCGCCAGCAACGCGGCCTCGACCTGCAACTGAGGTCCCTCGTAGAGCCGGATCTGCGTGGCCAGCCAGCAGGCATTGGTGACCAACAGGAACATCAGGACGTCCGACTGCAGGGCCAGGCGTCGGTGCGCCCGTTCCGGATCCGGATCGCGCAGGGCCAGCTCGGTGGCCAGGAACAGCGCGAAGTAGAGACCGAACTCCAGAACCCCCAGGCCGGCCATCCGCCAGGGCGTGAACATCAGCAGCAGCAGGACGAAACAGGCGACCAGCGCCAGGCGTGACAAGGCCACGCCACGCGAATAGCGCACCAGCCCGTCGAGCTGGGTGACGTCCGTCGGCCTCTTCAACATGCGGGTCCCGCCAACCCTGCCTCCACTGGGGAGGCGCTTTTCCATAGGCCTACGATTCGCATCGTAAGGATCGCCTTAAGCGCGAGTGCGGACGCCCATTTCCGAGTTACACCCAAAAAAGAAGGGCGCCGTCCGAAGACGACGCCCGCAGGGGGGAGGTGTGGCGCCGAAAGGATCAGCCGCCGAACTTGTAACGAAGGCTCAGGCCGTAGATCCGGCCGTTCATGAAGTACTGGCGCAGGATGTCGGTGTCGTAGCCGTTACCCGGCTCGCCGACGTAGCGGATGGGCGCCTTGTTGGTCAGGTTCGAGGCCGTGACCGACAGCGAGAGGTCGTCACGCAGGTTGATGTTCACCGAGGCGTCCAGCAGGCCGTAGCCCTTCAGGTAGCGGCCATCGATCGGGTTGGCCGAGACGCCGAACAGCACATAGTCGGAGCGATAGGTGTAGACGAGGCGGGCCGAGACGCGCTTGTTCTCGTAGAGGCCGGCCAGGCTCCAGTTGCGGTCCGACTGGAACGGCTGGCGGACATTGACCTTCACGCCCGACAGCAGCACCGGCAGCTCGGTCTTGACCCAGGTGTACGACCCCTGGACCCCGAAATTGTGCAGGAAGTCCGGGACAAAGTCGTAGTCGAAGAAGGTCTGGGCCGCGAGTTCGACGCCCTTGGCGTAGCCGGGATCGGCGTTGACCGAGGTGGTGATCCGGTACTGGCCGGTCGCGCAGTTGTTGGGCGTGGCGCCGGTATAGGCCGGCGCCGTCGCCACGGTCTGACAGTTCTCGACGCCCAGGGCGAAGCCCGCCACGTCCTTGTAGAACACCGCCGCCGAGGCGTAGGCCGACTTGCTGAAGTATTTCTCTAGCGACAGGTCGTAGCTGGTGGCGCGCAGCGGAGCCAGATTGGCGTTGCCTTGCGAGCCCGTGCCGTTGGTGACGTTGGCCACGACGGTCGGGTTGATGTCGCCGACGCTGGGACGGGTCATGCCCTTGCCGAAGCCGAAGCGCAGTAGCAGGTCGTCCTGGATATAGCCGGTGATGTTCAGGGTCGGCAGGACGTCGGTATAGCTGTTGGTCTTGTTGTTCGGGACGATCACGGCCACGCCGCTGCTGGAGTCGGTGACCTGGGCCTGGGCGTCCAGCTCGGTGCGCACGACACGAACGCCGGCATTGCCGCGGATGCGGTCGTTCAGGAACGCGAAGTCGACGACGCCGTAGCCGGCATAGGTCTGTTCGACGGCCTTGCGGCGCGACAGCAGCACCTCGGGGATCGAGTCCTCGGCCGGTATGCCCGCCAGCGGGAAGCGGTTGCGGACATTGTCGCCCAGCAGGCTGTCGGGATTGAAGGTCAGGAAGCCGCCGGAATAGCCGGCCTCGCCGTCGAACCAGTTGGTGTGCGAGCCGGCGACCAGATCCTGGACGCTGCTGGCCAGGATGCCGTTCGACTGGTTGGCCGTCAGGCCCAGCCCGTCGGTCGTCAGGTTCTTGCCGCTGTAGGAGTAGTTGTAGAAGCGCGACTTTTTCCGGTAGTAGCGCGCCCCGAACTTCACGGCCTCGAAGACGCTGTCGTGGATCCGCAGCTTGCCGTCGAATTGGGCGGCGTAGCCCACGTCGTCATAGATGTTCTCGGTGCCGTTGGCGTAGGTCCCCAACACCCAGTTGGCCGGGTTCGACAGCGACGGACCGCTGATCGCGACCTTCTGCGGCAGGCCCACGGTGCGGGTCACGTCCCAGGTCAGACCCGCGCGCGGGACCATGGCCACCGAACGGTTGTCCTGCTCCTGGTCGGCCTTCACGTACGAGACGTCCAGCTTCAGATCCAGGTCGTCGGTCGGCGCCCACTTGGCCCCGCCGGCCAGGATGTAGGTTTCATAGAGGCGGTGTTCGTCACCGCCGGTCGAGGTGAAGCTGGAGCCCAGGAACGTGCCGCTGGCGAAGCGCTGGCCGGCCAGGGAGACATCCTCGCCGCCGTTGCGGTTGCGGCTGGTCAGGCCCTCGGTGGTGCTGAAGGCGCTGGTCTGCAGACCCTGGACATAGCGGCTGTCGGCGCCGTTCAGGAACCGATAGCCCTGGTGGTAGAGGTAGGAGTTGTAGTTGCCGTCGACATAGATCTCGAGGCCCGCGCGCGGCTTCCACTGGAAGGCGCCCGACACGCCCTTGCGGGTGCGCTGGATGTCTTCCTCGTTTACGTTGATCTGCACGCCGGCCATGTTGACCAGGCCCGCGCGCTGGGCGGCCGTGAGGGCCAGCGGATCGGCGACATCGGCCAGGAACGAGACGTCGCTGCGGCCGGCATAGGCCTGGTTGTAGGCGGCGTTGCCGATGTACTCGGCGCTGTCGGCGCGGATCACCCGGCGCAGGTTGGCGCCGCCAGGGCCCGGGGCGTTGTCCGAGCGGTTCCAGCTCTTCTGGTAGTTGGCCGCCAGCAGCAGGCCCATCTCGCCGGCGCCGGTGTTCCAGCGTTGCGACAGCAGGGCGAAGTATTCCGGCTGCCACGACTTGACCATGTCGTTGTAGCGGCCCGAGATCGCCGCGCTGCCCGAGAAATCGGGCAGGTCCAGCGGCTTGCGGGTCTTGATGTCGATCAGGCCGCCGATGCCGCCCTCGATGTGCTCGGCCGAGGGGTTCTTGTAGACGTCCAAGCCGGCGATCATGCCGGGGATGGCGCCCTCGATGTTGAACTCGCTGCCGCCGGCGGTGAAATACGAGCGGCCGTCGACCTGCGAGGCCGTCTGGCCCGACAGGCCCCGGATCGTCAGGCCCGAGCCCACGCCCACCGGCGAGGCGCCCTCGCCGCCGTAGCGATAGCCCTGCACGCCCGGGATCCGGGTCAGGGTCTCGGCCACGTTGGGGTCGGGCAGCTTGCCGATGTCCTCGGCGCGGATGGAGTCGACCACCTCCATGGTGTTCTTCTTCATCTGCACGGCCGACTGCAGGCTCTGGCGGATGCCGGTGACCACCACCTCCTCGACGGCGGCGTCGCTGGGGGCGGCCGTGGCCGGAGTTTGAGCTTGCGCCTGGGTGGCGCTGGCGGCCAGCAGGGCGACGGCGGACGCCGTCAGCCAGAGGCGATATTGGTTTTGCGTCTTCATGGTCTCCCCTCCCGTGAGACACGCGCCGACTCTGTGGCCGGCGTCGAGTCTTCCAAATGCGTTTCGCCTCGCGGCGTGTTTCCGTTGAAAAGTCTGGGCGCGGATCCGCGCCGGTTTCACTCCCTGACGAGCCTTGGGCGCGCCGCGCCGGACCCGTTCGATACGCTCGGCTCTACTGGCCGCGCCGTTTTGATATCGTTATCAATCCCACCTTGGCAAGCCCATTAGTCAGACAAATGAGCCGAACTGATATCGTTATCACAAACTTGTGAGGCGCGACCCAAGCGAGCGGTCGACACCGCCTCACCCGAGGTTGATGGCCGGCCGCCTCCACGACACCAGTCCACAAAAGAAGGGGCGTCGGACCGGCCGACGCCCCGTCGGCTTACTCAGCCTCATGCAGGGAGGGTGTCCCGGAGGACGATAGCTTGATATCGATATCATATTTTCCTTGCAAGCCTTCTGAAAAGCGCCATCCGACAGGCGATTTTTGTTGGTATCGTTATCAGGTTGATCTATGAGCGAAGGGTTCGATCTGGAATCCGGCCGCCAAAGCAGCGGCCCATTCCCGGACGAGGGGAGACGCCAGGCCATGGGTTTGAAAAAGAACTACGCGCTGCTCAGCGCCTTCCTGTTCCTGTACTTTTTCGCCCAGGCCATGAGCATCTCGCTGCTGGCCCTGTGGCTCAAGACCACCCTGAATCTGACCGGCGCCCAGACGGGCGTCGTGTTCGCGGCCAACTCGTTCTTCGCCATGGCCTCGCAGCCGATCTACGGCTTCGTCTCGGACAAGGTGGGCCTGCGCAAGACCATCCTCTGGACGGTCGGTGTGCTGGTCCTGATGTCGGGCGCCTTCTTCGCCTTCGTCTACGGCCCGCTGCTCAAGGTAAACCTGCTGCTCGGCGCGATCGTCGGCGGGGTCTATCTGGGCGTCACCTTCTCGGCCGGCAGCTTCGCGATCGAGTCGTATGTCGACCGCGTGGGCCGCAAGTACGGCTTCGAATACAGCCGCGCCCGCCTGTGGGGCTCGCTGGGCTTCGCCTTCGCGGCGTTCTTCTCGGGCCGGCTGTTCAACATCGACCCGATGATCAACTTCGCCCTGGCCTCGGTCGCGGGCCTGCTGCTGCTGCCGCTGCTGGCGATCACCAAGATCGAGGCCAGCGACGACGAGCGCCGCAGCTCCGACAACCTCAGGCTCGCGGACGCCCTGGCCATCCTGAAGCTGCCCAAGTTCTGGGGCTTCATGGTGCTCATCCTTGGGGTGACCAACCTCTATTTGGTCTACGACCAGCAGTTCCCCGCCTACTACGCCGCGCAATTCGCCGATCCGAAACAGGGCGCGGCGATGTTCGGCTACCTCAATTCGGCGCAGATCTTCGTCGAGGCGGGGATGCTGTTCGTGGCCCCGTTCATCGTCAACCGGATCGGGGCCAAGCGCGGCCTGCTGCTGGCGGCGGCGATCATGATCATACGCATCACCGGATCGGGCCTGGTCACCGGGCCATGGGCGATCTCGGCGATGAAGATGCTGCACGCGATCGAGCTGCCGATCCTGGCCGTGTCGATCTTCCGCTACATCGCCTTCCACTTCGAGGCCCGCCTGGCCTCGACCCTCTATCTGGTGGGCGTCAGCTTCGGCCACTCGCTGGGCCTGACCATCCTGTCGCCGATCGTCGGCAAGAGCTACGACCTGATCGGCTTCCCGCACACCTACCTGCTGATCGCCCTGGGCGCGGCGGCCTTCTGGCTGGCCTCGCTGTTCAGCCTGTCTCCCACGCCGCGCGCCGCTGGCGCCAAGGTCTCCTGAGCATGTCCGCTTCCCTTCGCGAGCCGATCGCTCGCGCCCCCGAGATCCTGCGCAGTCCCCGCCTCGACCGGGCTCGGCTGGACGCCATCCTGGCCGCCGTGCTGGCGCGGATCGACGACAACCTGGCGGTCTTCACCGACGCCTTCCCCGCCCCCTCCAGCGAGGGCGGCGTCTATCCGGCCATCGACAACATCGAATGGACCAACGGCTTCTGGACCGGGATGCTGTGGCTAGCCTTCGAGGCCAGCGGCGAGGCGCGCTATCGCGCGGCGGCCGAACGCCAGGTGCGCAGCTTCAAGCATCGCATCGATCACCGGATCAATGTCGACCACCACGACCTGGGCTTCCTGTATTCACTATCTTGCGTGGCGGCCTGGAAGGTGACCGGGGACGCTTGCGCCCGCGATGCGGCCATCCAGGCCGCCGACGCCCTGCTGGACCGCTTCCTGCCGACCGCAGGGATCATCCAGGCCTGGGGCGACCTCTCCAACCCGGCCGAGGCGGGCCGGATGATCATCGACTGCAACCTCAATCTCCCCCTGCTCTACTGGGCGGCCGAGGTGACCGGCGACCGCGAATACGCCAAGGCCGCCAACCGCCACATCGACCAGGCCGCGCGCCACATCGTCCGGCCCGACGCCTCGACCTTCCACACCTTCTTCATGGACCCGGCCACCGGCGCGCCGCTGCGCGGCACGACCCACCAGGGCTTCAGCGACAGCTCGTGCTGGGCGCGGGGCCAGGCCTGGGGGGTCTCGGGCTTCCCGCTGGTCCATCGCTACAACGCCGATCCGGCGCTGATCGACACGGCCGCGCGGCTGGCCAACTACTTCCTCAACCGCTTGCCGGATGACCTGATCTGCTGCTGGGACCTGGTCTTCACCGACGACAGCCAGCCGCGCGACAGCTCCGCCGCCGCCATCGCCGCCTGCGGCCTGCTGGAGCTGGCCCGCGCCCTGCCGCTGGGCGATCCCGACCGCGCGACCTACGAGGCCGCCGCCCTGGCCATGGTCGAGACGCTGGGCCAGCACTACCTGCTGCCCGAGGGCCCGCCCGGGACCGGCGTCCTGGCCCACGCGGTCTATCACATGCCCAAGGGCGTCGGCGTCGACGAGGCCTGCCTCTGGGGCGACTACTTCTTCCTCGAGGCGCTGGTGCGCCTGACCCGCGTCTGGGAGCCCTACTGGTGATCCAGATCGGCGTGGATTTCGGCGGCACCAAGGTCGAGGCCGCCGCCCTGGACGCTTCGGGGCAAGTGCTGGCCCGCGCCCGCGCGCCCAACCCCGGCGCCTATGACATGGCGATCGCCCTGGTCGGCGACCTCGTGGCCCGGATGGAGCGCGAAGTCGGCCAGCGTGGCTCCTTGGGGATCGGCGCGCCGGGCTCGATCTCGCCCTCGACCGGCATGATGCGCAACGCCAACTCGCTGTACCTGAACGGCCGGCGCTTCCGCGAGGACCTGTCCGAGGCCCTGGGCCGGTCCGTGCGCCTGGCCAACGACGCCAACTGCCTGGCCTTGTCCGAGGCCGTCGACGGTGCGGCCGCCGGCGCCAAGGTCGCGTTCGCCATCATCCTGGGCACCGGCTGCGGCGGCGGTCTGACGGTGGACGGCAAGCTGATCGAGGGCCTGAACGGCATCGCCGGCGAATGGGGCCACATCCCCCTGCCCTGGCCCACCGCCGACGAACGCGAGGGCCCGGCCTGCTGGTGCGGTCAGCGCGGCTGCCTGGAGATGTGGATCTCGGGCACGGGCCTGCGCCACGACTTCCGCCAGGCCGCCGGTCAGGACCTGCCCGGCGAGGCGATCATCGAGCGCTTCAGGGCCGGTGAGCCGCAGGGGACCGCCGCCTTCGAGCGGTTTCTGGACCGGCTGGGCCGCGCCGTGGCCGTGCTGTGCAACATCGTCGACCCGGATGTGATCGTGCTGGGCGGTGGCCTCTCGAACGTCGCCGAGATCTACGACCGTCTGCCGGCCCTGATCGCGCCGCGCGTCTTCTCCGACCAGTGGCGCGCCAAGATAGCGCCGGCCGTCTGGGGCGACGCTTCGGGTGTGCGCGGGGCCGCGCGGCTGTGGTCGCTGGAAGAGCTCAGCGCTCTGGAACAGGCCCCGACGAGCCACGCTCGATCAGGGTGAACTTCATCAGATGATGGTTGGGGGCCGGCGCGTCGCCGGCCTTGCGGGCCCGGATCTCCTCGGCGATCAGCGCCACCGCCGTGCGCCCCATGGCGGCGATCGGCTGGTGGATGGTGGTCAGCTCGGGCCAGACCGTGGTCGCCACCGCCGTGTCGTCGAAGCCGCAGACGGTCAGGTCGCGTGGCACGGCGATCTGGCGACCGTGGGCCACGGCCAAGGCGGCGGCGGCCATGTCGTCGTTGCTGGCGAAGATCGCCGTCGGCCGCGCCGCGCCGTCCAGCAGTGTCTCGGCCGCCGCCAGGCCCGAGCGATAGGTAAAGAGGCCCTCGGCCACCCAGTCGTCGCGGATGGCGATCCCGGCCTCGGCCATGCCGGCCAAGAAGCCCTCGAAGCGGACCTCGGTCGGGGTGTGCAGCGGGTCGCCCTTGATGAAGGCGATGTCGCGGTGGCCTAGGGCGACCAGCCGCCGCGTCATGGCCAAGGCGCCCGCGTAGTCGTCGATCCGAACGCACGAGACGTCGTCCATCGGCCGCGCCGTGGCCAGGGCCAACACCGTGACGCCCTCCGCCAGCAGCCGGTTGATGGTCGGTCGGGAGTCGCACAGCGGCGGCGGCAGGATCACCCCGTCCACGCCCGAGGCCAGCAGCCGCTCGACCGCGGCCTGCTGCCCCGCCAGACCCTCGCAGCGCTCCAGCAGCAGGTGCCCGGCCATCTTGGAGCTCTGCTCCAGCCCACCGACCATGATCTCGGACAGGTACGAGGCCGAGGGGTTCGAATAGAGGATGCCGATCCGCGCCGCCGTCGACTGCGAGCGCGTGGCCCGGGCCGCGACATTGACCTGGTAGTTCAGCACGCTGACCGCCGCCTCGACCTTCTCGCGCATCGCCGGGCTGACATTGGCCGCGCCCCGGATCACCCGGGAGACCGTCATCGAGCCGACCCCGGCATGGCGCGCCACGTCGTGGATGGTGATGGGCCGCGCCGGCTTGTCCGCCTTGGGCGTCGCATGCCGCTTCGGGGCCTTGGTCTCGCGTGTTCCGGTCAAGCGCCCTCGCGATTGATGACGATAACAAAGACAGTCCATAGCAGGCGCCGGCGCGGGATCAAATCGCCGGCGTCGCCGTCTAGGGACCGACCTGGAAGTTCTCGACGTCCGCCCAGCCGATCCGGGTGGAGGTGTTCGACGGCGTTCCGGCCGGCGCCTGGGCGAACACGCCCATCTGCGCGCCGACCCAGCGGCCGGGCTTGCTGACGAATGGCTCGCCCACCGGCTGGTAGGTCACGCCGTCCAGGCTGTAGCTGAAGCTCACCTTGGCGTGGACCGAACGCAGCATCGAGGGCCAGAACGGCGTGAAGCCCGGCGGCGGCTCGGCCACCGTCGTCGGCTCGGCCGACAGGCGCAGCCACACCGTGTCAGGCGCCTTCTCCAGCACCGTCGTCTCGCGCTGCGGCTTGGAGGCGTCAGCCCCCGGGCGATCGACGCGGACTAGCGACAGCCCATCCTTGCCGTTGCGCAGGCCAATCCAGGCGTAGTCGGCGCCGAACATGACCAGGCCCGCCTGCTCGCCCACGGCGCGCGGCGTCAGGGTCAGCCTGGTGGTGGCGGTGAAGCGCTCGGCCGGCAGCTTCTGGGTCAGGACGGCGCCGGCCTCCCACAGGTTCTCCGAGCCCGAGATCGACTTCAGGCGCAGCTTGCCCGGCGCGGCCTTGAAGTCGGCCCAGTCGGCCTGCGCGTTCGAATTCCACTGCCAGCCCAGGTTCAGCTTGCCGTCGAACGCATCGCTGTCGACGGGGGCGGTGATCGCCGGGGCGGCGGCGCTCTTGGGCTTCTTGTGGACCAGCACCGGCTCGCCGATGCCGTCGCCGTCCGCATCCGCGCCGATCACCGGCCAGCCGCCCTTCCAGACCATCGGCTCCAGCCAGACGCGACGGCCGTAGGAGTCGTAGTCCTGGAAATGCAGGAACCAATCCTCGCCGGTCGGGGTGGTGACCCAGGCGCCCTGGTGCGGGCCGTTGACCTCGGTCTTGCCCTGGTCCAGCACGTCGCGGCCCTCCCAGGGACCGGTCAGCTTGCGCGACCGGAACACGCCCTGCCAGCCGCCCTTCACGCTGCCCGAAGGGGCGAAGACGTAGTACCAGCCGTCGCGCTTGTAGAGCTTGGGCCCCTCGGTGGTCATCCACGGGAACGGTCCGCGCGAGGTCTTCACCGGCGGCAGGGTGTCGGCCTCGATGATCTTGAGTCGCTCGCCCACCGCCTTGTCGCCGGCGGCGTTCAGACGGCGCAGGCTGATGACGTTGGCGAAGCCGGCGCGCGAGCGGGCCCAGCCATGGACCATCCAGCCCTGGCCGTCGTCGTCCCAGAACGGCGCGGGATCGATCATGCCCTTGGCGTCGTCGACCAGCACCGGCTCGGACCACGGCCCGGCCGGGTCCTTGGCCGTGACCAGAAACACCCCGAAGTCCGGATCGGGGTAGTAGATCATGAACTTGCCGCCGTGATGCCGGATGGCCGGGGCCCAGACCCCGCCACCGCGCCGGGGCGTCCTGTGGTGGGCGACGGGCGGGATGTCGGTCAGGGCGTGACCGATCAGCGTCCAGTTGACCAGGTCGGTCGAACGCAGGATCGGCAGGCCCGGGGTGTTCGTGAACGACGAGGCGGTCAGGTAGTAATACGGGCCCACCCGCACCACGTCGGGGTCGGAATAGTCTCCGGCCAGCACCGGGTTGCGATAGGTCCCGTCGCCCTGGTCGGGCAGCCAAGCCTTTTGTTCGGCCGCCAGGGCCGGCGATGCGCTCAGCAGGACCAGGGCCAACAGGATCGATCGCTTCTTCATGCCCCGGTCTCAGCCGCTTCGAAGAGCACGGCTTGGCCGCCGCTGGGCTTGAGGTCAAGGGTCAGGATACCGGTCCCATCCACGCGGCTTTCGGAGACCATCACCGGCGTCTGGTTCGCCGGGGCGCCGGCCTCGCCGTCGGCGAACACCCGCGCCCGGCGCGTTCCCTTGCCCAGGAAATCCAGCGGGATCTTCAGCACGCGCGGCGTCTCGTTGGTCATCGCGCCCAGGAACCAGCGATCGCCGCTGCGGCGGGCCACCACGACGTACTCGCCGATCTTGCCGGCCAGGGCCCGGGTCTCGTCCCAGGTCGTCGGGCATTCGTCGAACCAGGCCAGCTCCGGCCATGGCTTGCCCGCGTATTTCTCGGGCGCGTCGTACCAATAGAGGAAGGTCAGCGGGTTATAGTAGACGGCCGCCATCGCCAGCTGGTGGGCGTTGGTCGTCTGGTTGCGCGCGTGGGCGTAGCAGATGGTGTAGTCGATCGGCCCCGCCACGGCCCGGGTGAACGGCAGGGTGACGTTGTGGCGCGCGGTCGGGAACTGCTCGTTGCCGCGCACGCCCTCCAGGGCGACGTAGTTGGGATAGGTCCGCTCCAGCCCGGCCGGACGCAGGTTGTCGTGCAGGTTCACCAGCAGCTTGTGCTCGCCGCACGCGCGGACCAGGTCGGCGATGAACCGGTTGTCCGACTGCCGCCCTTCCCAGACGAAGCCGAACTTGATCCCCGCCACGCCCCAGGCCTTGTAGGTGGCCAGGATGGCGTCGCGCTGGCGCATGACCGGCACGCGGTCGACATAGAGGATGACGCCCAGCCCCTTCGCGCGCGCCGCGGCGACGATGGCCGGCATGTCCAGGGCCGGAATGGCCTGGGTGGCGTCACTGGGGTCGGTGCCGTCGCCGTACCAGTGGGCGTCGAACTCGATGTAGTCGAGCTTGCGTGCGGCGGCGAAGGCGATGACGTCCATCGTCCCGGCCATGCCGTAGGGCTTGCGCACCCGCACCGCGCGGCCTGGCTTGATCCACGAGACGTCGCCCAGGCGATTGGGACTGGCCAGGGTGGTGATCAGGTCGGCGCGCTCGACCAGGCCCGCCTCGTTGTCGGCGACCACCAGCACGCGCCAGGGGCTGGCCTGGCCGACCGCGAAGTCGAAGCTGTCCTCGGGCGGCGTGTCGCCGGGTCCCGAATAGCCGTCGGCCCGGGCCGGATAGCGCATCATGTGCGTCACCAGGGTCCCACCCTGGGCCCTCAGCATGGCGCGGGGATAGTCCAGGCGGTCGGACTCGGCGATCAGCACCGCCGCGCCGGGGACCAAGGCGGTCACCGGCAGGTCGGCCATCGTCTCCTTGTCCGAGCTGGCGGTCAGGGCCGGATGCGGCGCGGGGCCGACGTCCGCCGAGGCGGTCCGATAGTACTCACCCTCGTCGCGGCTGGCGTAGACGACGGTCCGAGGTGGCAGGACGAAGCCGGTCGCCTCGCCTTTCAGCTTCAAGGCCCCGCCAGGCGCGTGACGCAGCACGTAGCGGACCGCGCAGCCGCGGTCATAGGCCCGCGCCACCACCGCGAAGCGCACGCCGGTGTCGGGCTGGACGAACTCGACCGTCAGCTCCGAGCAGGTCTGGTCGTAGCGTCGGCGGATCCCATAGGGCGGAACCCAGTCACCACCCTCGCGCCGGCGGCTGCTCCCCGCGACACGCGCGCCATGACCCAGGCGTTGGCCGTCGGCCGTCACCAGGCCCATCGGGCTGGCGGCCAAGATCGGCTTGCTAGCGCGCGTCACGCTCCAGACCGGCCCCTTCGCGCCCAGGCCCAGTCGCAGGCGAAGGCGGCCGTCCGGCGAGACGATCTCGTGTCCGTCGCCCTTGGCCCAGGCCGGGCCGGCCAGCAGCGCCGCGCCGGCTCCGGCCAGCACCCCGCGCCGCGCGGGACCACGGCCATTCGCTTTTCCGGATTTCGCAGGATCTGTTCCCGACACGCTTCTTCCCCAACGGCTTTTCGTTCACGCCGACGGCTCGCGGCGGCGATTTGTGATAACGATATCAGAACCGACTACGACGACCTTGGCAAGCCATCGTCGACAGGCGGCGGCGATCCGCGCGCGAGCGCTTGGACAGGGAGGCGCCGACTTCGATAGAGTGCCGACCAGGCGCGCCCATGAGAGAGTCGCGCCAATTGCGAGGGCGATCTTGAGCGGACAGCGGCGGCACACGCCCACCATCCATGACGTGGCGCGCCACGCGGGGGTCTCGTCGATGACGGCCTCGCGGGTGGTCAACGACTATCCGCATGTCAGCGCCCAGGTCCGCGAGCGGGTCAACGCGGCGATCCAGACCCTGGGCTATCGCCCCAACGCCCTGGCCCGCGCCACCCGCACCGGCATCGCCCAGATCGGCCTGCTCTATTCGAACCCGAACTCGTCGAACCTCAGCAACTTCCTCATGGGCGCGTTCAAGGAAGCCAGCGCCAGCGGCAGCCAGCTGCTGATCGAGCCGACCCCGGCCCACCCGACCCCACTGGCCGCCGTGCGCAAGCTGGTCGAGGCGGGGGTGCGGGCCATCGTCCTGCCGCCGCCGCTGTGCGACGATCCGGAGGTCTTCGCCTATCTCGAGAGCGAGGGCGTGCCCTCGGTCAGCTTCGCCACCGCCGCCCCGCGTCCCGACAAGGCCTCGGTCTTCGTCGACGACTACGAAGGCGCGCGGATGATGACCCGGCACCTGATCGACCTGGGCCATGTCGACATCGCGTTCATCCGTGGCGACGCCCGGCACTCCACCGCCCGCCGCCGCGAGGACGGTTTCCGCGCGACCATGGCCGAGGCGGACCTGAAGGTTCCCGACGCCTTCGTGGCCGAGGGCGACTTCACCTACCGCTCGGGGCTGGACGCCGCGCGCCAGCTGCTGGGCGCGGGCAAGCGCCCCACGGCGATCTTCGCCGCCAACGACGACATGGCCGCCGCCGTCAGCGCGGTGGCTCACGGCCTGGGCCTGGACGTGCCCAGCGAGCTCAGCATCGGCGGCTTCGACGATACGCCCGTGGCCTCCACGGTGTGGCCCGAGCTGACAACCATCCGCCAGCCGATCGCCGACATGGCCGCCACCGCCGTGTCGATGGCCGCCAACCTCGCCCGGCACGATGGCGACGACGAGACCTCGCGCCACGTCAACGCCGAGCTGACCCTGGTCCCGCGCGCCTCGACCGCCGCCCCGAAAGCCTAGAGCCGAGCCCGCAGCGTCGCCCGCACCGTGCGCGGCGCGCCCGGGAACACCCAGACCGGGCTGTAGCTGCTCTGGGCGTAGTGCGCGTCGAACAGGTTGTCGACGTCCAGCCTCAGGTCGAGGCCGGGGGTCAGGCCGTACGCGAGCGCCGCCTTGGCCTTCCAGTAGGCTGGCAGCCGCAGCCCGCTACCGTCCAGCGCCCCGGCCCGATCGCCGACATAGGCCGCGCCGAGCGTCAGCGACCAGGTGGTCCCGCGTCCGGTGTCGAACCGCCCGACCGCGAAGGCGCCACCCTGGTGCTCGGGCACGTCCAGCACGTCGGGCGTGGCGAAGGCGACGTCGTCGGCCCGCGCGCGGGTCCAGGCGTAGTTGACCACCACCTTCCAGGCGGCCGTGACCTCGAACGCGCCGTCGAGCTCGACGCCCTTGCTGGTCAGCCTGCCGACCGGAGCCAGGAAGCTGGCGTCCACCGGGTCGTTGGCCAGGATGTTGCGCTTGTCGATGTCGAAGGCGGTGACGGCCAGGTCGACGCCCGGCCAGGCCCCGGCGAGGCCCAGCTCCCAGCCCTTGCCTTCTTCCGGCGCGAAGTCCTGGCCGTTCCGGCCGGTGCCCGAGTTCAGCAGGAACGAGCGGCCGTAGCTGGCGTGGGCGGTCCAGGCGTCGCCCAGCCGATAGCGCGCCGCCAGGCGGTAGTCGACGGGCTGGTCCTTGGTCTCGCCGACCGCGCCGGTGCGGTTGTTGCGGATCTTCTGGCGGTACGCGTCGGCCCGCAGACCGGCGACCAGGCTGAGCTTCTCCGAGACCTGCCACAGGTCCTGGACGTAGAGCGTCGCCACCTTCCGGGTCTCGCGGTTGTCGGTGAACGGCAGCAGCGACAGGGCCTGGCCGCCGTAGACGGGATTGTCGATGTCGATCGCGTGGGGCGCCGTAGCGCTGGGGTTCCGGCGCAGCAGCTTCTCGCGATAGTCCATCGTATAGCCCTTGAGCCCGACGCCCAGTCGGTGCGCGCCGACGCGGCCGTTCAGCTCGATCCGGCCCGACAGGTCCTCGACCGTGTAGTCGCGCTCGCGCCGCTGACGCCACAGCGTACGGCCCACCAGCCGCGACTGGTCGCTGGAGAAGCCGTGCATGGAGCCCTCGCGCCAGGCCGCGCCGGCGGTCAGGGTCCAGTCGGATGACAGGCGGGCCTCGCTCGTCAGCTGCTGACGCTCATTGCGGAAGCGTGTCGTCCCATCGCCTGGCTCGCCGTAGAAGCGCGAGCGCGGCAGGGCCAGCGCGTCACCGTTCACCGCCGGCACGCCGCGATCGAACGGCGCGTCGAAGGTGGTGAATTCGCCGACATAGATCACCCTCAGGGCGTCGCTCGGCTTCCAGGTCAGGGACGGCGCCACGGCCCGGCGATGCAGGTCGACATGATCGCGCCAGCCGTCGCTCTTCTCGTCGGCGACGACAAGGCGGCCCGCGACGGTCTCGCCCAGCGATCCGGTGACATCGACCTCGCCCCGGCGCAGGCCGAACGAGCCGACCGTGGCCGCGACGCTGGCGGCGCGGTCGAACCGGGGCGTCTTGGAGACGATGTTGACGCGGCCGGCCGGATCGATGTCGCCGAACAGCGCGCCGGCCGGCCCCTTCAGAATCTCGATCCGCTCGGCCGTGGCCGGGTCACGGGGCGGGGCCAGGCCCCGGTTGGCCAGGAAGCCGTCGACATAGTACTCGGCCCCGCCGTCCGGCGTGCCCAGGAAGCCCCGGATCGCGAAGTTGTCCATGAAGCCGCCGCGGTTGTTCTGCTGGCTGACGCCGCTGGTCAGCTCCAGGGCGTCGGCCAGGCGACCCGCGCCGACCGCGTCCAGCAGATCGCGCTCGACCGAGCGGCTGGACGGCGAGGTCGCCTGGGTGACCTCGCCCGCCCCCAGGGTCAGGTCGCGTGGCGCGCCGCGTCGGCCCAGGATGACGATCTTCCCCACCGCATGGGCCTCGGGCTCGACGGCGACGGCCGTATCGGCCGAATCCGGGGCGGCCAGGGCCAGCAGGCACGCGCTCGCGCAGCTCCACGACAGGGGCAAGGAGAAACTCCGTTGTAATGTTATTTCATAACAGCTACGCAATGGACCATGACGCTGTCAACCACCTCCTCGCTGGGCGCTTCGGCCGCCGGCCGTATCCGCTCGATCGACGCCCTGCGCGGCCTGGTGATGCTGCTGATGATGGTCGACCACGTGCGGGAGTTCTTCTTCATCCACGCCCAGGTCTCCGACCCGATGGACGTGGAGAAGACCGAGCCCGCCCTGTTCTTCACGCGCCTGGCCGCTCACTTCTGCGCGCCAGTGTTCGTGGCCCTGACAGGCCTGGGCGCGTGGTTGTATGGCCAGAAGCAGGGCGGCGCGGAACGGGGCCATGGGGCGGCCTCGGGCTTCCTGTTGAAGCGCGGTCTGTTCCTGGTGGCGCTGGAGCTGACCCTGGTCAGCTTCGCCTGGAGCTTCTCGCTTACGCCCAAGACGATCTATCTGCAGGTCATCTGGGCGATCGGCCTGTCGATGATCGCCCTCTCGGCGCTGGTCCGCCTGCCCCGTCTCTGGCTGATCGCGGTCGGCCTGGTGATCGTGCTGGGTCACAACCTGCTGGATCCGATCACCGTCGCGCCCGAACAGCCCGACCACGCGCTCTGGGCGGTGCTGCACGATCGCGACTTCATCGAGCTGCCCTGGGGCGCGCGGGCTCGGACCTCGTATCCGCTGCTGCCCTGGATCGGCGTGGCGGCGCTGGGCTACGCCATCGGGCCCTGGTTCGTTCGCGCCTGGTCGGAACGTCGCGACCGCCTGGTCCTGGCCGGCTTGGCCATGCTGGTCCTGCTGTCGATCCTGCGCGCGACGAACCTGTACGGCGAGCCGCTGGCCTGGAGCGTCGGGTCCAGCCCCGGAAGGACGGTCATGAGTTGGCTGAACTTCACCAAGTACCCGCCATCGGCCGACTTCCTGCTGCTGACCCTGGGCGTCGGCGCCCTGATGCTGGCGGCTTTGGAGAAGGCGCCCGCCCGTCTGGTCGGCGCGCTGGCGGTGCTGGGCGCCGCCCCGCTGTTCTTCTACCTGATCCACCTCTACGCCCTGCACCTGCTGCAGCTGGCGGCGCGGCTGGCGTTCGGTCCCAACCAGGGCGAGACCTGGGCGCTGCCCGGCGTCGGCGCGATCTGGCTGCTGGCGGTGCTGGTCGCGATCCCTTGCTGGTTCGCCTGCCGCTGGTTCGGCCCCGTCAAGCGCGCCAGTCCCTGGCCGTGGATGCGCTATTTGTAGATCGTCACGCCCCATGATTATGCGAATGAGATTGACTCGCATAATCAAGCCAAAGTAAGCGCCCTCCCACGGGTTTTGTGGCGGGGATAGTTTGATGAAGCGGATGTTGCTGGCGGCCAGTGCGCTCGGTCTCTTTGCGGCGCACGGCGCCTGGGCGGCCGAGACCGCCCCGATGGCGACGGCCGACGATCAGGCGACCGCCGTCGAGGCCGTGGTCGTCACCGGCGAGAAGTCGAATCGCAGCCTGCAGCAGACAGTCACCAGCGTCGCGGTGACCACCGCCGCCCGGATCGAGCGCGAGAACATCCAGACCTTCTACGACGTGGTCGCCCGCACAGCGAACATGAGCGAGACCTACGGCAAGACCGGCTTCACGATTCGCGGCGTCAGCAACATGAACGTCTCGGGCGGCGGCACCGGCGGCCTGGCGACCATCTATGTCGACGGCGCGGCTCTGCCGATGGAGGCCACCTACAGCGGCCCGCTGGAGATGTGGGACATCGGCCAGGTCGAGGTGCTGCGCGGACCGCAGTCGACCCTGCAGGGCCGCAATTCGCTGGCCGGCGCGGTGATCATCACCTCGGCCAACCCGACCCAGACCTTCCAGGGCCGCGCCCGCGTGAACATCGCCAGCGGCGACGAGCGCACCTTCGCCCTGGCCGTCAGCGGTCCGATCGTCCAGGACCAGCTGGCCTTCCGCGTCGCGGCCGAGAAGAAGGACAGCGACGGCTTCATCTACAACCCGACCCTGAAGCGCGACATCGACGCGGTCGACAATCTGTACATCCGCGGCAAGCTGCTGTTCACGCCCACCGCCCTGCCGGGCCTGCGGGCGATGCTGACCGTGGCCCACAACGATCGCGACGCGGGCTACCAGTTCACCTATTCGCGCGTCGACCGGCCCGACTACTACAAGCACCGCATCGACCTGTCGGGCGACCCAAGCCGCACCAAGGCCAAGACCGACATCCTGACCGCCGACATCTCGTACGCGCTCACCGACAAGCTGACCCTGAACGCCATCGCCTCGTTCAACACGGTCAAGACCGACGCCACCTACGACATCGACTTCCTGCCGGCGCGGACCTCGTACGGCCAGCACAACCAGGACACCGACACCACGTCGCAGGAGCTGCGGCTGAACTATGAGGGCGAGCGGCTGAAGGGCCTGATCGGCCTGTGGCATTCCCAGCGCGACACCCAGGACTTCCTGGCCAGCCAGGTCAATGTCGCCTTCCCGCGCGCCACCCTGGTCAGCGTGCTGACCTCGACCCTACTGGCCGGCGCGCCGTCGCCCACCGCCGCCCAGCAGGCCGCCGCCGCGGCCCAGGCCAACGCCTTCGCGAACCTCTACATCGCCGCCCTGCCGGTGGTGCCGGTCAGCTACGCTGGCGACCAGCCCAACCAGGTCGAGACCAGCGCCATCTTCGCCGACGCCAGCTTCGCCCTGACCGACAGGCTGACCCTGCTGGGCGGCTTCCGCTACGACCACGAGAAGAACACCATCGCCACGACTCAGAAGGCGACCTTCACGGGGACCTATCCCAGTCCGGCGGCCTTCGGCGCCTATGCGCCCTACGTGACCCAGGTGAACGCCTTCGTGGCCAACATGGTCGCCCAGGCCGGCTCCAACGCCCCCGCCGACACCCGCACCTTCAACGCCTTCTTGCCCAAGGTCGGGCTGAAGTACGCCTGGACGCAGGACATCAGCACGAGCCTGACGGCACAGCGGGGCTATCGCTCGGGCGGCTCGACGGTGAACCAGGCGCGCTCGACCGTCGTCGCCTACGATCCGGAATACACCTGGAACTACGAGGCCTCGCTGCGCACCGCCTGGCTGGACGGCAGCCTGACGGTCAACGCCAACGCCTTCTATGTCGACTGGACCGACCAGCAGGTGACGGTGAACCTGGGCTTGAACAGCTACGACTTCCAGGTCGAGAACGCCGGCAAGTCGCACCTCTACGGCTTCGAGGCCGAGATCGCCCAGCGGGTGACGCCGCAACTCTCCTGGTACGCCTCGCTGGGCTACACCCGGACCAAGTTCGACGCATTCACCGTCAGCAGCGGCTCGGACACCCGCGACCTGTCGGGCTCGGAATTCCCCTACGCGCCGCATTGGACCCTGGCGGCGGGCGCCGACTATCGCTGGGACAACGGCTTCATCGCCCACCTGGACGGCAACTACCGCGCCAAGGCCTATTCGGAGGCCGGGATGGTCCAGAGCCAGGACGGCGTGGTCAAGTCGCGCCTGCTGTTCAACGGACGCTTCGGCTATGAGCGCGAGCACTGGGGCGCGTACGTCTATGGCAAGAACCTGCTGAACGCGACGTACAGCCAGTACGACCGCGCCGACGCCGGCGTGGCCCTGCTGAGCGAGCCGCGCATCGTTGGTCTGACGCTGGAGACCCGCTGGTGAGCGCCTCTCTCGACAGCGCGCTCTGGGGTCTGGCCCTGGCGCCCTTGCCACTGGCGGGGACATACCTGCTGAAGCGCGCCTGGGACACTGCGGGCCCTGAGCGGCCCAAGTTCATCCTGGCCGGCTGGAGTCTGCTGGTCCTGGCCATCGCCGCGTCGGTCCCGCTGATGGGCCCAGGGCGCGGTCCCTTCGCCATGCTGGCCCTCGGCTCGGCCGTCGCCCTGGCCCTGGTGGCCGCCGGCGTCGAGCGCCGCAACGCCAGGAAGAAGGCCCAGCGCGAACTGGCGCCGGAGCCGTCCGACCGCCGCCGCGTGGTCTGGCGCGGCTGGCTGCGCGGCTTCCTGGCCGGACCGCTGGCCGGCATCGCCGCCCTGGGCTGCGGCCTGGCCGTGGCCATCTGCGCCCCCGGCCAGATCCAGAGCCGGATGGTCATCGGCGGACTGATGGTGCCGTTCCTGTGGGCGGGCGGCATGGCCTGGACGCTGTCGGACGACAAGATCCTGCGCGCCTTCGCCGTGCTGGCCGGCGTGTCGGTCGTCACCCTGGGCGCGGCCTTCCTGAAGGGAGCCCTGTGATGGACGGCTCGACCACCGCGCCCGCGAAACCGACCAGGCCCGGGACCGCCGGCAAGCCGATCTGGCCCAAGGTTCCCGCCGAATTCGTCCGCGCCATGCTGGCCGGCCACTCGGCCCTGGGCCTGGCCTTCGCGGCGCTGATCTACCTGGTCTGCTTCTCGGGTTCGATCGCCGTCTTCACCTACGAGTACGGCCGCTGGGAGCAGCCGTCCGGCCCAGTGCTGCACGAGGTCACGCCCCAAGCCGCCGACACCGCCTTCCGCGCGGTGCTGGCCAAGAATCCCAAGGCCCACGACCTCTTCGTCCGCCTGCCCGAGCCGTCCCATCCCCGCCTGACCGTGCACGGCGACGACGCCAAGGGCGGCGAGCACACCTGGATCGCCGACGCCTCCGGCAAGCTCGTGGCCGACGAGAAACAGCCCTGGACCGAGTTCCAGGCCGAGCTGCACACCGTCCTGCACCTGCCCCGCGCCTGGGGCGGCTTCATCGTCGGCCTGACGGGCGTGGCCCTGCTGTCCTCGCTGGTCTCCGGCGTGCTGTCACACCCGCGCGTCTTCAAGGACGCCTTCGCGTTCCGCTGGGGTGGCTCCAAGCGCCTGCAGGAGGCCGACCTGCACAACCGCATCTCGGTCTGGGGGCTGCCCTTTCACCTGGTGGTCTCGCTGACGGGCGCCTTCCTGGGCCTGACGGTGATCATCGTCGGCGTTCTGGCCGTCGCCACCTTCAAAGGCGACACCAGCAAGGCCTACGCCCTGTTCCGAGGCCCGACCGTCAAGGACGACCCGCGCCCGGCCGCCAAGGTCGTCGACGTTGCCGCGATCCTAACCACGCTACAAGCCCGCTATCCGAACGCGCGCCCGAACTATCTCTTCATCGAGCACCCCGGTGAAACCGGCCAGCACGCCAGCGTCAATCTGGTCACCCAGGGCCGCCTGTCGCGCGGCGAGACAGTGGTGGTCGACGGCGCCGGCAAGATCCTGGGCGAGGTCGGCTATGAAAGCGGTTCGGTCGGCATGCGCGTCCTGTCGACCATGACCCCCTTGCACTTCGGCTGGTTCGGCGGCTGGCCCGTCAAGGTCGCCTATCTGCTGCTGGGCTTGGGGCTGACGGCGGTGACGTCCAGCGGCGTCGCCATCTGGCTGGCCCGTCGCCGCGACAAGGGCCGGCCGGCCCCGCGCTGGGAGCGGGTGTGGATCGCCTTCGTCTGGAGCCAGCCCGTGGCCTACGCCTTCTCGGCCCTGGTGTCCCTGCTCTCGCCCACCCCGCCCGTCGTCGCGGTCTGGGGCCTGGCCACCCTGGCGGCCTGCGCCTCGGCCGTCGTGGGAACGCCGGCCGGAATCTCCCTGGCCCTGCGTCGGATCAGCGCCGGCTTGATCGCCCTCGTCGCCGTGACCCACGCAGGCTTCCACGCCGGCCAGATGGCCGACCCGATCGGCTGGATCGTCGACGCCGCCCTGCTGGCGACGGCCATGATCCTGGCCGCCTCGACGCTGAAGACCTTCCGTCGCGCCGAAGCCTGAGATCCGACGACGGAGCAATCGAAAGCGCGTTCCTCCCCTACCCCCGCGGCCGGCAAGGGCCTATGTGGGGGCCTGGGAAGGAACGCCGTCGCTCGTCGAGTCAAAGTCCGTGCCTGATCGCCCGCCTTCCGCCGCCCCGCCGATCGTGATCCGCAAGGAGGCCGCGCGGAGATGGTGAGGTTGCGCCGGCGCGGCCTGGCGTCGATCAATTCCGAGATCCGCGACGGCATCGTCCCCGCCGCCAGCGGCGTGACCGTCACCCCCGAAGCCCCGGTCAGCGCAGCGCCCAAGGCCCGCGACTACCGCATCGTGGCGATGATCATCGCCTGTGCGCTCTTCATGGAGCAGATGGACGCCACGGTGCTGGCGACGGCCCTGCCGACCATGGCCCGCGACTTCGGCGTCCCCGCCCCCAGCCTCAGCTCGGCCCTGACCGCCTATCTGCTGGCGCTAGCGATCTTCATCCCGGCCAGCGGACGCATCGCCGACCGCTTCGGGGCCAAGTCCGTATTCCGTCTAGCCATCGTCATCTTCGTCGCCGGCTCGGCGCTGTGCGGCCAAGCGACCAACCTGCCGTTCCTGATCCTCGCCCGCTTCCTGCAGGGCATGGGCGGCGCGATGATGATCCCGATCGGACGCCTCGTCCTGCTGCGCTCGGTGGCCAAGCAGGACATGGTCTCGGCCACGTCGTGGCTGATCATGCCGGCCCTGATCGGCCCGATCATCGGTCCGCCGATCGGCGGCTTCATCGTCACCTATCTGGACTGGCGGTGGATCTTTTATCTGAACATCCCGATCGGCGTGTTGGGCCTGGTCCTGGTCACCCTGTTCATCGACGAGGTACGCGGCGAGAAGCCGGCGCGGACCGACATCACCGGCTTCCTGCTGTCGGGCGTGTCGCTGGGCTGTCTGCTGTTCGGCTTCGAGATGACCAGCCGTAGCGGCGAACTAGTCAACGCCCTGATGCTGATCGCCATCGGCCTGGCCTCGGGCGCCCTCTACATCCGCCACGCTCGGCGGCGTGAAGCGCCGATCCTGGACCTGAGCCTGATGAAGGTTCCATCGTTCCGGCTGTCGGTGATCGGCGGTTCGCTGACCCGCATCACCCAGGGCGCCCAGCCGTTCCTGCTGCCGCTGATGCTGCAGCTGGGTTTTGGCATGAGCGCGGCGGTCAGCGGCACGATCACCATCGCCGGGGCCATCGGCTCCCTGGCGATGAAGAGCCTGGCCCCGCGCCTGCTGCGGCGCTTCGGTTTCCGCGACAGCCTGATCGTCGGCGGCCTGGCGGCGACGGCGGGCTACGCCATCTGCGGCTTCTTCAGGCCCAGCTGGCCGACGCCGCTGATCTTCCTGACCCTGATGGCCAGCGGCTTCTGCATGTCGTTCCAGTTCACCGCCTACAACACCATCGCCTATGACGAGATCCCGCCCGAGCGGATGAGCGCGGCGACCAGCTTCTACGCCACCTTCCAGCAGCTGATGCTGTCCTTGGGCGTCTGCACCGGCGCGCTGGCGCTGCACGTCGGCATGCTAGCCGGCGACCGCGCCGCGCCCCGGCTGGGGGACTTCACGGTCGCCTTCCTGATCGTCACGGCGATCTCGGCCTCGGCGACGATCTGGAACCGCCGCTTCGACAAGGACGCCGGCGCCGAGCTCAGCGGTCGCCGCTAGAGCCGCCTCCTGGTCACTGCGGCGGAGTCGCCTCGGCGTGGGCGGCCTTGTCCGGCGTCGTGCCTTCGCCGTCGAACGGCTCCAGGCGGAAGGCGACGCGGATCGGCTCCAGCTTGGTGCGGTACGTCATGTGCGGCTGGCCGACATGGTTCCAGGCCGTGTCGCCGCCGACGCCCCACTGGGCGCCGTCGACCAGCAGGGTGACCGCCTCGCGCGGGACGATGTCAGTCGACTTCCAAGTCCCCTCGGGTCGGCGGTAGAGGTCGGTATAGGGGAACGCCAGGACGTTCATCATCAACGGCGTCTCGCCCCGCACCCGCAGGCCCTTACCCTCGCCCGAGACTTCCATCCAGCGGACATCGACCTTGTTGCCGGTGTCCTGGGGCCGCATGTAGTCATGGTTCTGCGCGGCGATCGCTCCACGCCACAGGCCGATCGGCGCGCTGGTCTTGCGGTCGACATAGCTTTCGTGCGGACCACGACCGTACCATTCCACCGTCTTGACGCTGGTCGGCAGGGTGAACCACAGGCCCACGCGAACCGGCGGCGGCAGGTCGTCCTTCAGCGGCGTCAGCTGGCCAGCCACGTCCACCGTGCCGTCGCCGTTCATGGTGTAGGTCGTGACGAAGCGCGCCGCGCCGGCCCCCAGTTCGTGATCGATGCTGACCCGGCCGGCCTTGGCGTCGACGGTGACGGCGCGCGTCTGGCGATCCTTGGTCATCGCCTTCCAAGCCGCCTGCTGCGAGACCGTGCCGGTCAGGGTGTCGTTGTCGGTCTCGGCCCGGAAGAAGTTCGGCTGGCCGCCGCTCAGCGTCGCGCCGCCGGCCTTGCCGTAGGCGGTAACGAGGCCGGTCTTGCGGTCCACCGTCAGGATCGTCCCACCGGCCGACAGGGTGACCGCGTCGCCGGCCTCCTTCAGCGCGACCGCCCCTTGAGTGGTCTGGGCGGGCGCGGCCACCGGCTGGGTCAGGGCGAACTGCTCCCAGCCGACGACATAGCCCTCGGGCGTCAACGGCACGGCGTTCGCCTTGGCCTTGGCGCGGACGGTCACGAAGTACTCGGCGCCCGGCTTGCGGGCCGTGGGCAGCGGCAGGGTGATCTGCTGCGTCGCCCGGGCCTGGGTCGCCAAGTCCGGCAGCGCGCCGGACGCGACGCTGACGCCGTCTTCCAGCAGCGCCCACTCGAAGGAAAAGCCCGACAGGTCGCGGAAGTCATGGCGGTTGCGCACGGTCATCGTTCCCGTCGCCGGATCAAAGCCCTCGAACCGGATCGGCGAGAGCACCTTCTGCACCTCGTAGAGGTGCGGGTTGGGCGTGCGGTCGGGCTGGGTCAGGCCGTCGCCGAACTCGACGTCGCCACCGGGATTGGGCCCATATTCACCGCCGTCGCCCCAATAGCGGCGACCGTCCTTGGTGTAGCGATACATCGACTGGTCGACCCAGTCCCAGATGAAGCCGCCCTGCAGCTTGTCGTACTTGTAGATGGTGTCCCAGTAGTCCTTGAAGTTGCCGCCCGAGTTGCCCTGCATGTGGGAATACTCGCACTGGATCATCGGCTGGGTGCGGGTCGGGTCCTGGGCCCAGTCGACCATCTTCTCGATGTCGTCGTACATGGGCGCGTAGATGTCGACGTAAGCGTTGGGTTCGTGCTCCCAGTCCAGAGTGCCCCAGCCCAGGTAAGAGATCAGACGCGACGGATCGCGCTTGCGGGCCTGGGCCGCCGCCTTCTCGAAATTGGGTCCGATACCGGCCTCGTTGCCGAGCGACCAGAAGATCACCGAGGGGTGGTTCTTGTCGCGCTCGACCATGTTCATGACGCGGCTAACGTGCGCGCCCTCCCACGCCGGGTCGAAGCCCAGTTGCAGCTTGGGCCGCAGTTCCGGGTGCTTGTTGGCGTAGTCCATGTAGGCGTGGCTCTCGATATCGGCCTCGTCCATGACATAGAGGCCGTATTCGTCGGCCAGGGCGTACCAGAGCTCGGCGTTGGGATAGTGCGAGGTACGCACGGCGTTGATGTTGTTGCGCTTCATCAGCTCGATGTCGCGGCGCATCGAGGCTTCGGAGATGACGTGGAAGGTCTCCGGATCGTGCTCGTGGCGATTGACGCCACGGATGACGATCGGCTTGCCGTTGACGGCGACCCGGCCGTTCTTGATCTCGACCGTGCGGAAGCCGATGCGCTGCGGCGTGGCCTGGATCACGCCGCCCTTGGCGTCGAGGACTTCCACCAGCAGGGTGTAGAGATTGGGGGTCTCGGCCGTCCACTGACGCACGCCGGGGACATTGGCCTTTAGGGTTTCGGTCCGAGCCGCGCCGGCGGCAACCTTGGACTCCTGGGTGAGGACGGCCTTGTCGCCATCCAGCAGGGTCATGCGGACCGTGACCGGCGCGCTGCGCTGGGTCAGCTGGACATCGGTCGACAGCACCCCGTCCCGATACGCCTTGTCGAGGCCGGCATGGACGAAGAGGTCGGTCAGGTGGGTCTTCGGGACCGCCTTCAGATAGACCGAGCGCTCGATGCCCGAGACCCGCCAGAAGTCCTGATCTTCCAGGTAGGAGCCATCCGACCAGCGGTGGATCTGGATGGCCACCGTATTGGGCTTGCCCGGTGTCAGCAGCTTGGTGACGTCGAACTCGCTGGGCAGCTTGGAGTCTTCGGAATACCCCGCCTCCTGGCCATTGACCCACACGCGATAGGCCGAGCCGGCCGCACCGATGCGCAGGATGACGTCCTGGCCCGACCAGGTCGCCGGGATCTCGAAGCTCCGGCGATAGCTGCCGACCGGGTTGGTGGCGTGCGGGATCAGCGGCCGGTTGGCCGGAAACGGATAGGTGATGTTGTTGTAGCGCGGCTGGTCATAGCCTTCGGTCTGCCACATGGCCGGGACCTTGATGGTCTTCCAGCCCGACACATCGTACTCCGGCTTCTCGAAGCCCTCGGGGACCGCGTCCGACGAGGGCGAGAAGCTGAAGCTCCATTGGCCATCCAGGGTCTGGTAGCGCGCCGACTTCGTCTGGTCGCCGGCCAGGGCCGCCGCGCGGCTCTCGAAGGGAAAGTGGGTCGCCGAGGCGGCCAGCTTGCCCCGCGCATAGACCGCGGGGTTCTCCCAGTCCGGCCGCGAGGCGTCCACCTGCACCGGCTGGACCTTGGGCCCCTCGGCGATCGCCGCGCCCGCCAGACCCAGCCAAGCCACGCTGGCCAACAGAACCGTCTTCATACGCACCCTCCCGCCGGATCGAGGCCGGCTGATTTATCAGACAATTGGAACGAGGCCAGCGTCAACGTCTTCGTTGACGGGCGGCGCACCGGGCCAGGCGGGCGATGTGACCGATATCTCGAAAGCCTGCATCATGCGGAACCCGACAAAAAGACGCCGGCGTGGCGGGAGGCGCCACGCCGGCTAGCAGGGGAGGCTAGTAGGTCACGCGCACGGCGAAGCCGTAGCGGCGGTCGTTCAGCTGGTACTGCAGCGGCGCGGCGGGCGTGCCGATGTAGAGGACGTTCATGCGGTTGTTGATGTTCACCGCGTCGAATGACACCGCGACGTGGTCGTTGACGTCGTAGCTGATCGAGGCGTCCAGCGAGGCGTAGGGCTTGGCGTATTGCGGGATGCCGTTGGCGCCGCTGCCCGTCGTCTGGTCCAGATAGGCCGAGCGCCAGTTGTAGGCGACGCGGGCGCTGACCGGCCCCTTCTCGTAGAGGCCCACCAGATTGTAGCTGTTCTTGGACAGCTTCTCGAGCGGCACCTGGGTGGGGATGCTCGAGCCCGCCGTGGCGAACGGGTTGCTCACGCTGCTGTCGACATAGGTGTAGTTGGCCTGCAGGCCCAAGCCGCTGAGCAGGCCCGGCAGGAAGTCAAAGAACTGCTGGTAGCCCAGCTCGATCCCCTTGACCGTGCCCTTGCCCGAATTGACCACCGTGCCGACATCGTAGACGACGCCGTTGTAGGACCCCGTCACCGTGCCGCCGGCCAGGAAGCCGTCGACCTTCTTGTAGAACGCGCCGGCCGTCAGCGAGCCGGTGCTGGAGAAGTACCACTCGGCCGTCAGGTCGTAGTTGTCCGACTCGATGGGATGCAGGGTCGGATTGCCCGAGCTGGCGCTGGGGTGACCGGTGACCGGGTTCACCTGGTTGGGGTTGTTCAGGGTCAGGTTGGTCGACAGCTGGTCAAAATTCGGCCGGGCCAGGCCCTTCGAATAGGCCAGGCGCGCCTGCAGGGAGTCGGTCAGCTTGGCGCGCAGGTTGAAGCTGGGCAGCACCCGCGTGTAGCTGTTGTCGACGTCGATCGCCTTCGAGGTGCCATCCGCGTTGAACTGGGTGCCCTTCGACGTGGCTTGGGTCTTGATCACCCGAACGCCAATGCCGCCGTCGACGGCCACGCCGCCGATCTCGGTGTCGTAGTCGGCGACGGCCCAGCCGGTATAGGTCTTCTCGGTCTGGCTGTTCAGATCGCCTGGCGCGAAGCTGTCCTTGGTCGTCGCGCCCAGCAGGGCGTAGAGCGCCTTGGTCTGGGCCCAGACCCCGTCGCCCGCCGGGAAGGCCGGATACAGCAGGCCGCCCTTGACGGTGTTGCCGTCGAACCAGTCCTTGGACGGGCCCTTCATGGCCAGCTGCGGGTGGGCCGACAGCGGCACCAGCGGCGTACCGGCCGGGGCCGAGCAGTTGGGATCCGCGCCCAGCGACGTGATGCAGACGCCGTGCCAGGTGCCGCGCAGGTCGATGTTGTTGTCGGAATAGCGCGCCCCGCCGCGCAGCTTGTCGAAGAAGCCGCCCTCGAAGTCGTACTCGAAGTCGCCGGTCAGGGCGTAGGTCTCGGCGTCGTTCCGCTGCAAGGAGTCGGCGACATAGGGCGTCGTGTAGTTGGCCGGATCGCTCAGCAGGGTCGGGTCCCGCACCTCGAACCTGGGATATTTGCCGGTCAGGTCGAAGTCGACGATCGTCTTGTGCGGCGTGGTCAGGCCCGTCTGGCCCGACTGGGTGTACAGCGACAGAACGTGACCGTTGCGATCGGCGTTGTAGTACGACTTCAGGTACTGGGCGTCGAAATTGGCCTTCAGCCTGTCGCTGACCCGCCAGGCAGCGTTCAGGGTGAAGTTCTGGCTCTGGCTCCACAGCTGCTGATCATAGCGGCCGGTCTCGAAGGTCTGGTTCCGCAGCGCGCCCTTGGTGGCGTAGCCCTCGTCGTTGAAGGTGAAGGCCGCGCCCGGTAGCGGATCGGTGCCGTAGCTGGTCACCGCGCCGGCGGCGTTCCGGACGTTCGAGCGGTTGTTGTAGTCGTAGTAGTAGGCCCCGGTGCGATTGAACCAGTACTTGGTGCGCTGGTACTGGGCTGTCAGCAGCAGGTCGTCACTGGGCTTCCACTGGAACGCCGTGGCGATGCCCAGGCGCTTGCGATCGCCGGTGTCGTCGTAGATCTCGAAGCCGTAGGGGACCTGGGCGTTCGCCGGCGCGTTGGCGATCGAACCGGCCGGCACGGTGTCGAATGGTCCCGCCAGCAGGCCGTCCTGCCGATAGTGGCTCTTGCTGAGCACCGCGTTGATCAGGAAGCCCATCTCGCCGGCCGAGGTGTCCCAGCGATTGCTGTAGAGGCCCGAGATCGAGCCGCCGTCCTTGCCGACGCGATCGTAGTAGTTGCCGCGCACGGTGGCGCTGAGCACGCGGCCGGCCGAGTCGAAGGGCTTGCGCGTCCGCAGGTTCACCGCGCCGCCGACCCCGCCCTCGATGATGTTGGCCGGCGCATTCTTGTAGACGTCGATGCCCGACAGCAGCTCCGGCGGCACGCCCTCGAGGTCGAACGCCCGGCCGCCCGAGGCCGAATAGACGGCGCGGCCGTCGAGGAAGTTCTGCACCTGGGTCAGGCCGCGCACGGTGACGGCCGGCTGGGTGCGGTGATCGAAATCGGTGGCGCCTTCGCCGTAGCGGCGCTGGATCTGCACGCCGGTGATGCGCTGTAGAGCCTCGGTGGTGTTGGCGTCCGGCAGCTTGCCGATGTCCTGGGCCTGGACCGAGTCGACGATCTGGTCGGCGCTGCGCTTGATCGCCTGGGCCGAGCGCAGGCTCTCGCGCACGCCCGTGACCACCACTTCCGAAACCGCCGTGTCGTTCTGGGCGCCCCCCGCCGTCTGGGCTCCGGCCGGCGCGGCCAAGCCCAGCGCCAAGACCGACGCGCCCACCATCAATCCCACCTGCACGGCTCTCATGAGCTTCCTCCTAGCGTTATGCTTTTTTCGGACACGCTTTGCTTTGGAACGCGATTTCATGTCTGACATATTACGCTACCATTTATCGTACAAGTATGATTTCTCGAGACGCTACGAGATTGGTCGCGGGCGAGCCAAGCTCGACCACAGGTTCAGGACCGGAGAAAGGTGAGTCCAGGGTGTGGAGAAAATCGGCTAAATCGCCGTTTCCAACGGTGAAATTCCCGCTTTAGGCGAATAGCCCAACGCGATCCGGAGGGCGGCGAACCGACGACAGAGGCCGTAAATCAAGCCAAATTTACTTCGGCGCTGAGACACGTTGTCAGACAATTATGGGCGATAAGAGATGCAGCATGACCGCGTGACCAAACCCGCCCTCGCTATCGCGCCGTCCCGACGCGCCCTGCTGGCCGCCATCGCGGGCTGGGCGGCCGCTCCCGCCCTCGTCCATGCCGAGGAACCGGCCGTGTCGATCGCCCCGCGTCCGGACCTCTCGCGCGCCTCGACGGTGTTCGAGGGCTGGGGCACGGCCCTGGCCTGGTTCGCTCATGTCACCGGCGGCTGGCCCGACGCCGAGCGCGAGCGCCTGGCCGACCTGCTCTATGGTCCGCGGGGCCTGGGCTGGACCATCGCCCGCTACAACATCGGCGGCGGCGACCGTCCGGATGTGGAGCCCTATCTGCGCCCTGGCGCGGCGATCCCCGGCTTCTGGCGCCAGCCGCGAGGAACGACCGGGACCGACTGGTGGACGCCGGACCAAGAGGCGATGTGGGACTGGTCGGCCGACGCCAATCAACGCTGGTGGCTGGACGCCATCAAGGCCCGCGTGCGCGCCCCGATCCTCGAGGCGTTCTCTAACTCTCCACCCTGGTTCATGACGGTCAGCGGCAAGGTGTCCGGGGCCGAGAACGGCGCGGACGACAATCTGCGCCCCGGGCAGGAGGGTCCGTTCGCCGCCTATCTGGCGCGGGTCGTCGACGAGCTCCAGCACAGGCACGGCGTCGTCTTCCGCACCCTGTCGCCGGTCAACGAACCCAATACCGACTACTGGCGCGCGGCCAATACCCAGGAGGGCGCACACTGGAGCCCGGCGCGCCAGGGCGCGATGATCCTGGCTACCCACGCCGCGCTGAAGGCGCGAGGCCTGGCGACGGTGGTCAGCGCGCCCGACGAGACCAACTCGCACCTCTTCCTGGCCGACTGGGCCGCCTACCCCGCCGAGGTTCGCGCCGCGATCGGCCAGCTGAACGTCCACAGCTATGGGGTGGTCAACCAGACCGGCGTGCGCGACGCCGCCCGCGCGGCGGGGATCCGCCTGTGGATGTCCGAGAACGACACCCCGCTGGACAAGGATCCGGAGGACTTCGAGGGCATGAACTCGGCCCTGGCCCTGGCCGAGCACATGGTGCTGGACCTCAAGCGGCTGGAGCCGTCGGCCTGGGTGTTCTGGCAGGCGCTGGAGACGCTGAGCGCTCGCGATGGAAAGCCAGGTTCGAACTGGGGGCTGATCAAGGTCGACTTCCGCGCCCCGCCACAGGGACCCCACGCGATCCACGTGACCCGCAAGTACTGGGCGATAGCCCAGTTCAGCCGCTTCATCCGCCCGGGCTATCGGCTGGTCCCGGTCGACGACCTCGACACGGCCGGGGCCCTGTCGCCCGAGGGCCGGGAGCTGGTGTTGGTCCACGTCAACGGTGGGCTCTCGCCCCGCCGCCTGACGCCACCGCGCGGATGGTCGGGACGGATGACCGTCACCGACATCCGCCATCGCGCCGAGCCGCTCGACGGCCTGGTCGTGCCGCCGCGCGCGGTGGCGACCCTGGTGCTGAGACGCTGACCGGCGACGCGGTCAGTACAGGTTCGTCCTGGCGTCCTGCTCCAGCGCGAAGTCGATCATCTTGGCCGGGATCGGCAGCGCGAACTGGTCCTTGGCGATCTGGCCCAGGGTCGGGAACGCGCCCTTGGGCAGCCGCTTTTCGGGGTTCCACAGGTCAGACCGACGCAGCGCCTTCGAACAGTGGAAATAGACCTCGCGGATCTCGACCAACACCACCGAGCGCGGCCGCTTCTTCGCGTGCGTGAAGCGCTCCATCAGGTCCTCGCGTGTCGTGATCCGCGCCAGGCCGTTCAGCCGTAGCACCTCCTCGACGCCGGGGATGAGGAACACCATGCCCACGCCCGGCTCGCGCACGATGTTGCTCAATGTGTCGAGGCGGTTGTTGCCGGGCCGGTCGGGGAACGCCAGTTCGGTGTCGCTCAAGGCATGGACAAAGCCGGCCTCCCCGCCCCGCGGGCTGACGTCGCCCATGCCGTCGGGGCGGGTCGAGCCGATGCAGAAGAACGGCGACAGCTCCAGGAACCGCCGACCATGTCGGTCCAGCCTGGGGAACGCTTTTTCCAGCACCTGCTTGGCCGGCTGGGCGTAGATCGTCCTCAATCCGGTTGCGTCGTCGATGAAGTTGGGTGCGGTCATGGCCGGGGCTCCTTGGCGAAGCCCAAGTTAATGCGACTAATTATCATTTACAACATGACGATGGGACGATCGGCCCGCTCGCCTGCACGCGCCCTCAGAAAATCTGCCTCGACCAAATCCTACCAAATGGATAGGATTTTCATGTGACGTCTTCCTCCCCTTTTGACGTCGCCAACCTTCGCGCGCCCCCGCCGGGCCTGCGCGGCGTCTCCGGCGCGACCTGCCCGTTCGCGCCGGAGACGCACCGGTTCTTCCACCCGCCTATTTGAGCGCGAACGGCACCCAGCGTCGGTCGTTCTCCAACACCTCGAAGCGGCGATCGACCGGCGGGAACGCGCGCTGGGAACAGTCCACGCGCTCGCAGATCCGGCAGCTGACGCCGATCGGCGCCGACGGTCCCGCCAGGTCCAGCCCGTCGGCATAGACCAGTTGGTCGGCATACTGCGCCTCGCAGCCCAGCCCCAGGGCATAGCGGCGATCGGCCTCCAGATAGGCTCCGGAAGACTTCACCACCCCCTTGGCGACGCAGACATAGCGCACCCCGTCCGGCATTTCGGCCAGCTGCACCATCCAGGCGTCGGGGCGGCTGAAGGCGTCGTGGACGTTCCACATCGGACAGGTTCCGCCGAACCGCGCGAAGTGGAAGCGCGTGGCGCTGTGGCGCTTGGTGATGTTGCCGGCCCGGTCCAGCCGCACGAAATAGAACGGCACGCCCCGCGCGCCCGGCCGCTGCAGGGTGCTCAGGCGATGGAAGACCTGCTCCAGGCTGGTCTGGAAGATCAGGCTCAGCTGTTCGATGTCGTGGCGCACCTGGCGCGCGGTCTCGCGAAAGCGGCCATAGGGCAAGAGCAGCGCCCCGGCGGCGTAGTTGAGCAAGCCCGTGCGGCAGACCTGGGCGGCGCTCTCGCTGCGGAACGAAGCAGCCTCCAGCTCGGCCTCGACCACCTGCGCCAGGGTCATGGCGACGATCTGATAGGCCATCTGGAAGCCGCGGGTCGCGGCCGGCTGCACCGCCCCCAGCACCAGGGTCCGGGTCTCGGGATCGAAGCGGCGCAACAGGTCCAGCTCACGCGAGCGCTCGACCCGCACGCCCAGCCGCTCGGCCAGCTGCCGCTCAAGGGCCGCCTCCCCCGCCGCCCTCGGCCAGCCCCAGATCCTCGGCCAGGGCCTCGGCCGCGACGTCCAGCGCATGGATGTAGTTGTCCTTGTAGTGGAAGAAGTCGCGAACCTCCTCATACGGCAGCAGGGCGCTGGCGGCGCCGCGCTCGTCCAGCGACACCGCCTCCTCGGTCTGCTTCAGGCGTTCATCCAGCCGCCGGTGCGCGCGGTGCAGCGCCAGATAGGCGCGGGCGAAGTGCGGCGCGTTGCTGACCACCTGCTTGATCTCCGAAAGGCCCGGCGTCTCGCCGCCGCTGACCGGGTCGGCGACGGCCTCGCGCAGGTCGGCGATCAGCCGCTGGTCGTCAGCCGCGTCCAGGGCCGCGGCATCGACCTCGAACACCCGCATGGCGTCGATCAGCACCCGGGCGGTCACCGGCCGCTGGTTGGCCTCGATCTGCGACAGATAGCTCGGCGACAGGCCCAGGCGCGTGGCGCAGGCCTCCAACGTCCAGCCCCGCCCCTGGCGCAGGACGCGCAGCCGGGGGCCGATGAAAAGCTTCTCACGCATCTTCGCAACTTTGCAAATTCGCAGAAATCGACATCACAGACTCCCCGCCAACGCCTGAAATCTATGAGGTTTAGTCTGGACGACTTTTCCAACTTCGCCAAATTGCAATGCGTGGATGGCGTTGCAGTCCACCTTTTTTTGCAAGGCGCGACCGGTGCAGCACATTCTGGAGGAACTGGATCGCCGCCGCGAGCAGGCCAAGGCGGGGGGCGGGGCCAAGCGGGTCGAGGCTCAGCACGCCAAGGGCAAGCTGACGGCGCGCGAGCGGATCGATCTGTTGCTGGACGAAGGCAGCTTCGAGGAGTTCGACATGTTCGTCGAGCACCGCTGCGCCGACTTCGGCATGGAGGCTCAGAAGGTCCCCGGCGACGGGGTGGTCACCGGCTGGGGCACGATCAACGGCAAGGTGGTCTACGTCTTCTCCAAGGACTTCACGGTGTTCGGCGGCAGCCTGTCGAACGCTCACGCCCAGAAGATCATCAAGGTCCAGCGCCAGGCCATGAAGGTCGGGGCCCCGGTCATCGGCCTGTTCGACGCCGGCGGGGCCCGCATCCAGGAGGGCGTGGATTCGCTCGCCGGCTATGCCGACATCTTCCTGGAGAACGTCATGGCCTCGGGGGTGATCCCGCAGATCAGCGTGATCATGGGCCCCTGCGCCGGCGGCGATGTCTACAGCCCCGCCATGACCGACTTCATCTTCATGGTGAAGGACACCAGCTACATGTTCGTCACCGGGCCTGACGTGGTCCGGACGGTGACCAACGAGGTGGTCACCGCCGAGGAGCTGGGCGGGGCCCGGGTCCACGCGGCCAAGTCGGGCGTGGCCGAGGGCGCGTTCGAGAACGACCTGGAAGCCCTGACCCAGGTGCGCCGCCTGGTCGACTTCCTGCCGTCGTCCAACCGCGATGCCGCGCCCGAGCGCGAGACCTTCGACGAGGCCTATCGCGAGGAAGCCAGCCTCGACACCCTGATCCCGGCCGACCCGACCAAGCCCTACGACATGAAGGAGCTGATCCTGAAGGTGGTCGACGAAGCCGACTTCTTCGAGATCTCCAGCGAGTGGGCCAAGAATATCGTCGTGGGCTTCGCCCGCATGGACGGCGAGACCGTCGGGGTGGTGGCCAACCAGCCCCAGGTGCTGGCCGGCGTGCTCGACATCGACAGCTCGCGCAAGGCCGCGCGCTTCGTGCGGTTCTGCGACGCCTTCAACATCCCGATCCTGACCTTCGTCGACGTGCCGGGCTTCATGCCGGGGACCAAGCAGGAGTACGGCGGGCTGATCAAGCACGGCGCCAAGCTCTTGTTCGCCTATGCTGAGGCCACGGTCCCGAAGATCACCGTCATCACCCGCAAGGCCTATGGCGGGGCCTATGACGTGATGAGTTCCAAGCACCTGCGCGGCGACCTCAACTATGCCTGGCCCACGGCCGAGATCGCGGTGATGGGGGCCAAGGGGGCGGTGGAGATCATCTTCCGCCAGGAAGCCAAGGACCCAGAAGCGCTCGCCGCCCGCGAGGCCGAGTACAAGGACCGCTTCGCCAACCCCTTCGTCGCCGCCCAGCGCGGCTACATCGACGACGTCATCATGCCCCACGGCACCCGACGCCGGATCGTGCGGGGCCTCAAGAGCCTCAAGGGCAAGGAACTGACGAACCCTTGGCGCAAACACGACAACATCCCGCTGTGAGTCAGGACCGACCGATGTTCACGAAGATCCTGATCGCCAACCGGGGCGAGATCGCGGTGCGGGTGATCAAGACGTGCCGGCGGCTGGGGATCGCCACGGTGGTGGTCTATTCGGACGCCGACGCGGGGTCGCTGGCCGTGGAGATGGCCGACGAGAGCGTGCACATCGGCGCGTCGCCGGCCGCCCAGAGCTATCTGGTGGCCGACAAGATCATCGCCGCCTGCAAAGAGACCGGGGCCCAGGCGATCCATCCGGGTTTCGGCTTCCTGTCGGAGAACGCCGCCTTCGCCCAGCGCTGCGCCGACGAGGGGATCGTGTTCATCGGTCCCAACCCCGGGGCCATCTCGGCCATGGGCGACAAGATCGAGAGCAAGAAGTTCGCCCAGGCCGCCGGGGTGTCGTGCGTGCCCGGCCACATCGGCGAGATCGCCGACACCGCCGAGGCGGTGACGATCGCCGAGCAGATCGGCTATCCGGTGATGATCAAGGCCTCGGCCGGCGGCGGCGGCAAGGGCATCCGCGTGGCCTGGAGCCGCCAGGACGTCGAGGAAGGCTTCCCGGCCGTGCGCGCCGAGGCCAAGGCCAGCTTCGGCGACGACCGGATCTTCATCGAGAAGTTCATCGAAAGCCCGCGCCACATCGAGATCCAGGTGCTGGGCGACAAGCACGGCAACGTCGTCCACCTGTTCGAGCGCGAATGCTCGATCCAGCGCCGCAATCAGAAGGTCATCGAGGAGGCCCCGTCGCCGCTGCTCGATCCGGCCACGCGTGAAGCCATGGGGGCCCAGGCCGTCGCTTTGGCCAAGGCGGTCAACTACGACAGCGCCGGCACGGTTGAGTTCGTGGCGGGGCAGGACAAGAGCTTCTTCTTCCTGGAGATGAACACCCGCCTGCAGGTGGAACACCCGGTCACCGAGCTGATCACCGGCCTTGATCTGGTCGAGCAGATGATCCGCTCGGCCTGGGGCGAGACGCTGGCCTTCCAGCAATCGGATCTGAAGATCAACGGCTGGGCCATCGAGAGCCGGATCTACGCCGAGGATCCCTACCGCAAGTTCCTGCCCAGCATCGGCCGCCTCGTGCGCTACGCCCCGCCGGCGGAGGGCCAGCAGGACGGCGGCTACACCATCCGCAACGACGCGGGGGTCCGCGAGGGCGACGAGATCTCGATGTACTACGACCCGATGATCTCCAAGCTGTGTTCCTGGGCCCCGACCCGCATCGCGGCGATCGACGGCATGGGCCGGGCGCTGGAGGACTTCCACATCGAGGGCCTGGGCCAGAACATCCCGTTCCTGGCCGCGGTGATGGACGAAGAGCGCTTCCGCTCCGGTCAGTTGGCCACCAGCTACATCAAGGACCAGTTCCCCGACGGCTTCCAGGGCGCGCAAGCCACCCAAGCGCAGTTGGACATCCTGACCGCCGTCGGCGCGGCCATGCAGCGCGTCCAGGCCGCCCGGGCTCGTAGCCAGGCCTCGGGCCTGATGGGGCCGGCGCGTGACGAGTGGGTGGTGGCGGTCGGTTCCGCCAAGCGGCGGGTGAAGGTCTCGGGCCAGGACGGCGAGGTCACCGTCGCGCTGCTCGATGAGGGTCGCTCCCTGAGCCTGACCGACATCGCCTGGCGGCCTGGCCAGCCGGTGTTCCGGGCCCGGCTCGGCGGCCAGGCCTTCACGGTCCAGGTCGCCCCGGCCGCCGAGGGTTTCGACATCCGCCACCGCGCCGCCAAGGCCCGGGTGCTGGTGCTGACCCCGCGCAGCGCCGAGCTGCACGGCAAGCTGCCCGCCAAGCAGGCCGCCGACACCTCCAAGCTCATCCTCTCGCCCATGCCGGGCCTCGTCGTCTCGATGGACGTGTCCCAGGGCCAGGCCGTCCGCGAGGGCGAGGTCGTCTGCGTCCTCGAGGCCATGAAGATGCAGAACATCATCCGCGCCGAGCGCGACGGCACCGTCAAGGCCGTCAACGCCAAGGCCGGTGACCCCGTCGCCGCCGACGAAGTCCTCGTGGAGTTCAATTGATGAATCACGCCGTCTTCCCCCTTCGCGCCCCTGTTCGCCTGGTCTCGATTGGCGACCTGGCCCGCCAGCTGGGCGTCACCCCGCGCGCCCTGCGCCACTATCAGGACCGGGGCCTGGTCCGCTCGCACCGGCTGAGCGGCAATGTCCGAGGCTATGACGCCGAGGCCGTCGAACAGCTGGAGACGATCACCGCCCTGCGGGCCGTCGGCCTGCCGATCGCGGCCATCCGCCAGGTGCTGGAGCTGCGCGACCGTCCCGAGGCCCAGGCCGACGCCCTGCGCGAGGCGCTGTCCGGCGTCCTCCAGGCCCGGCGCGACCAGGTCACCCGGCTGGAGGAGATGCTGGAGGAGGCGTCCGCCTCGCCCGGCGCGCTGGCCTCCGTCGTCGCGGCCGGCAAGAGCTTCGCCTGACGCCACGTCACCCACAGAAAAGCCTCGCCTGGGTTTAGTCGATCGATTAAACGAGTATTCAAACAGCCGTAAGAGCGACCGCCCGGCAGGACGGCGACCTCAAGGGAGGCCCCATGCGAGACCCTCATCTGGTTCCGGTGATCATCGGCGTCGGCGAGGCCGTCGACCGTCCCGAAAGCCCCGCCCAGGCCCTGGAGCCGGTCGCCCTGATGGCCCAGGCCCTGAAGGCGGCCGAGGCGGACGCGGGCAGCGGCGCAGTGCTCTCGCGCCTGGACTCGCTGGACCTGGTGGGCCTGGTCTCGTGGCGTTACGCCGACCCGGTCGGGCTGCTGGCCAAGCAGTTGGGCGTCGATCCGGCCCGCAAGACCAACGCCAGCATGGGCGGCGAGACGCCGATCCGGCTGATCCACGACGCCGCCGTGGCCATCGCCCGGGGCGAACAGCAGGCGGCCGCCATCGTCGGGGGCGAGGCCACCCACAGCGCCACCCGCGCCCAGCGCGACAAGATCATGCCGCCCTGGACGCCGATAGCCTCGCGCGAGGAGGCCGTGCGCTTCCCGTCCAGCCGCTTCGCCATGAGCCCACCGGCGACCGACCTCGGCATGCACGACCCAGCCCAGGTCTATCCGTTCTACGAGATGGCCGCCCAGCATGCCTGGGGCCAGACGCCGGCGCAGGCCCAGGCCGAGTCCGCCGCTCTTTGGGCCCGCTACGCCCAGGTCGCGGCAAGCAATCCCAACGCCTGGATCAAGACGGCGCCGGACGCGGCGACGATCGGGACCGTGACCGCCGAAAATCGAATGATAAGCTGGCCCTATCCCAAGCTGATGGTCGCCAATCCGCAGGTGAACCAGACCGCCGCCATCCTGGTCACCAGCCTGGCCCTGGCCCGCGAGCTGGGCGTGCCGGAGGACAAGATCGTCCACATCTGGGGCGGCGCCGCCGCGCGCGAGCCCGAGGACTATCTGCTGCGAGACGCCTACACCCACTCGACCGCCCAACAGGTGGTGCTGGAGGACGCCGCGGCCCAGGCCGGCGGGGCCGATCACTTCAAGCACATGGAGCTCTATAGCTGCTTCCCCGTGGTGCCGAAGTTGGCGCTGCGGACGCTGGGCCTGCAGGACGGCGACGCCGCCCCGACGGTGACGGGCGGCCTGACGTTCTTCGGGGCGCCGCTGAACAACTACATGGGCCACGCGGCGGCGGCGATGGTGCGGCGGCTGCGCGAGCATCCGGGGGACCTGGGCCTGCTCTACGGCCAGGGCGGCTACGTCAACAAGCACCACGCCCTGATCGTCGGAACCCAGGCGCCGGCCCACGACCTGGCCCAGGACTATTCCGTGCAGGACAAGGCCGACGCCCTGCGCGGCCCGGTCCCGCCGCTGGTCGCGCGCCACGACGGTCCGGCGACCATTGAGACCTACACCGTCCGCTTCGGCCGCGACGGCGCGCCGCTGGACGGGATCGTCATCGGCCGCACGCCCGCCGGCGAGCGCCTTATGGCCCGCGTCGCGCCGGACGACGCCGCGTCCATGGACCTGCTGCTCTCGACCGAGCGCTCGGCGATCGGGGCCGAGGGCCACACCCGCCTCGATCCGTTCGGCAAATTGACCTGGGAGGCCGGCGCCAGACGCACGCTCGCCGACCGTCCCCGCCGGTTCAGCAAGGTCGAGCGCGAGGGTCCTCTGACCATCGTCACCATCGACCGGCCCGACGTGATGAATTCCCTGCACCCGGCCGCCAACGCCGAGCTGGCCGAGATCTTCGACGACTTCGCCGCCGATCCGGACCAGTGGGTGGCGATCATCACCGGGGCCGGCGACAAGGCCTTCTCGGCCGGCAACGATCTGAAGTTCACCGCGGAGGCCATGGCCAAGGGCCAGCCGATCGATCCACCGGTCACGGGCTTCGCGGGCCTGACGGCGCGCTTCGACCTGGACAAGCCGGTGATCGCCGCGGTCAACGGCCTGGCCATGGGCGGCGGGTTCGAGATCGCCCTGGCCTGCGACCTGATCGTGGCCTCGGAAGAGGCTGTCTTCGCGCTGCCCGAGCCGAAGGTCGGCCTGGCCGCCCTAGCCGGGGGCTGCACCGCCTGCCGCGGCTGATCGGCCTGAAGCGGGCCATGGGCATGATCCTGACCGGTCGCCGGGTGGCCGCCCGCGAGGGCCTGGAGCTGGGCTTCGTCAACGAGGTCGCCCCGGCCGGAGAGGTCATGGCGCTCGCCCGCCGCTGGGCCCAGGACATCCTGGCCAACAGCCCGATGTCGATCCGCGCCTCCAAGCAGACGGTCAACAAGGGCCTGGACGAGCCGACCCTGGCCGACGCCTATCGCAACCAGTCGGGCTATCCGGCGGTCAAGGCGCTGTTCCGGTCGGCCGATGTCCGAGAAGGGCCGCTGGCCTTCGCCCAGAAGCGACCGCCGAAGTGGACGGGGCGCTAGACGTCTAGCGCCTTCCCCTCTCCCAATCCTCGGCCACCTGGCGCGCCGTAGCCGCCAAGGTGTCCATGTGGGCGACCATGCCGGCGGCGTCGGCCGAGGCGGCGTTGCCGCGCAGCATCCGCCCCTTGATGCCGTGGATAATCGCCGCCAGCCGGAAGAGGTTGAAGGCGACATGGACCTCGAGGTCGGCGATCTGTGTCCGGCCGGTACGGCGCAGATAGGCGGCGACATAGGCGGCCTCGTCCGGATAGCCCAGCGCGTCCAGGTCCCGCCCCACCAGGCTCCAGCGCATGGCGGCCGGGGCGCGGTACATCATCAGGTTATAGGCGAAGTCGACGACCGGATGGCCAAGGGTCGACAGCTCCCAGTCCAGCACCGCGATGACCTCGGGCCGCTCGGGATGGAAGACCATGTTGTCGATGCGGAAGTCGCCATGGACGACGCTCACCGCCTCGTCGGTCGGCGCACGGGTCGGCAGCCACTCGACCAGGAAGTCCAGGTCGGCGGTGCGTCCGGCCAGGTCGTCCTCGCGGTACTGGCGCGACCACCGCTCGATCTGGCGGCGCAGGTAGCCGTCGGGTCGTCCGTAGTCGGAGAGCCCGATCGCGACGGGGTCCAGGCCGTGCAGCTGGGCCAGGGTCGCGTTCATGGCGTCCAGGTGCGCGGCCTTGCCTTCGCGCGCCACACCGGGGAAGTCGCCGTCCCAGAAGATCCGCCCCTCGACCAGATCCATGACGTAGAACCACGAGCCGATGATGCTGTCGTCCTGACACAGGGCGTGGACGTGGGGGACCGGAAAGCCCGCCCCCTCGAGCGCTCGCATGACCCGCGCCTCGCGATCGACGGCGTGAGCGCCCTTCAGCAGCTGCCCCGGCGGTTTGCGGCGCATGACGTAGGCGCGCTTCGGCGTCGTCAGGCGGAAGGTCGGGTTGGACTGGCCGCCGGCGAACTGCTCGACACTCATCGGGCCCGAGAAGCCCGGCACGTTCGCGGCCAACCAGCGTTCCAGGGCGGCCGTGTCGAAGCGGGCGTTGTCGCGGACGGCGACGGTGGCGCCGCTCATAGCTGGCTGGCCGCGTCGCGCTTGATCTTCTTGGCCAGGCTCCATTTGTGGACCTCGGTCGGGCCATCGTAGATGCGAAAGGCGCGGACCTCGCGGAACACCTGCTCGACGATGGTGTCGCCGGTGACGCCCGTGCCGCCCATCACCTGGACGCAGCGGTCGGCTATGCCCATCAGCGCCTCGCTGACGGCGACCTTGGTCATCGAGCTTTCGGCGGTGCCGAGCGATCCGCCATCCAGCACGTCGGCGCACCAGTCGATCATCAACTCGGCCTGTTTCAGCGCGATCAGGTTTTCGGCCAGCATGAAGCCGACGCCCTCGTGGTCGATCAACGGCTTGCCGAAGGCGTGGCGTTTGACGGCGTAGGCCGTGGCGATCTCATTGGCGCGAACACAGGCGCCAAGCCAGCGCATGCAGTGGGTCAGGCGGGCCGGGGCCAGGCGCATCTGGGCCAGCTTGAAGCCCTCGCCCGGCTGGCCCAGCACCTGGTCGGCCGAGACACGCAGGTCCTCGATCGCCACCACCGCGTGGCCGCCGGGCATGGAACTGTCGATGGTGTCCAACACCCGCTCGATGCGGACGGCGGGATCGGGCAGGTCGACCAGGAACAGCGTGGCGCCGGCCTCGGCCTTGGCCATGACGATGCCGACCCTGGCCCCTTCGGCGCCGGTGATGAAGGCCTTGCGGCCATCGATGATCCAGTGATTGCCATCCTGGCGCGCCGTGGTCATCAGCATCGACGGGTCCGAACCCGCGCCGCCCTCGGCCGCCGGCTCGGTCATGAAGAAGGCCGAACGCGCCGTCCCCGTCACCAGTGGCTCCAGGAACCGCGCCCGCTGCTCGGTCGAGGCGACCTTGCCCAGCAGGTACATGTTGCCCTCGTCCGGCGCGGCGACATTGACCGCCTGCGGGCCAAGGGTCGACAGGCCGGCGGCGCGCAGAACCTGGGCCGTCTCACGGTGCGAGAGGTGCGCGCCATCGGCCAGGATGTGCGGGGTCAGCACCCCGGCCGCCTTGGCCTTGCCGCGCAGCTCGGCGATCAGCGCGTCCGAGGGACCGTGGGCGCCGCGCCTGGGGTCCTGCTCGTAGGGGACTACGACCTCGCGCACGAAGGCCTCGACCTTGGCGGCGATCGCGGCGCCCCGGGCGGCGTCGTGGACGCTCATAGCGACTGACCGTCGTCGATGGTGAAGTCCGCGCCGGTGACGCCCTTGCTCTCGTCCGACAGCAGATAGACCAGCATGGGATCCAGGGCGTCTTCGTCCAGGATCCGCCGACGCGGCCACTTGCTCATTTGCTTGTGACCGCCCTCGGTGTCGAACCAGTCGCCGGCCAGTTCCGACTTGATGTAGCCGGGACACAGGTTGTTGACGTTGGGACCCGTCCGCGCCCACTCGCGCGCGAGATGACGGCCCATATGGCTGACGGCGGCCTTGGAGGCGCTGTAGGCGGTGACGCCCGGGGTGATCATCTTCGCGGTGATCGACGACACCAGCACGATGCGGCCCCGCTCGGCCACGCCCGCCGACCGCATGCGTCTGGCGCCCTCGCGAGCGGTCAGGAACACACCGCGAACATTGACCGCGAATACCTGATCGAAGTCCTCGACGGCGATGTCGGCGGCCAGGCCCTCGGCCTGGATGCCGGCATTGGCCACCACCCCGTCGACCGGGCCGAAGGCGGCTTCGGCGGCGTCGTAGGCGGCGATCGTCGAGGCCTCGTCGGCGACGTCCAGCGCCACGGCCAGGGCCTTGCCGCCCGCCGCCACGATCTCCTCGCTCAGAGCGCGCAGCCGATCGACGCGGCGCGCGCCGATCACCACCGCCGCGCCCTCGGCGGCTACGATGCGGGCGAACCGCGCCCCGATCCCCGAGGAGGCGCCGGTGACCAGCACCGTACGGCCGGCCAGTCGCTGGGTCTTGCTCATGTCTCTTCCCCTCGGATTCTCTCTCTACCGTGGGGCCATGCGGATGCCGCCGTCCAGGCGCACGTCCTCGCCGTTGAAGTAGCCGCAGGTGATCATGGTCACCGCCAGTTGGGCGTATTCCTCGGGATTGCCCAGGCGCTTGGGGAACGGCACGCTCGCGGCCAGACCGGCCTTCACCGCTTCGGGCGCGCCGTTCATCAGCGGGGTGTTGAAGATCCCCGGCAGGATGGTGTTGACCCGGATGCCCTCGCCCATCAGGTCGCGGGCGATCGGCAGGGTCATGCCCACCACGCCGCCCTTCGAGGCGGAATAGGCCGCCTGCCCCATCTGGCCGTCCTCGGCCGCGACGCTGGCGGTGTTGACGATCGCGCCGCGCTCGCCGTCCTCCAGCGGTTCCAGGTCCAGCATGCCCTTGGCCGACTTGGCGATGCAGCGGAACGTACCGACCAGGTTGATCTGAATGATGCGGTCGAAGGCGTCGAGCGGGAAGTGCTTGGTCTCGCCGGTGGCCTTGTCGCGGCTGGCGGTCTTGGCGGCGTTGCCGGTGCCGGCGCAGTTGACCAGGATCCGCTCCTGGCCGTGAGCCGCGCGGGCCTTCTCGAAACCGGCGTCGACATCGGCGTCGCTGGTCACGTTGACCTTGCAGAACACGCCGCCGATCTCCCGCGCGACCTCTTCGCCCCGCCCCTCGTTCATGTCGAAGATGGCGACCTTGACACCCTGGGCGGCCAGGGCCCGGGCCGTGGCCTCGCCCAGGCCCGAAGCGCCACCAGTGACGACGGCGGCGACGGTGTTGTCGAGTTTCATGGTGCTTCCGTTCAGGCTTCGAGGCGTTCGATGATGATGGCCGGGGCCATGCCGCCGGCGGCGCACATGGTGACCAGGCCGTAGCGGCCGCCGGTGCGTTCCAGCTCGTCCAGCACCGTGCCGATCAGGATCGCGCCGGTGGCCCCGATCGGGTGGCCCAGGGCGATGGCGCCGCCATTGACGTTGACCTTGGCGCGATCGAGCTTCAGATCGCGGATGAACTTCTCGGCGACGACGGCGAAGGCCTCGTTGATCTCCCAGAGGTCGATGTCCTCGACCTTGAGGCCGGCCTTGGCCAGCACCTTGCGGGCGGCGGGCACGGGGGCGTTCAGCATCAGGGTCGGATCGTCGCCCATATTGGCCATGGCCACGACGCGGGCGCGGGCCTTCAGGCCGCGCTTTTCCGCATAGTCGCGCGAGGCCAGCAGCACCGCCGCCGCGCCGTCCACCACGCCCGACGAATTGCCGGCGTGATGCACGTGCTCGATCTTCAGGTCCGGATAGCGGCGATTGATCTGCTTGCGGAAGGTCGCGCCCTTCTCGTCGTACGGAAAGTCCGCCAGGGCCGTGAAGGCCGGCTTCAGCGCGGCCAAGCCTTCGGCGGTCGTCTCGGGACGCGGATATTCGTCGCGATCCAGCGCCACCTGGCCGTCCTCGCCCAGCACCGGCACGATCGACTTGGCGAAGCGGTTCTCGGCGATGGCGCGGGCGGCGCGCTTCTGGCTCTCCAGACCCAGGGCGTCGAGGTCCTCGCGGCTGATGCCTTCCAGGCTGGCGATGGCATCGCCGCAGACGCCCTGGTGCGACTGAGGATGCAGTTCGTCGAGGTGGGCGTTTCCCGAGCCCATCAGGCCGGGCGGGAAGCCGGCCGCCTGCTCTTGGGCGGCCATGGCCGCGGTCAGGCTCATCATCTCGACGCCGCCGGCGACGATCAGGTCCTCCATGCCGCTCATGATCTGGGCGGCCGCCAGGTTCACCGTGGTGATGCCGCCGCCGCAGAAGCGGTCAAGCGTCATGCCCGAGGCCTTGATGTCGTAGCCGGCGTCCAGCGCCGCCATGCGGCCCAGGTCGCCGCCCTGCTTGCCCTTCTGGGTCGAGGTCGACCAGATCACGTCGTCGACCTCGGCCGTGTTCAGCGCGTTGCGCTCGGCGATCGCCTTCAGGACTGTGGCGGCCAGGTGCTGGGGATGCAGGTGGGCCAAAGCGCCCTTCCCCACCTTGCCCACGCCGCGGGGCGTGCGGACGGCGTCGATGATCAGTGCCTCGGCCATTTTCGGCTCCTCCCTGAACCTTGTTAAGTCAGCGATTAATTGTTCGATTAAATATCGTCAAGCCGTTTGCCGCTTTTCCGCTGCGTCTCCGCCCCCAACCCGGGCGGCGGCCAGAGTTTCGTCATCCACGGGCTCCAGGACCCCGGCCGCGACCAGGGCCGCGATGCGAGGGTCATCCAGACCCAGCCAGTCGGCGGCGACCTCGGCGGTATGCTCTCCGGCCAGCGGCGCCGGCGCGACGCAGGCGTCATCCAGCGCCTTGCTGGCGACATGCGCGCGCTCGGCCACTACCGGCTCGGCCAGGTAGGGATGGCGCTCGACCCGATAGAAGCCGCGCTCGCGGTAGTAGGCGAAATCGGTCAGGTCCGAGACGCGCAGCATCCGCGCCGCCGCGACGCCGGCGGCCTGCAGCGTCTCCATGGCCGCGTCAGCCGATCGCTCCGCGATCCACGCGCCGACGGACGCCTCGTCCTGGGCGCCGACGACGCGGCGCAGGGCGTGTCGATCGGCCTCGCTCCGTAAACTGACCACGCACCATTCGTCGTCGCCGGCGGCGGGGAAGACACCGTCGCGCCAAGCCTCCGGCGGCGGCGCGCGCCCATGCGAGGCCCGGGCGACCTCGGCCGCGAAGTGACTCAGCATGACCTCTGACTGGGCGACGCTGGCGCGGCCACCGCGGCCGGTGCGCAGGCGGCGGATCAGCAAGGCCGTCACCGCCATGGCGCCGATCCGGCCCGCCACGTGGTCGGGATAGATGGTGATCGAGTCGCTGAAGCTTTCCGGATCGTCATCGTAACGCCAGGCGCGGGTCAGGCCGGTGGCCGCGCGGACCAGAGGGCCGTAGCCCATCCGCTCGGCCCACGGCCCGGTCGCGCCGAAAGCCGAGCTGTCGGACATGACGATGCGTGGGTTGATCGCCGAGAGCGTCGCGTGGTCGATCCCCAGGCTCTCCATCACCCCCGGCTTGAAGTTGGACAGGATGACGTCGGCCTGCGCCGCCATCTCCAGGAACAGCGCCCGCCCCTCTGGATCGCGAATGTTCAGACCCAGGCTGCGCTTGTTGCGGTGACCGGCCGCGAAGCTGCCCGACAGGCCGTAGGATAGATAGGACTGGCGGCTGCCGTCCGGAAAGGCGCGGCTCTCGACCTTGATTACCTCCGCGCCCTGGTCGGCCAGCAGGCGGCCCTGTTCGGCCCCGACGACGATGACGCCCAGGTCCAGCACCTTCAGCCCCTCGAAGGCGCGCGCGGACGGCGCGACAGGCTCGGGCCAGGCTTGCGCCTTCGACGAGGCGACGGCAGGCGCCATCCGCGCGCCGTCGATGGTCACGACGCCATTGGGCAGCTTGACCCCATCGACCTCGATCACGGCCTGCCGCGCCACGACATGGTCGCAGGCCATGAACTCGTCGAGATCCAGGACCGCCGAGATCGGCACGCCGTGCGCTTGGCCGTCCCGTTCCAGGTTCGCGCGGGTTTGGCCGGCGAAGAAGGCGGCGATGGCCGGGATCAGGTCGGGCGACTTGTAGCGCACACCGGTCTTCTCGAACTCCGGCGAGGCGAAGGCCTCGGGCGAGCCCATCCAGCGGAACATGCCCTGCCACTGGCGCTTGGCCAGCAGGCAGATGCGCACATGGCCGTCGGCGCACGGCAGGATCGGATACTGGAAACCCTTGAGCGGTCGGTCGCGGGGCAGCAGGTGGGCCGGCTTGCCCAGAGTGGCGCTGCCGTTGATGCCGTAGCCGGGGTCCAGCGCCTGCACCGCGCCGTCCAGGGCCGAGAAGTCCAGATGGTCGCCCGTCCCCGTGCGCAGGGCGTGATAGAGCGACACCGTCAGGGCGTAGGCGGCCTGTGATGCGGCGCACTGATAGGCCAGCTGGCCGGGCGGCGGCAGCGGGGCGCGGCCCTTGATCCCCGAGCGCGACAGCTCGGCGCTGAGGGCGTGCAGCACGAGGTCGCTGGCCTTCCAGCCCGACAAGCTGGTGTCGGTCCCGAAGTCGCTGACCGCCATGCTCACCAGCGCCGGGCGACGGGCGCGCAGGCTGGCGAGGTCCAGCGCACGGCCCGCGTCGAACACGATGACGTTGGCGCCTTCCAGCAGATCGTCGGACAGAGCGCCCGCGCGCCGCTTGCCGACATTGGCGACGAGGTCGTCCACGACATCCTCGGCCCGGCTGTCGTCCACCCGCGTGACGCTCGCGCCCAGCTCCGCCAGATAACGGGTGATCGCGGCCAGCGGGCCGTTCACCAGGTCGACGACCCGGATCCCGGCCAACGGACGGTCGACCTCGCCGCTCACGCCGCCGGTCCCTTCTCGAGGCGCGGCAAGCCTTCGGGAATGGTCGCCCACGGCAGGGCCGAGCGGGTCCAGATGTGCATCTGCGGGGCGAAGGGTTCCGGCGCGTCCAACGTCCCGGCCTTCAGCGCGATCATCTTCGGGGCCGCCGTCGGGACCGAGCGGATCGGCGAGCCGCACTGGCCGCAAAACTGTCGCTCGATCGGCGCGCCACTCTCGGTGTCGGGGTCCAGCCAGCTGGCCAGTTCGCCCTCGACGCTCATCGTGTCGGCCCGCACGACGAGATTGACAGAGAAGGCCGCGCCCGACTGCCGGCGGCAGCTGGTGCAGTGGCAGGCGATCACCGCCAGCGGCGGCGAAGTGACCTCGTAACGCACGGCGCCACAGTTGCAGCCGCCGCGAAGGGCTCCCTGGTCGGTCATCATTCTCTCCTCCCGAGGCCTTCAGGCCATCTTGATTTCGATTTTATCTAACGTCATTAGATTGAACCGACAAGCAGCCGCGGGGCGATGCATCCCAAAGGCGACAACGGCGAGGAGATCACGTTCATGTCGACCCCATCCGACCAGACCTACGCCCTGACCATCGACGGCGAGGCGGTGCGAACCGCCGCCACGATCGACGTCCGAAACCCCGCCACGGGCGAGGTGTTCGCCCAGGCGCCGGCCGCCGACGCCGGCGATCTGGATCGCGCCGTGGCCGCCGGCGAACGGGCGTTCAAGGAGTGGAGCCGCGCTCCCGTTGCGGAACGCAAGGCCCTATTGCTGAAGGCCGCCCAGATCATCGACGACCACGCCGCCGAGCTGGCCGCGCTGTTCACCCGCGAGCAAGGCCGCCCCCTGCCCGGCGCGACAGCCGAGATCAAGGGCGCGGCCATGTGGCTGAAGGCCGGGACCATGCTGGACATCCCGGTCGACGTCACCGAGGACAGCGCCACCCGCCGGATCGAGGTGCACCACGTGCCGCTAGGCGTGGTCTGCGCCATCGTGCCGTGGAACTTCCCGGTGCTGTTGGCGATCTGGAAGATCGGCCCGGCCCTGATGGCCGGCAACACCATCGTCGTGAAGCCGTCGCCGTTCACGCCCCTGACCACCTTGCGGATCGGCGAGCTGCTGGCCGACGTCTTCCCGCCGGGCGTGCTGAACGTCCTCTGCGGCGGCGACGAGCTGGGTCCGCTGATGACCACCCACAAGAGCTTCGCCAAGATCTCGTTCACTGGTTCCACCGCCACCGGCCGCCGGGTGATGGAGAGCGCCGCCCGCGACCTCAAGCGCATCACCCTGGAGCTGGGCGGCAACGACGCGGCCATCGTGCTGCCCGACGTCGATGTCGACGCGGTGGCGGCCCAGCTGTTCGAAGGCGCCTTCCACAACACCGCCCAGGTCTGCGTGGCGACCAAGCGCCTGTTCATCCACGAGGACATCTACGACCGCCTGCGCGATCGCCTGCACCAGCTGGCCAAGGATCTGCCGGTCGGCGACGGGACCCAGCAGGGCGTGCGCTATGGCCCCGTGCAGAACGAGCCGCAGTACCGCCGGGTCCTGGGCCTGATCGACGAGGCCCGCCGCGAGGGCCTGACCCTGCTAGAGGGCGGCGCGGTGCCCGAACGCGGCTACTTCGTGCCCCTGACTCTGGTCGACAATCCGCCCGACGACGCCCGCGTGGTCACCGAGGAAGCGTTCGGCCCGGTGCTGCCGCTGCTGAAGTTCAGCGACATCGACGACGTGGTCCGCCGCGCCAACGACACCGAGTACGGCCTGGCCGGGGCCGTGTGGTCGGCCGATGTCGCGCAGGCCACGGCCATCGCCCACCGCCTGGACACCGGCACGGTGTGGATCAACCAGAACCTCCAGTCGACGCCGTTCACCCCGCTGGCTGGGGCCAAGCAGTCGGGCTTCGGCCAGGAGAACGGCCTCCCAGGCCTCCTGGAATTCACCCGCCCCAAGGCGATCTACATCCCCAAGACGCCGGCCAAGGCGGCGGCCGAATGACCGCGGCGCTGTCGCCCCAGGACGCGGCCTTTCGGGACGAGGTCCGCGCCTTCCTGGATCGCGCCCTGACGCCGAAGCTGCGGCGCGCGGGGACGCTGATGACCAGCGTCTATTGCGACCACGAGGCCCAGCTGGAATGGCAGGCCCTGCTGCACGCGCAGGGCTGGGCCGCGCCGTCGTGGCCCGTCGAGTACGGCGGCTGTGGCTGGTCGGCGGTGCAGCGCTACATCTTCACGCGCGAACGGCTGCTGGCCGGGGCGCCGACCTCGCCGTTGGGCATCAACATGGTGGGCCCGGCGATCATGGCGTTCGGCGATCCGGCCCAGAAGGCGTTCTTGCTGCCCCGGATGCTGAGCGGCGAGCACCTGTGGTGCCAGGGCTATTCAGAGCCGCAGGCCGGTTCGGACCTGGCCGCGCTGGCCATGAAGGCCGAGCGCGACGGTGACGATCTGGTCTGCACCGGGACCAAGATCTGGACCACCCACGCCAATGTCGCCAACTGGATGTTCTGCCTGGTCCGCACCGACGCCAGCGGCCGCAAGCAGCAGGGCATCACCTTTCTGCTGATCGACATGGAGAGCCCCGGCGTCACCGTGCGCCCGATCGTCATGTCGTCTGGAGAGGCGGTGCAGAACCAGGTGTTCTTCGACGCGGTCCGCGTGCCGGCGACCAATGTCGTCGGCGGGATCGACCAGGGTTGGACGGTTGCCAAATATCTCCTGGAATACGAGCGCGGCGGCAGCGCCTACGCGCCCGAGCTGCGGATCAAGCTGGACGCCCTTCGCCGTCACGCCGCCGAGGCGCTGGCGGCCAATCCCCTGCTGGCCGCTCGCGTCGCCGAGACCGAGATCGAGGTCGAGGTGCTGGACGCCCTGGAGGCCGAAATCCTCTCGGCCCTCTCGGCCGACAAGGCGATCGGGACCGACGCCTCGATGATGAAAATCCTGGGCACCGAGCTGCAGCAGCGCGTGACCGAACTGGTCCTCGAGGCGGCCGGCCCCTGGCTCGCGCCTGGCAGCCGGGCGTCGCCGTCCCCGGTGGCCCGGTCATCGGCCATCCCCTGCCGCTTGACGACTACGCCAGCGGCGAGACCTGGCAGGCGATCGCGCCGCTGCGCTATCTGAACGAACGGGCCGGAACGATCTATGCCGGCGCCAACGAGATCCAGCGCGACATCCTCGCGAAGGCGGAGCTGGCCCTTTAGCGGTGAAAAACGGCGCGGCGGTCAGGCCGCCGCGCCAGTCACCGAGAACCTCGTCAGATGGTGATCCGCCCCGCCCAGCTGCCCCTCGATCACGGTCAGCCGCTTGAAGCAGCGCCCGACCGGCAGTTCCTCCGTCATGCCCATGCCGCCGTGCAGCTGCACCGCGTTCTGGCCGACGAAGCGGCCGGCGCGGCAGATGGTGACCTTGGCGGCGCTGACCAGGCGAGACCGGACGATCGGATCGCCCTCGATCACCAACACGGCGCGACGGGCGATGGCCTTGGCGCGACGCGCCTGAATGTTCATGTCGACCAGGCGATGCCGCACCACCTGGAACCCGCCCAACGGCTGGTCGAACTGCCGGCGCTGCCTGGCGTAGTCGACGGTGTCGCGCACCAGACGCCGCATCAGGCCGGCCGCCTCGACGCAGATCGCCGCGACGGCCTCGTCGCGGACGAGATCCAGATCGGCCGTGATCGGCGACGCCGCCTCGGCGCCGGCGAAGGTCACGTCCGCTGCCATCCGCCCGTCGATCGTCGCCACCGGACGTATCGAAAGACCCGCCGCGCGTGGATCGACCAGGAAGACGCCCGCGTCCGCGACTACAAGCAGCGTTCGCGCCGACAGGGCGTCGACCACCACCTTGGCCTCGCCGCGCAGGCGCCAGACATCGCCGTCTGGTGTGGCCGTAATCCGGTCGCTTGTCTCCAGCCCGGCGATCGCCACGACCACGCCGTCGCGAACCATATTCCCGAGCAGGGCGTCGCCTTGCGCCGTCGGCGTTCGCGCCATCAGGCCGGCGGCGATGATCCCCGTCTCGAGGAAGGGCGTAGGCAGGCACAGCTCGCCCAGCGCCTCCAGCGCCGGCTCGGCGTCGGCGAAGGCCAGGCCAAGCCCGCCCTGCGTCTCGGGGATCCGCAGGCCGGTGACCCCGGCCGCGTGCAACTCGCGCCAGGCCTCGCTCTGGCCGACGCTCGACAGCCGCCCCAGCAGGGCGTCCTTAAGCTGGACGTGGTCGAAGCTCATGCCGCCGCCTTCGCATCCGCCAGGATCAGGTCGGCGGCGCGCCAGGCCATGGCCATGGTCGGGCCGTTGGTGTTGCCGGCGGGAATGGCCGGCATGATCGAGGTGTCCATGACCCGCAGGCCCGTGACACCCCGCACCCGCAGCCTGGGATCGACCACCGCGCGCGGGTCCGAGCCCATCCGGCAACTGCCCACGGCGTGATAGCCGCAGGTGCCGTAGCGGTCGTAGGCGTCGAGGATCTCGGCGTCGGTCCGGACGGCCGGACCCGGCATGGTCTCCTCGGCGATCAGCTCGGCCAGGGGGGCCTGGGCGGCGTAGTCGCGCATCACCCGGATCGCCCCGACCATCGCCTGGCGGTCCTGCTCGGTGGCCCGGTAGTTGGGGGCGAAGGTGGCCGCCGCGTCCGGGTCCGTGGTCTCGATATGGATGCTGCCGCGCGAGGTCGGACGCAGCGGATAGACGACCGCGTTCATGCCCGGGAACGGTTCCAGCGCCGTGCGCTGCTTGGCCATGTCGAAGCTGTAGGGCGCGATCAGCATCTGGGCGTCGGGGCGGCTAAGGCCCGGTCGCGTCTTGAACCAGCCGCCCAGTTCGTAGGCCGCCGACGACATCGGTCCGTCGCCGGTCAGGTAGTAGCGCGCCGTGGCTCGCAGTAGACGCCAGCCGGAGAACTCGCGGTTCTGCGAGACCTGCTGCTTCAGCCGCCACTGCATAATGACGCCGCGGTGCTCGATCAGGCCCTCGCCGACCTCCGGATTGTCGTGGACCATCGGGATTCCCAGCTTGGTCAACCGCGCCGCGTCGCCGACGCCAGAGCGCTCCAGGATGGCCGGGCTGGCCATGGCCCCGCCACAGACGATCACCTCGCGGCGGGTCCTGATCGTCTCGGTCACGCCGTTGTGCAGCGCCTCGACGCCGACCGCGCGCTTGTCCTCGAACAGCACGCGGGCGACCGTGCATTCGGTGAAGATCGAGAGGTTCGCCCGCCTCTCGATCGGGCGGAGGAAGGCCGTGGCCGCGCTCTGGCGCTTGCCCTTGTGGATGGTGCGCGGCGCGTAGCCGATCGAGACCGCGTCGTCGGGGGCGTTGACGTCGGTCTTCACCTTCCAGCCCAGCGCCTGGCCCGCCGCCACCTGGGCGGCCGACAGCCGGTCCTTCAAGGTCGGCATCGAGACCTTCAGCGGTCCGCCCGCGCCCCGCGAGGCGTCGGCACCCAGCTCGTGGTCCTCCAGGGCGCGATAGGCCGCCTGGATATGCTCCCAGCGCCAGTCGTCGCTGGAGAGCTCGGCGATGGCCTCGAAGTCCGCCGGCTGACCGCGCACGTACATCATGCCGTTGACCGAGGTGGAGCCGCCCAGCACGCGGCCGCGCACCCAAACCTCGGACTGGCCGGCGGTCGAGGCCTCAGGACGGCTGGCGTAGGCCCACAGGTGCTTGGGATCCTGCATCACCTTGGCCAGGCCCTTGGGCATGGAGATGAAAGGGTGATTGTCGCGCGGCCCGGCCTCGATCAGCGCCACCCGCACCGACGGGTCCTGGCTCAGCCGATAGGCCAGCACGCAGCCGGCCGCCCCGGCGCCGGCGATCACGTAGTCGTACTCGGCCATGGCCTGGTCTCCCGATGTCAAAGGCGGATCAGTCTTCGGGCGCGATCGCCACTTCCAGGCCATCCAGGCCCGCCTCGAACTTCAGCTGGCAGGACAGGCGCGAGCGGTCGGTGCGATGCTCGGAGCTGTCCAGCAGGTCGTTCTCGTCGCCGGCCATGGGCGGCAGCCGGGCCAGGTCCTCGGGCCGAACATAGACGTGGCAGGTCGCGCACGAGCAGCAGCCGCCGCACAGGGCCACCAGTTCGTCGAACCCGGCGCGGCGGATGTTCTCCATGACGCTGAGGCCGACCTCGGCCTGGATCTCGCGCCGGGTATCGTCACGGGTGATTACGGTCAGGCTGGGCACTGGGGTCTTTCGGTGTGTCGGAAGGTGGGGCGAGCGGACGAGGGAGCGTCCGCTCGCAGCTGGCGGTCGTCAGAACTTCAGCGACAGCTCCAGCAGGATCTCGCGCGGGTTCTCGACGAAGGCCGACATGTCGGCCAGGACGCCGGTGTTGGTCCCCGTGCCCGTGCCGCCCGCGAACGGGATGTCGTTGGCCGAGGTGACCACCAGTTCGTTGGTCAGGTTCTTGCCGATCAGGGCCAGGGTCCACCGGTCCTCGGGTCCGCTGACGCTGATCGAGGCGTCGACCTTGGTGAAGGCCGGCTGCACGCCATCGGGACGCAGGGTGTCGGTGAAATTATACTTGGCCGTGCGGCTGACATCGCCGGACAGGCGAAGGGTGGCGCTGGACGACAGCTCGCGCTCGTAGCTGGCCCCGAGCCGCCCGGCGAACTTGGGCGCCTTGGGCGGCGTGCGGCCGTCATAGTTCTGGGCCGTGAAGGCGCCGGCGACCAGTTGCTGGTTACAGCCCTGGGCGATCGTCTGGCCGCTGTAGCACTGGCCGACATAGTCCATGTACTGCACGTCGTTATAGGCCACCGCCCCACGCACGCTCAGACCCGGCGCCGCCGAGACGCGATAGTTGAAGTCGCCCTCGACACCGCGGGTGCGCAGCTTTCCGGCGTTGTCGGCGATCAGCGACACCGACTGTGGATCGAAGGTCTGAACCTGCAGGTCTTTGTAGGTGTACTGGAACGCGGTGACGTTCAGCGACAGGTCGTGACCGAATTGGATGGTGCGCAGACCGACCTCGCCGCCCTCGGCCGTCTCGCTGCCGAAGCGGCCGGCGTCGACGCTCGCGGTCGGGCTCAGCGCCTGCGAGATGTTGAAGCCGCCTGACTTGAAGCCCTGCTTGTAGGCCGCGTAGAGCGTGGTGTCGGCCTCGGGCTTGTAGCGGACGCTGATCTGCGGCGAGAGGTTGTCGTCCTTGAACTTGTCCTTGAAGCGGATGTTGCCCGGGAAAGCCGCCGCGAAGGCGATATGGGCTGGCAGCGAGAACTGGTAGGAATCTCGCGCCTCGTGCGACCAGCGCGCGCCGCCGGCCAGTTCGATCTTGTCCGACACGTTGAGCGTGCCTTCGCCGAAGACCGAGAAGGACTCGCTCTTGAAGCCGTTGTCGCGCTTGAAGGTTGTGTAGGTGCCGGTGCTGGGATCCAGCGGCACCGGGAAGATGTAGGCGTCGGTGTTGAAGTCGAAATCGCCCTTCGAATAGAAGGCGCCGAACAGCACGTTGAACGGCCCTTCGAACTTCGACTGGAAGCGCACCTCCTCGGCGAACTGCTCGAAGTCGGCCAGTTGCGAGAAGGTGGCGGGATAGGCCTCGCCCGAGACGTTGTTCAGGTCGGTCTGCTTGAAGTGGTAGTACGACGTGATCGAGGTGATCCCGAACTTGCCCACGGTCAGGTTGCTGGTCAGGGCCGCGAACTGCGAGGCGAAGTCGGCGTACATCCTGCCGTCGCGGGCGTAGCGGTAGTTGGCCTGGGCCACCTGAGTCGGGATGCTCGAGCTGTCGCTCACCCCGTTGATCTTGCAGTCGGCATTGGGGCTGGGCGGGATGCCGTTGGCCGCGAACGGCGTGGTGCGGCCGCCGCCGCAGATGCGCTCCAGCACGTCGGTCGGGCCGCCGTCCTTCAGGTCGGTCAGGCCAGCCTTGAGCTGGAAGGTCAGGTTCTCGGAGGCGTCCCAGTCGACCGAGCCCCGGACGCTGAACACCTCCTGGCCGCCGCGCCGGTCGGCGTTGCGGTGGCGCTGCATGCCCAGCGGATCGGTATAGGTCTCGGCGGCGCTGTTGGTGAAGGCGCCGTCCGACTTCGAGTAGCGGCCGGCGAGGCGGGCGCGCAGCGTGTCGCTGAGCGGGCCCGAGACGTAGCCCTCGACATAGCGGTCCCTGGCCTTGAAGCCGTAGCCGGCCTTGACCCCGGCTTCGGGCGTGGCCGTCGGACCGTTGGTGACGATGCTGATCAGGCCGCCCGTGGTGTTCTTGCCGTAGAACAGGGCCTGCGGGCCCTTCAGGACCTCGACGCGCTGGACGTCGTACTGCGGCAGGCTGAGTTCGCGGCCCCGGCTCATCGGCAGGCCGTCCATCACGAACGACACCGACTGGTCGAAGCCGGCGCTGAGCGCCGTCGAGCCGACCCCGCGCAGGAAGATGCTGGCCGACGAACCCGAGGCCGCCTTGCCGGCGATCAGGCTGGGCACCATCGTCGCCAGGTCCGACACCCGCGTGACCGAATAGTTGGCCAGGGCCTTGCCGCCGATCGCCGAGATGGCGACGGGCGCGTCGATCAGGCGCTCGTCGCGACGCCGCGCGGTGACGATGATCTCGTCGACCGAGGTCACCGACTGGGCCGGCGGCTTCTCGACCGCCGCGCCCTGCGCCGTGGTCTCGTCTGCCCGCGCCCCCGTGACGAACGCCCATTCTGCGCCCAGGGCGAACGTGGCGCAGGCCGCCATGAGGCCCACGCGAAAACCCTTCCCCGTCATACCGGAGCTCCCTCTCCCATGGTCCACTGTCGGGACCTAAACCTAATCCTAATAGCCGTAGATTCAGGGTCAACTGGAATTGATGATTTTTACTTCATCGATTGATTAAATTCGTTATGGCGCTTGAGATTCAGCAAGCGCGAACTTGATCACGGCCCGCTTGAGCCGGCGGACCGGCGATGCGAAAATGAGAATCTGTCGTAGCTCGGAACGGTTTTTTGGCGCGCCCCTCCTCTCCCCTGATCTCCCGCAGCAGCGCCGCAGTGGCGGCCCTGGCCGTGATCGACGAGGTGGGACTGTCCGGGTTCAGCCTGGCGCGGGTGGCGACCAAGATGGGCGTGCAGGCGCCGTCGCTGTACCACCACTTCGCCGACAAGGCCGCGCTGCTGGAAGAAGTGGCGCGCCTACTGCTGCTGAACCTGCCAGGCATGGAAAAGACCGAGCTGCCCTATGAGGAGCGGATCGTCACGCTGTGCGTTTCGGCCCGGCGGTCGCTGCTACGCCACCCGAACGCGGCGCTGCTGATGCTGCAGTTCTTCCCGCGCCACCTGCTCTTGAGCGCCTACAACGAGGCCGCCGCCAGCGACCCCTACCCGCCCGAGTTCCACATGGCGGTCATCGAGGGCACCGAGAAGCTGACCTTCGGCTCGGCCCTGTTCGCCGCCGCCGCCCAGGCGCGCGGCATCCCGCCGATGCCCGAGGCCGATCGCGAGAAGCTGCCACGCCTGGCGCGCGCCCTGGACGCCAACCCGTTCGATGACGAGGAAGCGCTGTTCGTGGAGACGGTGCGGATCTTCTTCACCGGCGTCGCCGAACGCTATCGCCGAGGCTCGCTGGGCCAGCCGGTCGGCGACAGCGTCCAGTTCGAAGGCGCGTGAGGCCCTAGGCCGCGGGCCACCGCAGCGGCAGGGATTCCAGAGCCATCACCGTGCCCATGCGGAAGGCGTGACGCTCGCCGGGCTGGGGCTCGAACACCGGGATGCGCCGGGTCCACTCCTCGGCCAGGATCTTGATCTCGGCGCGGCCCAGCACATGGCCGACGCACAGGTGCGGCCCCGACGAGAAGGTCAGGTGCGCAACGCGCTTGCGGTCCAGGTCGAAGGCGTTGGGCGCGTCGAACTTGCGCGGGTCACGGCTGCCGACGCACAGGATGTTCAGCACCATCTCACCCTCGCGCAGGCGGGCCTCGCCGATGTCGCGATCCTTGACCACCAGGCGCGGGGTGTTGACCACGCCGTACAGGCGCACGGCCTCGTCGGCGAAGGCCTGGGCCAACGAGGGATCGGCGACCAGGCGGGCCTGGACGTCGGGCATCTGGGCCAGTTGCTGGAAGGCGAAGCCGGTGACGTTGGTCACCGTGTCCATCCCGCCCAGGAACAGCACGAAGCTCATGGCCAGGATCTCATCCTCGCTCATGGTGCGTCCGTCGATGTCGACCGTGATGAAATGGCTCATCAGCTTGTCGTCGGGTTTGGCGCGCTTCTCGTCGACCAGGGCCTTAAGCGTGCCCAGGATCAGGCCCGACAGCCGGCCCAGTTCGGCGGCGTCGTTCTGGACCTGGAAGAAACCTTCGGCCAGGTGTCGGAACTCCTGGAGCCGCGACAGGTCCATGCCCATCAGCTCCATGAACACCGTCACCGGGAAGATCTTCGAGACCTCGACCTGGAAGTCGCAGGCGCCCTTGGCCGCGACACGGCCCACGATCTCCGCTGCCCACTCGCGGATGCGCGGCTCCAGGGCCTTGATCGCGACGGGGCCGAACATCGGCATCATCGCCCGGCGGTAGGGCAGGTTCTCGGGTGGATCCAGGCTCAGCGGAATGAAGAACGGCGGGTTCTCCACGCGCGGGATCTGCATCTCACGCACCGAGAAGTGCTCGGGATCGGTGACCACCGCGGTGATGGCGTCGAAGCCCTTGGCGATCCAGTGGCCGCCGTTGCGATTGGTCCAGAACAGATCGGGCGCGTCGGCCAGGACGGCGGCGTAGTCGCCCTGCACGTCCTGGCCGATCCGGGGATCGCCATAGATGTCGAAGTCGAACACCAGGTGATCGGGAACATGGGCCGGCTGGTTGGCGGTGATGTTGGCGGGCGCGTTCATCGGCGGCTTCCCTTAGCGGACGCGAGCGAGGGTCTGGTGCGCGCCGGCATAGGCTTCACGCACGGCGGGCTTGGACAGTTTTCCGGTGGCCAGGCGCGGCAGCGGCTCGGCCGAATAGGCCACGTAGCGCGGCACCTTGTAGTTCGAGAGGTTCTCGTTGCAGTGGGCGATCAGCGCCTCGACATCGATCTCGACCGGGCCGTGATAAACGACCATCGGGGTCTCGCCGAACTTGGCGTCCGGGGCGGCGATGACCAGGGCCTCGACGACGCCGTGGAACTCGCAAACCACCCGCTCGACCTCGGCGGCCGAGATGTTGAGGCCGCCCGAGATGATCAGGTCCTTCAACCGGTCGACGAAGGTCAGAAGGCCCCGCTCGTCCAGCATGCCGATGTCGCCCGAATGCAGCCAGCCGTCGCGGATCGCCTGGGCCGTGGCCTCGGGATTGCGCCAGTATTCCTTCATCATCCCGGGCGAGCGCATCAGGATCTCGCCCGTCTCGCCGGGCGCGCAGTCCGAGCCGTCGGACCTCACGACCCGCAGGTCGATGAACAGGCCGCCCCAGCCGCACTTGTCTGGCTCTTCCAGGGCCAGCTGCGCGGGCATGATGGTGGCGTTGCCGCCCACCTCGGTCTGACCGTAGATCTGCCGCAGGATGACGCCCTTGGCCTTGTAACGCTCCAGCAGCGCCCGGCTGACCCGCGCCCCGCCGACCGTGGCCAGGCGGATCGACGACAGGTCGGCCGCGTCGAACTCCGGCAGGGCCGCGATCGCCTCGAAGAATACCGGCACGGCCGCGAAGCAGGTGATCTTCTGCTCCTCGATCAGCTTCAGCGTGTCGGCCGCCACGAACTGCGGGACCATGAAGATCGAGCAGCCCTGGGTGATGTAGTGCATCAGCTGCACGAAGCCGGCCGAGGTGTTCAGCGGCGCCAGGCTGATGATCCGCGAACCCGGCGCGGTCGAGGTCTCCTCGGTCGCCCAATTGGCGGCGTAGGCGGTCATCGAGCGGTTGGTGAAGACCACGCCCTTGGGCTTGGCCGTCGAGCCCGAGGTGGCGATGATCACCACCCGGGCGTCGGGATCGACGTCGCGATCGATCCGCGCAAGCTCGCCTTCGCGCAGGGCCTCGATTTCGGCCATAGCCCGCACCGGCGGACCCGCCACTTGCATCCTGTCGGCGAATTCGGGGGCGGCGAAGGCGAAGCGCGGCTCGGTGTCCTCGCACAGCTCGCCGATCTCGCGCACGGTGTAGCGGAAGTTGACCGGGCTCACGATCCCGCCCGCCCGGATGATCCCCATGATCAGCGCGCAATAGGCCAGGCTGTTCAGCGAGCAGATCGCCACCCGGTCGCCAGGCTCCAGGCCGTCGGCGATCAGCAGGGCCGCCACCCGGTCGGACCAGGCCTTGTAGGCGGCGTAGGTCAGGGTCTCGCCGCCCAGCACGACGGCCGGCTGGTCGGGCCGCATCCGCGCCCACCAGGCGAGCGCTCCGGACAAGGTCTGCGCCATGAAATTCCTCCCTCGCCGGTCTTCGCCGGCTCGTCGCTAAAGCAGCGCCTCGAGCGCCTCGTAGTAGCGGACGATGTTGCTCTCGAGCCCGCAGTAGACGGTGGTTTCGGGCACACCGGCCTGCAGCCCGACCTGGCTGATCTCGGCCGCGCGGAAGTCCTCGCCGCCGAACACGCCCAGGATCAGTTCGTACGAGCGCTCGAACACCTCGCGGGCCTTGTCCGTGGTCGGCGCGCCGGGGGTCAGCATGAAGTACTCGACCGTCGTGTGGCCCACGTCGCGCGGCATCAGGATCATCACGCTGGTGTAGTACTGGCTGGTCACCACCACGCAGTTGGGGAACGCGGTGTAGGCGTGGGTCACCAGCTTGTGGATGTTCTGGGCCGGATCCTCGTCCAGCATCGCCGGGACGTAGCCCATGCGGCCCGAGACCTGGCGGATGTTGGGGCCGAACAGGTCGACGATGTTGGGCGCATCCTGGAACAGGTCGCCGATCGACGCCGCGTGCAGGCGCTGGACGTGATAGCCCTCCAGGAACGGCTCCAGGATGACCTTCCAGTTGGCCTTCAGCTCGAAGGTCTTGCGGCCGTAGACGAAGGCGTCCGGAATGCCCAAGGCGGTGAAGTCGGCGGCGATCTGGTCGTGCAACTGCGACCAGTCGGCCGCGTGGCCGCGATCCAGCTGGACGTAGACGATGCCGCCCCATTCGCGGGCCGGCAGCTCAACCAGGCTCCGCTCGCTCTTGTCGAGATTGAGGAAGGCCTCGTTTCGCGCCACGCCGATCAGCTTGCCGTCGATGCCGTAGGTCCAAGCGTGATACGGACAGGTGACGCGGCCGCGCTTGTGGACCTCGCAGTCCTCCAGAAGCTTGGAGCCCTTGTGCTGGCAGGCGTTGAGGAACGCCTTGATCTCACCCGACTTGGTGCGGGCGATCAGCAGTGGCACGCCGTAACCGTCGTGGGCCATCACCATGCTCGGCTCGGGCAGCAGGGCCGACACCGTGACCGGCACGGGATAGCGGCGGAAGATCCGGGCCTGCTCGGCGTCGAAGCGCTCGCGGCCGGTGAAGATGGCGTTGGGCCGGGTGGCCTCCAGCGGCTCGACGACCGCGTCAGCCTCGGCCGGGATCAGGCGGATCGCCGCCTGCTGGTTTTCGGTCAGCGCGGCCAGGGTCGTGACCTTGCGCTCGGCCGGCTTTCGTTCCGCGACGATGTCCATGATCGCCTCCGTTTATCGTTGCCAGGACCCTAGCACGCAAAAACCTAATGAAAATAGTTTTAAAGCGCCAAAGCCCCCATTTCCTTGAGCGGAACGGTGGTGTCGGCCAAGTCGGCAGGCGCGACGCGGGCGCCGTCGATCACAAGCTTGCGGCCTTGGACGTAGTCCTTGACGGCGTTGACGCAGTCCAGCGCGATCACCCGCCCCTCGCGCAGATAGATCACCGAGAACGACCGCGCGACCGGGTCGCCCCGCACCACCGTTGCGTCGTGGCCGGTCGACAGGCCCACGGTCTGGAGCTTGATGTCGTACTGGTTGGACCAGAACCAGGGGACGGCGTCGTAGGGCGCGCTCTCACCCGTCCGGATCATGCTCGCCGCGATAGTCGCCTGGTCATTGGCGTTCTGCACCGACTCCAGCCGGATCGCCGCACCGCCAGCGTAGCGGTTGGCGTGAAGGGCGCAGTCGCCGATGGCGAAGACGTCCGCCAGGCTGGTCCGGCACAGGCCGTCGATCGCGACGCCGTTGTCGCCCTCCGCCCCGGCCGCCAGCAGCGGGCCGACCGACGGCGCGATGCCGATGCCGACGATGACCATCTGGGCCGGGACGGTCTCGCCGTCCGCCAGGCGCACGCCGGCGACATGGCCGCCCTCGCCTTCCTTCAGGCATTCGACGCGCGCGCCCAGCCGCAGGTCGACGCCGTGGGCGCGGTGTTCGGCCTCGTAGAAGCGCGACAACGCCTCGCCCGCCACCCGCGCCAGCACCCGGTCCAGCGCCTCCATTAGCACGACCCGCTTGCCCAGCTTGATCAGCACGGCCGCCGCCTCCAGGCCGATATAGCCGCCGCCGATCACCACGACCTGCTCGACCTCCGGCAGCTCGGCGATCATCCGGTCGACATCGGCGCGCGTGCGCACCGCGTGAACGCCCCGCAGGTCGTGACCCGCACAACTCAGCCGCCGCGGCGCGCCGCCGGCCGCCCAGACCAGCTTGCCGTAGCCCAGTGTTTCCCCGTCTGCGAGCGCGACTGTGTGCGCCGCCGGATCGATCGCCACGACCTCCCGCGCCAGCAGCAGCGCGATCTCGCGCTCGCTCCAGAAGGTCTCGGCCCGTAGCAGCAGGCGGTCGAAGGTCTTCTCGCCGGCCAGATAGTCCTTGGACAGCGGCGGTCGCTCGTAAGGCGCCTCGGGCTCGGCCGAGACCAGGGCGATCGACCCCGTGTAGCCACCCTGGCGCAGCGCGATGGCCGCCTGCCCGCCGGCATGGCCGCCGCCCACGATCACGACGTCGTAGCGCTGCATGGTCTCAACCTCGCTGGAAGGCCGGCATGCGCCGGTCGAGGAAGTCCAGGACGCCGGCGTTGAAGGCGTCGTTGCGGTCGCTGGCGACCATGTGGCCCGCCCCGGCGACATCGAAGACTTCCAGGCGCGGCATCCGGGCCTTGAACGCCGCCACGCCCGCCGGACTGACCACGTCGCTCGCAAGCCGCGCACCAGCATGACCGGCACGTCCGTCCGCGCCAACGCCTCGGCCGATCGCCGGACCTCGTCGTGGTGGATCTGGGGGTCGGCCTCGACGATCCGGGGATCCCAGTGCCAGCCCAGTCGCCCGTCCGGCCGCTGGCGCAGGTTGCGCATCAGGCCACCCGGATCGTTGGGACGGGGCCGCTCGGGATTGTAGGCGGCCACGGCGTCGGCCGCCTCGTCCAAGGTGGCGAAGCCGTCGGGATGGCCCCGCATGAAGCCGACGATGCGGCCGACGCCCTCCGGTTCCGGATCGGGCACGATGTCGACCAGCACCAGCACCGAGGGCTCAAGGCCTCGCGCCACGGCCTGGATCGCGGTCGCTCCGCCCAGCGAGGCGCCGACCAGGGCGAAGGGCGTGGACAGGCCCCGCGTCACCGCCTCCAGGTCCCGCGCCCGGTCATCCAGGTGATAGGCGCCGACGGGCGACCAGTCGCTGTCGCCATGCCCGCGCCCATCGTAATTGATGACCCGATAGCCGCGCGCGACCAGCGCCGCCATCGCCCCGGCCCAGCTGTGGCGCGTCTGGCCGCCGCCGTGCAGCAGCACGACCACCGGCGCGTCCGGCGATCCGTCGACATCGGCCGCCAGCCACCGACCGTCGTCGGTCCGGAAGCGCGTCCCGCCCACGGCTCAGCGCGCCTCGGTCGAGAAGATCGCCGAGCTAACCGTCGGCGCCCCCGGCCCGCCGGCCAGCAGGCAATGACGCGCATCCGGAACCGGATTGGCCGAGGTCCCGCGCAGTTGCTCCACCGCCTCGATCGCCATGCCGATCCCGTGGATGAACCCCTGGGCCAGGTTGCCGCCCGCCGTGTTGACCGGCAGCTGGCCCGTCGGCGCGATCAGATTCTCGTAGCGCACCACCTCGCCCACGGTCTCATAGGTGCAGAAGCCGTGGTCGATCAGCGAGGCCACGCCCTGGGCGCTGAAGTTCTCGTACAGCTGCACCACGTCGATGTCGGCCGGCGTCAGCCCCGTCTGGACCCACAGCCGTCGGGCCACCGACCCGAAGCCGGCCGAGGCGTAGTGATCGTCGTTCTGCAGCAGGTCGCCCCAGCCGCGTCCCGCGCCCTGGGCGACGCCCTTCAGATAGATCGGCTGCTGCTTCAGGTCCCTCGCCCGCGCGGCCGAGGTCAGGATCAGCGCCCCGGCCCCGTCGTTCTCGCGCGAGCAGTCGAACAGGTGGAACGGCTCGCAGATCATCCGCGACGCGCGATAGACCTCCAGGTCCAGGTCCTTGCCGTAGCTGACCGCCTTCGGATTGCGCGCCCCGTGGTGGTACGAGGCCCGAACCAAGTCCTCGAGGCATCGGCGCGGAACCTTGTGATGCTCCAGCAGGCGCTGGGCGCGCATGGCGCACTCGATGGCCGGGGCTACGTTGCCGGCGGCCATGATGTGGTCGTTCAGGTGGTGGGCCATGACCGCGCCGGACAGCCGGCCGCTATCGCCCTGCACCAGGGCGCGGAACACTACGACCGTCCGAGCCTGGCCGCTGATGATCGCTGACGCCGCCAGGCCGAAGGCCGCTGCTATGCCCCCGCCCCCGCCGCCGAACACCTGGGCCGACCAGCACAGGTCGCGCGTGCCCAGGTCGGGCGCCAGGCGAACCGGCTCGTTCTTGTCGTCGCCATACGAGACGAAGCCGTCGATCTCGGACGGGTCCAGCCCGGCGTCCTCGCAGGCGTCGACGATGGCGCCGACCAGCACGCCCTGTTCGGGCAGCGGCGCGCCGCCGCGCTTGTACTGGCGCACGCCGATCCCGGCGACGGCGGTGCTGACGGGAAACATCGGCGCGCTCATGCCGACACCGCCCAGCGTAGGCCAGGAATGGCGCGGCCATAGACCTCGGCTGTGGCGACGTGGCCCGTCACCGGTGCACCGATGGCCGGCTCGCCTTTGCCTTCCAGCACGCCCATCAGGCGGATGTCGCCCGCCCCGGGCAGGGCGACCGACAGGGTGACGAACGGCGAGCCGAAGCCTTCCGTTCCTTCGAACGGATGCCAGGTGCGGGTCCAGGAATAGATCACGCCGCGCATCTCGACCGCTTGCCAGTCAAAGCTCCAGCTTCCGCAGTCGCCGCAACGAAAGGGCGCGGGCCAGCGCCAGCGTCCACATTCCGCGCAGCGCGGCAGCTCCAGCTGGCCTCGCGACAAGGCTTCCCAATAGCGGGCGTCCTGACCTAGCCCCTTCACGGCGACCTCCCTGGCGACGCCGTTCGCGGCGTTCTTAGTCGATCACTTAAAGCCGTTGGGTTTCGGGATCAAATGTTTTCCTAATATCGTTAGATTTTTGAATATCAGAGGGCGGGCCACCCCGCCGCGCCCCGTCAGGCCGTCGCGGTCGGACGCGCCAGGACGCCATGGAAGACGAGATCCAGCACGTGCTGGACGTACTGCTGCCGGACCTGCTCGGTCAGCTCGGTCATGCCCAGCGTCGTCGGCAGCGAATAGCCGGCGTAGAAGATGTGTTCGCAGGCTCCGACGACGCTGTAATACAGCATGCCCGGATCCAGCGGCCGGAACGCGCCGTCGCCCACGCCCTGGGCGACGATGGCGCGATAGGCGGCGATCATCGGCTCGACGAAGATCTTGGCGACCTTTTCGCTGGACGCCTTGTCGCCCTGTACGATCATGTAGTTGATCAGGCGGTTGACGTACGGCGAGCGATAATAAGTGTTGATGATGCCGCCGATGTGGATGCGCAGCTTCTGCTCGGCCGAGATGTCCATGCCCACCAGCGCCGCCAGATCGGCCATCGACCGCTCGGCCACCCGTTCCAGCAAGGCCAGCAGCAGCCCCTCCTTGCTACCGAAGTAGTACTTGATCAGCGCCGAGTTCAGCCCCGAGCGCTGGGCGATTTCGCTGAGCGAGACCTCGATGGTGGAGCGCTCCGAGAGCAGCGCGGCGGTGGCGTCGAAGAGGATCCCCCGCGAGTCGCGACGCTCGCCGCCGTTTCCGCTCGATTTCGCCCGCGCCATGTCGTCACCCCACCAGGACCATGCCGCCTAGCTAATCGATTGACTATGATGGTCAACGAAATTGTTCACGCGCGTTTGGCCGAGACGGGAAAAAGGCCGAACAACACCAAGTGTGGAATTCGGCGCGTCCTCATCGCGAAGGTTGTGTTCCGCGCGATCGTTGTGTCACCTTCAAAGCGTCGCACGAGCGTGGGGGCGTTCGGAACATGTCGGGATTGACCGCCTTCGTGCGCGAGATCTTCCAGTGCCAGGAAGACGTCGCACATTGCATCGCCAAGGCCGCGACCGAGCGTGGCTATCGGCCCGGCGCGGCGATCGTTCGCCAGGGCGATCAGTGCGATGAGACCTTCCTGTTGACCGTGGGGCGAGCCAGGGCCTCGGCCGTCGGCCGCGATGGGGCCTCGGTCCTTTTGCATGACTTCGCGCCCGGCGATCTGTTCGGGGCCACCGTCCGGCCCACGGCGCCGAGCGACGTCGACGTGACCGCGCTTGGCGTGGCGCGCGTCGCGGTGTTCATCGCGCTCGACTTCCTGCGCCTGATGGAGCGTCACAACTGCATCGGCATGGTTCTTTCGCGCCTGCTGCTGGCGCGCCTGAAGACCGCCAACAAGCGGCTCGTCGACCGCAACACCCTGAGCGCCGTCGGCCGGATCCACGCCGAGCTCCTGCGACGGGCCGAGCCCAACGGGTGGAGCATCAGCCCGCCGCCGGTCCTGGCCGCGCTGGCGCTGGAGCTGCAGACCACGCGGGAGACGGTGTCGCGCACGGTCAGCGCGCTGGAGCGACGCGGGCTGGTGCGCAGGACGGCCGAGGCGCTGATCATCGTCGCGCCCCGACGCCTTGAAAGCCTTGTCGACTAGGCTCCCGGCGCGAGGGCGTACGGACCAGCGGTGTCGCCGGTCAGGTTCGTGAGCCGCCTGGCCGTATCCGACGGCGCATCCAGCGCAAGGGTCGCCGCGAAGCACAGTTCGAAATAGAACCCGCCCGGCGGCGTGACTCTCAGCAGATCGGCGACCGTTTCGGGCGTCGATCCCATGGCCAGCATGCCAGCGCCGAACGGATTGGCGACCAGGTCGGTGAGACCATAGCCAGCCGCCATGCGCATCTGGGCGCCGAGCGCGCCGCGCAGGCCGTGGGCCACCGCCTCCGCCTCCCCTGGCGTCGCATAGGTGAGCAAAAGGGTGTGCCCGGACCAACTGGGCGCGGTCAGCGGCCTTGGCCCTTCGTCGATCACGCGCGCGAGCTTCGTCAGCAAGACTTGGCGATCACTGTCGGGTGGCAGATCCAGCACGCAGCCCAGGGCCACGGCCGATGTCGAGCGCGTCGAGGACGCCGGGCTGGTCGCCGCCGCCGCCGAGGCCTCGGAAGCGGGGCGGATCATGCGTTGGCGATGTCCCGCCGCGCGCCAACGCGCGGTCGCGAAGGCGTCGGCTTCGTCGCGCGTCGAGATGGCCAATTGAAGCGCCTCGCCCGCCAGGGCAGTCGCCTTGAGCACCGCCATGCCCATGGCGGTCTCGTCGCCCAGGGCGATGGCGCCGGGACTGACCTGGTCCAGCCCTGGGCCGGTGACGCCGACGCTTTGGGCCGCCGCGAGCAAGCGATCATAGCGCGATGCCCAGACCTGCCCCCAGGGCTCGACGGAGCTTTGACGGAACGCCTTCTGATCCAGGGGCAGGACGACGTGCAAATCGGCGCCGGCGGCGACCAGCGCCTCGGCGACGAGAATGTCGGCCCCCGCCGCCAAGGCGCCGTAACCGAACGCGACCCTCTCCTCCGCGAGGACGCCGGCGACGACGTCCCGCAGGGCGTCCTTGTCGCCGGACAGGGTCATCTGGCCCGTGAAGTGAAGGGCGCGGGGCGGATCGAGGATCGACAGCCAATCATCGGGCTGGCCAAGGCTCGAGAGGATCAGCCGGAACTGGCGCAGGGTGACGGCATGGTCCTCCCAGGCCCTGGGCCCGCGCGCGACGGCCTGTTGCAGCGCCGCCTTGGCCTCGTCCATCCGCCGCAACAGCATCAGCGCCTCGGCGCGCGTCGCGGCTTCGTAGAAGGGCGTGTCGTCGCCGGGCGCCGCCAGGGCGGCCAGGGCGAAGACCCTGCCGCCTTCCTCGTCCCCGGCCAGCAGGGACAGGCTGGCGGCGTTGATCAGGGCGTAGGCGCCCTCCCCGCGAGGCGGCTTCCCGATAGGCGTCGGCGGCGCGCGCGAAGAAGTCGCGACGCGCGTCGCCGTCGGCGGCGCGCGCGCGTTCCTTGAGCAGACGCCCCTTCAAGATCAGCGCCGCGGAATCCCGTGACGCGATCAATCCGGCCTGGGCGAACAGTTCCCAGGCCTGATCGATGGCGCCGGCGCGGATGAGGACCCCGATGTCGACGAAGGGGGCGGATGCGGACACAGCCATCAATCGCCCGACGGCGGGATCGAGTTCTCGCTCTCGTTCTTCACGTCAGGGTCGAAGATGACTTTGACGGGCCCGGCCGGCTTGATGAATTCGATATGAAAATTGAAGCCGTCCCGATCAGGGTTCGGCATACCCGAATTCTTCGGCCCTCTCTTGCGCACGCCGAAGTACAGTAATTTGCAGCCACTATCCCGCACCACGGCGCCGGGGTCTCCCAGTTCGTCATCCGGGTCGTTGTACGCGTGGATGAGGCATATATTTCGATCGTTGGATGGGGCCTTCGTCGTACAGCCGTACTCCTCCGGAGAGAAACGCCAGTTGCTGACCGAGTCTCCGAGTTGAACAACGACCCAGCATTGCTGCGTGATCGGTATGTCCAGAGGAGAAACCAGAGGAGGGATGGTAGCCGGCGTCGGACTGGTCGCCAGATGCTTCACGTAGTTCTTGATCGTCCGGCTATCGGTAATCGGCGGAGGGGGAGGAGATGGGAATCTAAGCATGAAGCCGATCTCTCCATTTTGCGTCTCGGCCTCGACGATGACGTGAATGATTTCCTTTGGATCGAACTTCTTCTTGGGACTGTCCGGGCTGTTGGGAATTTTCCCGAGCGCGTTGTTTTCCACGGCGAGGCGGAATTGAGAGCTGATCATTTCTGCGTTCCTTTGAGTTGATTTAAGTAGGCGATACTCCTGTCGATCTGATCGAGCAGGCGCTTGGCGCGTGCTTCATCTGGATCTTCCGCGAGGAGGCGGACCGCTTCGGGACGCCCCTCGTTCAGCCGCGCCAAGGCGCCCGCGCGGTCGCCCGCGGCATGGGCCAGGCTGGCATAGGCCTGCTGCAGCACGATCCAGTCCGCACGGACGTTCCGGTCCTTCGGACGTTCGGCCAGTTGCGCGGCGAGGATCATCGCTTCCTGATCGCGCTCGGCGCGGGCGCGCGCCAGATCGCCCGCGCGCTGATAGGCGTCGGCCATCCACGCGTGGCGGTTGACCATGTCGGAGGCCACCGCGCGCCGGCCGTCTTCCACGCGGTTGGCGACCTCGCGCATGGCGTCGAGCGAGCGGGCGCAGCGCTCCAGCGCGGCCTTGGTGTCGCGCATCTTCAGCGCCACCGCGCACAGGTTGCCCTGGGCATAGGCCGCTTCCTTGCGATACTCGACGCTGTCGGGCTTGAGCCAGACCAGGCTGTCGGCCAGCTGGGCGTAGCGTTCGTAGCCGCCCTTGGCCTTCGCCCAATCCTGCCGCCGGTAGGCGATCTGGGCGATGCCGAACTCGTTCTGAGCGTGCTCGAAGATCCGTTGAGGATCGCCGGGTTCCGACGTCTTCAGCCGGCTCGTCACGCGATAGGCTTCATCGAAGCGCGCGAGCGCGCCGCCCAGATCGCCGCTGCGCTCGAAATCCTGACCCAGGGCGTTCAGCACCCTGGCCCGGCGCGCGGCCGAGGTCGGCGGCAGACGGTCCGACCGACCAGCGTAGTATTCGAGGGCGCGCTGGCTGACGGCGCTCTGCACCGCGAGCTTCTCGCTCCCCTCCAGCTTGCCGCGCAGTTCGGTCGACATGAACTCCACCATGGCTTCGGCTTCCTGCCGTTGGTTCTCCGCTTCGCCGCGCGCCTCCAGGGCCGCGACACGCTGACGGTCCGCCTCGTCCCGCGCCTGCAAGGCCTCGGTCCTCTGGCGTTGCGCCTCGTCGCGCGCCGACAGGGCGAGCGTCTTCTGGCGCCTGGCCTCTCCCAGGGCTTCCAGGGCGAGACCTTTCTGTCGGCGGGCTTCGTGACTTGAGCTGAGGGCCAAGGCCGTAAGCAGACCCATGGTTAGCGCGGCGATCACGGACACCGCCGTGACGGCCGTCACGGTCCTCAGATGTCTTTGGGCGTCACGCTGGACCAGCTCGTCCAGGCCCACCCCGGCCATGCCGGCCACCAGCTTCAGGAGCGCCAGGCGATGCCCGTCGCGGTTGGGCCTGAAATCGGCCGCCAGGGGTTCGGCGCCGACGCACAGCGGAGCCGGAAAGGCCGCGTCCGGCTCGCCCGCGATCAAGGCGGCCAAGACAGGTCGATCGGGATGCAGGGCGCGGAAAAGCTCGACCTCGCGCGCCACCCACGGCGAGGCCGCAGCGTTGGGCGAGCAGATCACCAACAGGACCTTGGAGGCGCTGAGGGCCGCGCGGACCTCGACGCTCAGGTCGTGGGCGGCCGGAAATTCCTCGCGATCACGGAAGATCGGCGTCAGCCGGCGCGGCGTGACGCCCCGGGCCGTTTCGCGGCCGACCAGCCGCCGGGGAAGGACATATCGCTCCAGCTGCCCATGGAGCCTGCGGCCCTGGACCGCGTCCCTGTGGCTGTAGCTGACAAATCCCCAATAGCGCGCGGGCGCTGACCAATCCCCGTCCATGGCCCCCCGCCAATAGCCGTGATCTTCACCGTAGATTGGCAGAGGAACGGGGGATTCACAACGCAATCGTGCGCGGAGGGAACTTTCTCGCTTACCGCGTGACGGCCATCACGCGGTGACGCTTCGTCGCCTGCCTAGTCTCGCGTCATTCGCCACCCATTCCGGTTGGTCGATCAGAACGGAGGACTAGCCATGAGCCTCAGTAGCCTCGCCACCCGGCAAGCGATCCGGACGCCCAACGTCGCCGCCCTCGTCGGTAGCCCGCCCGCGGTGCAGAAGGACGTCTTCGAGCCGTTGACCCGCTACCTGCCGACCGAGACGATCACCCTGTTCCTCGCCGCGATCGCGGCCGGCGTCCAGACCCCTTCGATCGACGTCGACGGGATCGAACTGCACACCTCCCTGGTCCTCTACGCCGGGTTCGCCCTGCTCACGCCGACGCTCTATCTGAGCCTGGCCTACGTCAAGCAGCGCGAGGCTGAGCGGCAGGCCGGCGCGAGCAAGGCCCCGTTCCGCCCCCACCCCTGGCCCCCGATCGCCGCCACGATCGCCTTCCTGATCTGGGCGCTCTCGCTCAAGGGCGTGATGTCCGACAGTGGCCTGGCGAAATGGGGCGGCCTGCTCGCCGTGGCCGCCATCGTCGTCTCCAGCCTGCTGTCGCTGGTCGACCGCGTCCTGAACCTGAAGCCGGCCGCCTAGCCGCCTGGCCGCTCCCAAACCTCAACCCAGACCTCGGAGAATCGTCATGCTTCTCTCCCTCGGACACGGCGACCGCATCGTGCTCGTCGACGCCGCCTCGCCCGCCGACGCCCAACTGGCGAAGGCCGCCCGGACCGAGCCCGATCGCACGGCCATCACCGGCGCCGACGCCGCCGTGGCGCCGCGCGCCCGACGCGGGGCCACGGCCACCGGCGAGGGCGATCGCTTCGGCTATCTCTTTCCCGGCGCGGCCTCGCAGCCGCCGGTGGCCGGGGCGAAGCTGGACGCCCTGGCCGACGCCATGATCGACCCGGCCGGCGGGTCGGCGGCGCGCTCCGGGCTTCCGCCCGTGATGACCTACTACGGACAGTTCATCGATCACGACATCACCGCCAACACCGACCGGGAGAACGGCAAGACCTTCACCATCGTCGGCGAGACGATCACGCCGCTGGCGCGGGATCTGGTCGTGTCCGGGATCACCAACCTGCGCCACGCCAAGCTCGATCTCGACAGCCTCTATGGCGACGGTCCGCTGGACCATCCGCTGGAGGCGGTCATGCGCAACGGGGCGGCCATGCGGGTCGGCGCCGAAACGAACGTCACCGGCCAGTTTCCCGGCATGGAGCGTCCGCCCCTGCCCGTCGACACGGCTTGCGACCTCCCGCGCGTCGGGCCGCTGGTCGCGGCGGGCCTGCTGGATCCCACCGCCGTGCCGCCCGAGCTGCTGACGCCAGGCCAGCCGCCGAACCAGAGCCGCAAGGCCCTGATCGGGGACGGCCGCAATGACGAGAACCTGGTCGTCGCGCAGCTGCACACCGCCATGCTGAGGTTCCACAATGTGGTCGTGGCCGAGCTGGCGCCGAGAAACCTGCCCGACCGCGAATGCTTCCTCGAGGCCCAGCGCTTCGTTCGCCACGTCCATCAGTGGCTGGTCATCAACGACTACCTACCGACGGTTTGCGATCGCGCGACGCTCGCGGACGTCCTGGAAGCGGGGGCGCCGCTCTACAAGCGGTTCCACGAGGCGCGCCAGGACCAGATCCCGGCCAGCGCGCTGCCCATGCCGCTGGAGTTCTCGGTGGCGGGCTTCCGGTTCGGTCACTCGATGATCCGCAACGGCTATGACTACAACCGCAACTTCGGCGCCGAGGCGAAGATCCTTCCCTTCGCCAGTCTCGAGCAGCTGTTCCAGTTCACCGGCAAGTCGCCCACGCCCTTCCTCGGGGCGCCGACCCTGCCGAACAACTGGATCGCGGAGTGGAGCCGGTTCACCGCCGACCTCGACGCCGCCCACGACGCGCGCCCGATCGACACCCGCCTGGCGCCGACGCTGCTGGCGCTTCCCAACGAGGGCGGCGCGCCCGAGGATCTGATGAAGCATCTGGCTCGCCGCAACCTGCGCCGCGGCTGGCTTCTGAACCTTCCCAGCGCCCAGACCCTGATCGCCGAACTCGCCGCCGCGGGCCTGCCGGTCAGCCGCGTCCTGACCCGCGACGAGTTGCTGTCGGGCGCCACCGGCGCCGCCCTGGTCGACGGCGGCTTCGATGAAGCCACGCCCCTGTGGTTCTATGTCCTCAAGGAAGCCGAGATCGTCCAAGGCGGCGAACGGCTGGGGCCGCTGGGCTCGCGCATCGTCGCCGAGACCCTGGCCGGCCTCGTGATCGCCGACCCCGACAGCTACTGGAACCGCCAGCCGAATGGAACCTGGCGACCGAGCGACGAACTGCGTCCCGCCGGCGTGGACATCACCCGGCTGACCGACCTGCTGCACGCCGCCGGCGTGCTCTGACCCTCAACAACCTTCCAGGAGACAGTCCCATGTCGGGAACCGATTTCATCGCCAGGCGCGGCCTCGCGGCCGCCCTGCTGTCCACGAGCCTGCTGTCGGCCGGCTGCGCCACCGTGCAGTCCTTGCCGAAGGACACCACGCGGGGGCTGGAGCGCGACGCCGGGGGGCTCACCTACTTCCTGCCCCAGAAGCTGGCGAAACTGACGATCACGCGCGAACCGGTCGATCCCGAGGAGCAGGCGCAAGCGCTCAAGGACGCCACCGCCGCGCTGAAGAGCGCGAAGGCGGACCAGGCGGCCAAGAAAGCCGCCGCCGAAGGCGAGCAAGCCTTGCTGGACCAGCTGGGCGCCGACGCCAGCGCGCGATCGAGCCAGGCCGAGGCCGCCGAGCTCACCAAGGCCGCGCAGGACCTGAGCGACATCCGCGTGACCAAGGCCAAGGCCGCCGCCGACGCCGCCGACAAGGCCTATCGCGCGGCGCTGCAGGGCGCGAAATGCGCCTATACCGGCAAGCTCGAACTGCTGCCGGCGCAGGCCGATGTCTCGCACCGCTACGTGGCCCAGCTGCGCCACAACTGGCTTCGGGACGATACCGTCAAGCTGGCGGTGACACCGGCCGGCCTGCTGTCGTCCTCGAACGTCGTGGCGGCCGACAGGACGGGCGACATCCTCGTCGAAGTCGCCGGCGCCTTGGCGGGACTCGGCCCGGCGGGCGGGAAAAGCGCCCTGTGGAGTAACAAACCTCAGCCTCCGAAAGCCCAAGAGCTGCCATGCGGCGAACCTCGGACGATCGTCCAGGTCTTCGACCCGTCGGACGAGGACGCGCGACTGCTCGTCGCCAAGAGGCTGAAGCAGGCGGACTATCCCTTCCTCATCGGTCCGATCTCCGCGCAGAAGAAGAAGACGCTCGACACCAAGACCTCGGATCTCTCCACGCTTGACGAACCGCCCACCAAGCTGGCGGCCGTCAGCAGCGACAAGTCGGTGGCCGACGAGATCCGCAAGAGCGACCGCGGGGCGATCTTCTACCGCTCTCCACTTCCCATGACGCTCACGCTCGAGCAGAAGGCGGACGGTGAGAACTGGCACGTCATCGACGCCATCCTGGCCCAGCTGCCCCAGGCCGGCCCGATCAGCTACATCCCGACCAATTCGTCGGCCTTCGTCAAAACGGTCGACGACGTGGTCTTCGCCGACGGCGTCATATCCAGTTGGTCGCCCGACCGGCCCAGCGAGGTGCTCGAGGTCGTGCGCCTGCCGGTCAAGATCGCCACGGCGATCATCTCGGTTCCGGCCCAGCTCCTCTCGCTGCGGGTCGACTACAGCAGCCACGCCAAGGCCCTGGCCGACCAGCAGGCCGCCGAGATCACCTCCGCGAAGACCCTGTCCAAGCTTCAGAAGTGCCTGAACGACGCCGAGGCCGCCGGCTCCGACGGCCTGGCTTGCCTGCCCCCGGCGCCCTGACGTCCAGGCGCCGCACCCCCCAACATCGGAAAGGAGAACCCCATGACCCGGGAGTCCATGACAAACGCTATGCCCCTCGCGCTCGCCAAACGCGAGGACGCGCCGTCCCCCCACGTGCATCTCTTTCGAAACGGCGTTCGCTGCGATACCGACAGGCGAGGCCACGCCACGCCGGGCGGCAAGAGCCTCGAAAAACTCGTCGTCGACGCGTCCGAGGGGTTCATTCCGCTCTGGGACAAGAACGTGATCCTGCGCTGGCGGTTCGCGGAGGGCACGCTGGACCACTTCCAGGACCCCGCCGCCGCCGAGCGCGTGATCGAGGACCTGTTCGGCCGGGCCATCCTGGCGTGGGGCGTCGCCGTTCCGGTCAAGTTCGCCAAGCGCAACGACGCGTGGGACTTTCAAATCGTCGTCCGACGGAACGACGACTGCGACAACAACGGCTGCGTGTTGGCCAGCGCGTTCTTCCCGGACGCCGGACGCCACCAGCTCGACATCTATCCGAAGATGTTCGAGCAGAGCGACAAGGAGCAGCTCGAGACCCTGGCGCATGAACTCGGCCACGTGTTCGGCCTGCGCCACTTCTTCGCCCTGCTCTCGGAACAGAGCTTCCCCGCCGAGATCTTCGGCGTGCACAAGCGCTTCTCGATCATGAACTACGGCGAGGACAGCTTCCTCACCGCGGACGACAAGTCCGACCTGGCGAAGCTGTACGACGCCGCCTGGAGCCGCCGGATCACCGACATCAACGGGACTCCCATCCACCTGGTCCGCCCGTTCCATGAAGGGGCGGCGCCGGGCGGCGCCCTGGCCGTGGCCGCGGTCAGGGCGTAACGGAGGCGTCGCCAAGCGAGCGCCTTCATCCAGGACCGCCGGCGGGTGGCGGTCCTGGCCCCGCGGGCCTTAGGCCGTCAGCCGAACAGGGCCGAGCGGGCGATATCCAGCGCGGCCACCGCATCCTGACGCGCCTGGGCGGCCTTCAGCCCCTCGATGTCCAGGCGATCGAGCGCCGTCTCGATGCGCTTGAGGAAACGGATGGCGCTGTTGGCGGCGGCGACGCTGTCCTCGCGGAACGGGAATTGATCCAGCTGCCAGACGCCTTCCCAGCCGTTCTTGCGCAGGGTCCAGAAGAACTCGAACAGCTCGATCGGATGAACCGAGCCGGCGATCAGGTCGTCGTCCCAGCCGCGCATGTTGTCGTTGACGTCCATGCCGAACAGGCGGCCGTGATCGATGGCCAGCTGGGCCGCGTCGGCGGGGGACTCGCCGCCGTACAGCGAATGGCCGAAGTCGAGCAGGATGCCGACGTTCGGCGCGCCCATGCGCTCGATGGCCAGCAGGGTGCGGGCCACGGAATCGTAGCTCATGTGCACCCGCGGCTCCCGCGGCTTGTATTCGATGACGAACTTCAGGTCCGGGTTCTGGGCGGCCAGCTCGGCCACGCCCTCGACCGACGCGGTCCACAGCGCCTTGTGATCGACCTGGAACGGATAGTCCCAGCCGTCCTGGCCGGGCCACAGCTTGACGTAGTCGGCGCCGAAATGGCGGACCATCTTGGCCGCCTCGTTGCACATCTGGTTGGCCAGGCGTCGCACGCCAGGATCGGGATTGGTGAAGGCGCCCTTGGAGAACTGGCGGGTATAGATCTCTGGTGTGATGCCGATGACCTTCAGGCCGTTGCGGTCGAGCGCCTGGTCGATCGCCGACAGCGAGACCCCCTGCCCCACGAACGGGAAGTTGATGTCGACCACCGACAGGTCCTCGACCTGACCGGCCAGGTCGATCATCTCCAGCAGGGTGCGCGACGGGCCGTAGCCGTCGGTGGCGTAACGGTCGACATAGGTCGCGAAGTGCCAGATGCCGGCGCCATATCGTTGCTTGGCCGTCATGGGGTACGCTTTCGATTTGAGGGGTTTCAGAGGCCTTCGGGCTTGGCCAGCGCGAAGTTGTCGAGGCGTGGAGCGTTGGTCCGGTCGACCAGGAAGCAGTCCATCAGGAGCTTCTCGCGCTCGCCGGTCTTGCCGGTCTTGAGGTAGCGGTCGGCCAGCTCGACGGCGTACTGGGCCTGGCGGTGCGCCGGCTGCAGCACGGTCGCGCGCATCTTGCCCGCCGCGATGGCGTCGCGAGCGTCGTTTGAGCCGTCGAAGCCGACCACGATCACGTCCCGGCGGCCGGCGCTTTCCAGGGCGGCCACCGCGCCCAGCGCCATGGTGTCGTTGCCGGCGATCACGCCCTTTAGGTCGGGGTGGGCCTGCAGGATCGACTGCATGACCGCGAAGGCTTGGGCCTGGTCCCAGTTGGCGCTCTGGCGCGAGACCATCTTCAGGTCGGGATATTGGTCGAGAACGTCGTGGAAGCCGCGCGAACGGATGGCGGCGTTGGTGTCGGACTCCTTGCCGACCAGCTCGGCATAGGCGCCCTTCTCCTGCAGCGCCTCGGCGAAGGCCTGGCCGCCCAGGGCCGCGCCCTGGTAGTTGTTGGAGACGATCTGCACGGCGGCCGCGCCGCGGCTGGAGATCTCCCGGTCGATCAGGAACACTGGCACGCCCGCGGCCTTGGCGCGCTGGACGGCCGCGACGCTGGCGTCGGCGCCGGCGTTGTCGAGGATGATCGCCGATGCGCCCCGGGCGATGGCGGTGTCGATAAGCTGGCTTTGCTTGAAGGCGTCATCGCCGTGCGAGAACTTCAGCGTCCGGTACCCCAGCGCCACGGCCCGCTGCTCGGCGGCCAAGGCTTCCTGGCCGAAGAACGGATTGTCGAGCGACGGGGTGATCACCACCATCAGGCTCGAGCGACCCGCGCGCGGCGCGACCATGACCAGGACGACCGCCAGCACGGCGATCACCGCCGCGCCCAGGACCAGAAGCTGGGTTCTTCTCGTCATGCCACGATAACCTCTATGCCCGCGTCTTCGAAGGCGCGGCGATCTTCGTCGCGGACGCCGCTGTCGGTGATCAGGCCGTGGATGTTCTCGATCCCGCCCAGCGACGAGAACGACGTCTTGCCGATCTTCGTGGAGTCCGCCGCCAGATAGACCTTGGACGCCGACCGGATCATCGCGCGCTTGACGGCGATGTCGGAGATGGCCGGGAAAGTCAGGCCCGCCTCGAACGAGACGGCGGCGGTGGCCAGGAACAGCTTCTGGGCGAACAGCCCCTCGAAATAGTCCGCCGACCGTTCGCCCGACAGCGACAGAGTCGGCGCCTTGAACTGCCCGCCCGGCATGTGGACCGTGTAGGTCGGGATCGCGCCCAGGATCAGGGCGATGTTGAGGGCGTTGGTGACCACGTTCAGGCCCTGACGATCGCCCAGGTTCATGGCGATCTCGGTGATGGTCGAGCCGGCGTCCATGATGATGGTCTCGTGGTCCTCGACCAGGGCGGCGGCGGCCTGGCCGATCCGCTTCTTGGCGTCCATGTTGACCAGGTGATGCAGCGCCATGGCGCGCACCTGCTGGGGCACCGACTTGAGATAGGCCCCGCCGTGTTCGCGGACGATATGGCCGTCGGCCTCCAGCCGCTCCAGATCCTGGCGGATCGTCACCTCCGAGACCGCGAAGGCCTCGGCCAGGTCGCGTACGCGGGCGCTGCCGGATTCCTGGAACCAGGCCAGCATCTTCATCCGGCGGGGCTCGCCCAGCAGCGAGGCGCCGGCCGACGGCGGACGGGGGCTGGTGGCGAGCTTGGCGCGCGCCGTCGTCTTGGCCGCGCCCTTGGCGTTTTCAGTCTTCGTGGAAGTTCCCTTGGCCATGTCCGTTCTCAATCCCGCGCGCCGATGATCCGGCCCTGCAACTGATCGAGTACAACGGCCGTGACGATTACCGTACCCTTGATCACCATTTGCCAGAACTCGCTGACGCCGATCATGACCATGCCATCGCCGAGAACGCCGATGACGCAGGCGCCGATGATCGACCCGCCGATGGTTCCGCGCCCGCCGGCCAGCGACGCGCCGCCCAGGACGACGGCGGCGATGGCGGAAAGCTCGAAGGTTTCGCCCGAGGCGGGGTGGGCCGCGACGAGGTCCGAGGCGACGATCAGGCCGACCAGGGCCGCGCACATGCCCGAGATCACATAGACCATGGTCTTGACCCGGCCGACGCGAACCCCCGACAGCTGGGCGGCGCGGTCGTTGCCGCCAACGGCATAGACGCGGCGACCGAAGGGCGTGTTGGCCGCGACCCAGGCGGCGGCGGCGGCCAGCACGATCATGATCAGCACCGGGACCGGCACGCCGGCAAGCCGGCCCGCGCCCAGCAGGGGAAAGCCCTCGTTGCCGTAGTCGGCGCCGCCGGTCAGGTTCGGGAAGGTCGAACCGTTCGAGCAGAGCAGCGCCGCGCCGCGCGCGACATAGAGCACACCCAGGGTGGCGATGAACGGCGCGACGCCGAAGCGCGTGATCAACGTCCCGTTCACCAGGCCGATCAAGCCGCCGATCGCCACGACGATGGCGATCACCGCCAGGGTCGAAGGATAGACGACCACGCCCAGCGGGCCCGCCGTGATCCCGTTCAGGATCAGCGCCCCGCCGATCATCCCCGACAGGCCGGCGATCGAGCCGACCGAGAGATCGATGCCGCCAGTGAGGATCACATAGGTCATGCCGATCGCCAGGATGGCGATGGTGGCGATGTGCTTGGCGGTGATCAGCAGGCTGGCCACCGACAGGAAGTTCGGGGCCTGCACGGCGAAGAAGGCGGTGACCAGCACCAGCGCCACCAGGGCCCGCGACTTGAACAGCAGAGCGACCCAGGCCGGGGCCTGCGGGCTGCTGGCGGCCGGGATGGCCGAAGCGGTAGCGGTCGAGGTCATACCCACCTTCACTGCGCGAGCGCGGCGCGCTTGGGGCGCGGCGCGGAAGAAGAAGAAGAAGAAACGACCGCGCCATTGGCGGCCTGGACCAGCAGGGCCTCGTTGGCCTGGGCCGCCGGCAGGTCCGCGGTCAGCCGCCCCTTCGAAAGCACGAGGACGCGGTCGGCGATGCCGAGCGCCTCCAGCATGTCCGAGGTCGTGAACGCCACGGCCAGACCGTCGCCGGCCAGTTCGCGCATGGCGGCGAACACCTCGGCGCGGGCGCCGATGTCGATGCCGCGCGTGGGCTCGTCCAACAGCAGGGCCAGCGGCGCGCACAGCAGGCAGCGGCCGATGACCACCTTCTGCTGGTTACCGCCAGACAGGGCTCCGATCGGGGTCGCGCCAGACGGGGCCTTCACGCCCAATCGCGCGATCATGGTCCGCACCGCATTGGCCTCGGCCGAAGCGGAGACGACGCCCAGGCGCGACAGTCGCCCGATCCCCGAGATCCCGAGATTGCCGCCCACCGTCAGGTTCTGGAACAGACCCTCGCGCTGGCGGTCCTCCGGAACCATCAGCAGGCGGCGCTCCACCCGTTCCGCGGCCGAGCGCTTCTCGATCGCCTCGCCGGCCAGTCGCACGCGCCCCGTCCCGCGACGCAGGCCGAAGGCGTATTCGAAGAGTTCGGTACGGCCCGCGCCTAGCAGACCGTAGATCGCCACGATCTCGCCGGCCCGGAAGTCGGCGCTGACCTCATCCACCAGCCGCGCGCCGTCGCCACGCTGGACGACGATGTCTTGCAGCGAAAGAACCACCTCGCCCGCGGCGCGCGGCGCCGCGCGGTCCGGCGCGGCGGCGGCCTCGCCCAGCATGGTCTCGATGATCCACGGCACCGAGGCCTGGGCGACCGGAACCGAGGCCACGACCGCGCCGTCGCGCATGACGGTGATGTGGTCGCCGATCCGCATCAGCTCTTCCAGCCGATGGGAGATGTAGACCACGCCCACGCCCTGGCGCTTCAGCTCGTCGATCACCGCGAACAGGTTGGCGACCTCCTCTTCGCTGAGCGCCGAGGTCGGCTCGTCCATGATCAGGACGCGGGCGTCCTCGACCAGCACGCGGGCGATCTCGACGATCTGCCGCTGGCCGATGCTGAGCGCCGAGACGGGCGTGCGGCAGCCGAAGGTCGCGCCCAGGCGCGCCAGCGCTTCCTCGGCCTTGCGGCATTCGGCGGCGTGGTCGATCGAAAGGCCGGTTCGCAGATTGCGGCCCAGGAAGATGTTCTCAACCACCGTCAGGTTCGGACAGAGGTTCAGTTCCTGGAACACGATGCCGATACCGTGCCGAGCCGCGTCGCGGACCGAGCGCGGCCTCACCGGCGCGCCATCCAGACGGATCTCGCCGCCGTCGGGTTGTTCGACCCCGACCAGGATCCGCATCAGGGTCGACTTGCCCGCGCCGTTCTCGCCGATCAGCACATTGACCGCCCCGCCCCGCACGTCGAAGTCGACGCCGCGCAGAGCCGCCGTCGCGCCATACGATTTGGCGACGCCGCGCGCGCTGAGAAGAACGGGCTGGTCGCTCACGAGGCGGCGACCTTGTCGACCGAGATCGGCGTGACGAACACGGGCTGGCCCTTCGGCGGCAGGTCGAACGCGCCGACGACGCGGACCCGGTCTCCGGGCTTCAGCCCGTCCAGAGTGGGCTTCAGGTTCGACAGCGAGGTCTTGGTCAGGGCTCGGCCGACATCGGCGAAGGCCAACTGGTCGGTGAAGTCGTCGAAGGCGATGAACGGCAGGGCGTCGCGCAACGAGGTCCCGACCACCACCGGCCCGGTCTGAAGCTTCACGGGACGGGCGCCGTCCAGTTTCACCTCGATCGTGCGGCGGCGGGAGCTGTCGTCGACCGCATCGACCACGCCCTCGCCGGAAACGACGAAGGTCCAGGCCGCGCCTTCCCCGGACCGACGGCCCAGCTTGGCGCCCGCCGTGTCGGCATCGGCGTCGATGGCGGCGAACAGGTCCTTGGCGGGCACGGCCCGGGCTTGAAAGGCCGGCAGCGCCTGGCTCCGCCAGATGCGCGCGACATAGGTGTCGGCGTTGAAGTTCAGGCTGCGCTTGGCGCGGATGGCCTGATCCTGCTCGATCGTCACGATCTTGCAGCCCGTCAGCGCCAGGGCGCAAGCCAGCAGGACGGCGGCGCGCATCGCCCTACGGTGTTGCAGACCCAGCCTGGCCACGCGCCCTCCCATCCCTAACGAACTCGCCGAACGATCTTCGTTTATTTTCTTTTTGCGGAGCCAAGATGCATACCGCATTCCAGGCTGTCAAACCGGTTCCGGTGATTTTCCTACGAAATTCATTCCGTCGCCTTTCGCTGAGCATTGCAATTCGAAGCTATTCGAAAGTTTTTCTTGTTTCTCGCCAAAGGTGCGGATACTCCAATTCCCAAGATGGAGGAGACCGGTTTGGTGGGAGCCCTGGACGCACGGCGAAAGGACGCCGGAGACGGACGCGTCGAGCGGGTGCGCCAGCGCGCCAACTGGATGCGCCGACGCAGCCTTCAGATGATCTACGAGGCCGGCCAGGGCCATCCGGGCGGCGATCTGTCGGCGACCGACGTCCTGGCCGCGCTCTATTTCGGCGTGATGCGCTTCGACCCCGCCAAGCCAACCGCGCCAGACCGCGATCGCTTCATCATGAGCAAGGGCCACTGCACGGGCGCGCTGTACACCGCCCTGGCGGGCGCGGGCTTCTTTCCCGAGGCCGAGCTGACCACCTACCTGCAGCCCAATTCGCGGCTGAATGGTCACCCCAATCGCACCTATCTGCCGGGCGTCGAGACCAACACCGGTCCGCTGGGCCACGGCCTGCCCGTCGCGGTGGGCGTCGCCATCGCCGGCCAGGTGGACAAGGCCGACTACCGCACCTTCGTCCTGACCGGCGACGGCGAGCTGCAGGAAGGCAGCATGTGGGAGGCGGCCATGCTGGCCGGCCATCGCAAGCTCGGCAATCTCACGGCCATCATCGACCGCAACCGCCTGCAGCAAGGCGCGCGCACCGAGGACACCAACGCCCTGGAACCCCTGGCCGACAAGTGGCGGGCCTTCGGCTGGGAGGTCGTCGAAATCGACGGCCACGACCCCGCCGCCCTACTGTCGGTCCTGGACGCGCCGGCGACGCCGCGCGATCGTCCGCGCTGCGTGATCGCCAACACGATCAAGGGCTATGGTATCTCCTTCATGCAGGATCAGGCGGGCTGGCATCATGGCGTGCCGAACGCCGAGCAATACGCCCAGGCCCAGGCCGAACTGACGAGCGCCAAGGATCACGCATGAGCGCCCAAGCTCCCTCCTCGCCCGGCCTGTTCGACTGCCGCGACGCCTACTCGCGCGCCCTGGAAGCACTGGCCGCCGCCGATGACCGGATCGTGGCCGTGGTCAACGACAGTGTCGGCTCCAGCAAGCTCGGCAAGTTTCGCGACCGCTTTCCCGAGCGTCTGATCAATGTCGGCATCGCCGAGCAGAACATGGTCGGCGTCGCCGCCGGCCTGGCCAACGGCGGCAAGATCCCCTTCGTCAGCGGCGCGGCCTGCTTCCTCACGGCGCGCGCCCTGGAACAGATCAAGGCCGACGTCGCCTATTCGTCGGCCAATGTGAAACTGTGCGGCATTTCCAGCGGCGTGGCCTATGGCGAGCTGGGCGCGACCCACCATTCGATCGAAGACCTGGCCTGGCTGCGCCCGATGCGCGGCCTGACGGTGATCGTGCCGTCCGACCCCTGGGAGACGGCCGAGGCGGTCAAGGCCGCCGCCGCTAGCGACCAGCCGACCTTCATCCGCATCAGCCGCATGCCGGTGCCGGAGCTCACCCACGCCGCCCCGTTCCAGATCGGCAAGGCCGAAGTCATGCGCGAAGGCCGTGACGTGGCGATCATCGCCGTCGGCACCCTGGTGTGCCGCGCCCTGGCCGCCGCCGAACAGCTGGCCGCCGAGGGCGTTTCAGCGCGGGTGATCAACATGGCCACCATCGCGCCCCTGGACGAGGCGGCGATCGTCGCCGCAGCCGCCGACTGCGGCGCCATCGTCACGGCCGAGGAGCACGTGGTGCGCGGCGGCCTGGGCGGCGCCGTCGCCGAGGTCACGGCCCTGAACCAGCCCGTGCCCATGCGCATCCTGGGCTTCGACGGATTCCAGCCGACCGGCTCGGCCGAGTGGCTGATGGAAAGGGCCGGTCTTACCGCCAAGGGCGTCGCGGCGGCCGCGCGGGACGTCGTCGCCAAGAAGATCCCCTGATGGCCGACGGCGCGATCCTGGCGATCGACCAGGGCACCACCAACACCAAGGCCCTGCTGGTCGCGTCCGACGGCGCGATCGTCGCCCGCGCCACGCGGCCAATGAGCCTGAACCATCCCCAGCCTGGCTGGGCCGAGCAGAACGCCGAGCACATCTGGACCAGCATCGTCGCCGTGATCGACGACCTGCTGGCCGCTGCTCCCGGCGCGTCGGTCGCCGCCGTGGCGATCAGCAACCAGCGCGAGACGATCGTGGCCTGGGACGCGGAGACCGGCCGCCCCGTCGCGCCGGCGATCAGCTGGCAGTGCCGCCGCTCCTCGGATCTCTGCGCCAGGCTGAAGGCCGAAGGCCTGGAGGCGCTCATCACGGCGCGCAGCGGCCTGGGCCTGGACCCATTGTTCCCGGCCGCCAAGCTGGCCTGGCTGTTGGAAACGCAGCCCACCGTCGCCAACCTGGCCCGTCAGGGCCGGCTGCGGGTCGGCACGGTCGATAGCTGGCTGGTCTGGAACCTGACGGCCGGCGCGGTCCATGCGACCGATCCCAGCAACGCCTCGCGCACCCAGCTCCTGAACCTACGGGCTCGCGCCTGGGATCCAGACCTGGCGCGGATCTTCGGCGTCCCCCTGGCCGTCCTGCCGGAGATTCGTCCCTCGGACTCCGCCTTTGGATCGGTCGCGGCTGGCGTCACCTCGCTGGCGCCGGGCATTCCCATTCATGCGGTGCTGGGCGACTCGCACGCGGCCCTGTTCGGTCACGTCCAGGCCTCGCCCGGCGCGGTGAAGGCGACGATCGGCACCGGCTCGTCGATCATGACGACGACCGACAGCCTGGTGGCCTCTGATCACGGCCTGTCGTCGACGATCGGCTGGAGCCGAGGCGAAGCCTGTGTCTACGCCCTGGAAGGCAACATCACCGTGTCGGGCCAGGCCGCCGCCTTCGCCACCCAGTTGCTGGGGCTGGCGGACGAACAGGCCCTGACAGACCTGGCGCTGTCGGTCGAGACCAGCGACGGCGTCGTCTTCGTGCCGGCCCTGGCCGGTCTCGGCGCGCCCCACTGGCATGATCGCGCCCGGGGCCTGATCAGCGGCATGAGCCTGGGCACGCGCCCGGCTCACGTCGCCCGCGCCGCCTTCGAGGCCATCGCCCTGCAGATCGCCGACGTCGTCACGGCCATGGAGGCCGACCTGGGCCGGCCGATCAGCGAAATCCGCGTCGACGGCGGGGCGACCCGCAACGGCGTCCTCCTGCAGCTTCTGGCCGACCTGATGGATCGTATCGTCGTGCGTCAGGACAGTCCCGAAGCCAGCGCCCTGGGCGCCGCCCGCATGGCCGCCCTGGCCCTGGGCGCGCCCCTGGTGGCGGACACCGCGCCCAGCCTGCGGTTCGAGCCCGCCATGCCGGCGGCGACGCGCGAGCGGATCTGGCGTGACTGGCGCGCCGCCATCGCCCGGGCCAAGCTGACCGCCTGAGGCCGGGCCGAGCGGCCCAATCCACGCCCCCCAGTACGAAAATGACCGCCGCGCCCGGGGAGGCGGCGCGGCGGTCATCGTCGGGAACGACGCGGAGGCGCCTTGGCGCGCGAGCGCGACCAGAGCCGCGCCTTCCCGGATCTCATGACGAAAAAATGCCCGCCGAGAGAGGAGGAGTGATCTCTCTCGGCGGGCTAGCGCAGGTTAGAATTTGGTCCGTACGCCGACCGAGACCAGCCGCCCCAGGGTGGAGCCGTTGGCATAGCCGTTGTTGGCGTTGCGCCACGGCGGGTCCTTGTCGAACGCGTTGTCGACATTGAGGGTCAGCATCGTGCCCGCCATCGGCCCCAGGTCGCCCAGGTCGAAGCCGGCATAGAGGTCGACGGTGTTGAAAGCGCCGACGCGGGACTGCGTCGCCTCGCCCAGGATCGGGTAGCCGCCGCTGTGGGTCAGCGTCGCCCGGGCGGTGATCTTGCCGAACGTGCCGCCGGCCGTGGCCACGTAGTTGAAGTGGTTCACGCCGTTCTTCAGACGATCGACATAGATGCCGTTGTTGGCGTCGCTGCTCTTGCGGTTCAGCGTGTAGGTGCCGCCGAAGCTGGCCGACAGCGAACCGAAGCTCATGGAGCGGTAGGCCTGCAGGTTGAAGTCGATGCCGTCCTGCTTGAGGCGGCCGCGATTGTACCGGCGCAGGTCATAGATCGCGTACGGACTGCTGTTGGCGAAGAACGCCGCCAGGGAGTCGAAGTTGTCGGCCCGGGCGCCCCGCGCGAACGTCTGCGCCTGCGCCAGCGTCGGATTGATGATGTAGAACGGCGCGTTGGAGGCGTCGGCATAGAAGGCCGCGCCGCCGTTGAGCCCGCCCGGATTGACGCTGATCACGTTGGAGAAGTCGACGTTGTAGTACGTCAGGCTCAGCGTCACGCCCGGCAACGGCTTGGGCTTGAAGTCGACGCCCAGCGACCAGGTGTCGGCCGTCTCGGGACGCAGGGTCGGGCTGCCGCCGGAGATGTACAGGATCGGGCGGAAGACATCGGTGGCCGGATCGCCGGGGCGCAGGTTCAACGTGATCGGAATCGAGGTCACGCGGGCGTCGACCGCGCCCGTGGTGTCGGCCAGGCTGGGCGCGTGGAACGAGGTGCCCCAGTTGCCGCGGATGCGAACGCCGTCGAACGGGGTGTAGTTGAAGCCGATCTTCGGATTGGTCGTGCCGCCGACGTCGCTGTAGTCGTCGTAGCGAACCGAACCGGTCAGATCGAGCGCCTGCAGGAACGGCTTGGCGTTGTCGGCCCCGACCAAGGGCACGAAGACTTCGCCGAACACCGACTTGACGTTGCGCGAGGACGAAACCGCGTTGCGCTTGGGCGTGGCCTTCGGACCGAAGGCGATGGCCGCGTCGATGCTCTCGTGATGGTATTCGGCGCCGACGGCCAGTCGCACGTCGCCGCCCGGCATCCGGAACAGCGCGCCATCGGCGACCAGCCGGCCCTCGCCCAGATCCTGCTTGGCCTTCGAGATGTTGGTGTAGTCGCGGATCGCCGACAGCACCGCTCCGTTGGTCTGGCCCAGATTGTAGGGGTTGAGCGCGGTGGCGGTCGTCGCCGCGCGCAGCGCGGCGTCAACGACGGTGGTGTTGATCGAGCCCTCGTTGGTCTCGTTGTAGCTGTGACCGAAGTTGGCCATGCCCCGAAGCTTCCAACCGCGCCCCAGGTTAAGGTCGAACGTCGGGGTGACGCCTTCGGAGCTGAACTTGGCCGGGTTGTTCGTGCTGTCGCCGAACACCGACGCGTAGTTGAACAACACCGACTGGCTCGTTTCCGTCCCGATCGGGCGGAAGAACGGGTTGGCGGAGGTGATCGTCGAGTTGGTCGAAAGCGGCGCGGTTTTGCTGTTGGTCTTGCGGATGGAGTAGTAGCCGGTGACATTGACCGTCAGATCGTCGGTGATCCGCTGGTCCAGGGTCGCGAAGACCGTATGGCGACGCTCGCGCGGATAGATGTCGGCATAGTCGGTGGCGTCGCACAGGTTCCGCGTTCCGGCCACCAGGCCCGGCATCGCATAGTTGACCCCAGCGGCGGTGATGTTGGTTGCTGCGCAAGTCGCGACGCGACGGTCCGTCCCGCCTCTGGCGCGCTGGTCCTGGGTGACGTAGTCGCGCTCACGGCCCTGGATGTCGTCATGCCAGGCATAGGCGTAGGACGCCGAGAACGCGCCACTGCCCCAGTCCTTGCCCATCGTCAGATTGGCGTCGAGGGTGTGGTAGCCGTCGGCCACGCCGTACTTGCCCGAGACCTCGGCCCCCGACATGCGCTTGCGGGTGATGAAGTTGACTACGCCGCCGATGGCGTCGGAGCCGTAGATCGACGACCCGCCGTCCGGGATCACTTCGACACGCTCGATGATACCGGGCGGGATCACGGTGGGATCGACGTAGGTCTGCAGGATCCCGGCCCCGACGACGCGGTGGCCGTTCAGCAGGACCAAGGTGGTGGTGCCGCCCGAGGCCCCCAGGCCTCGCAGGTTGGTCTGGGCGATCGGCTGGCCGAAGGTGGCCGTGACCGCGGGGAAACCGTTGAAGTTGCTGATCTGCGGAATGGTGGCTAGCAGGTCGTTGGTGCTGGCGGCACCGCTGGCGATTACCTCGTCCTTGCCAACGCCGATGACATTCGTGCCGACGGGCGCCACGCCGCGCAGCAGGGTGCCCGTGACGACGACTTCCTCGACCTGGACGGCTTCGGCCGGCGCTTGATCGTCGGCCTTGGCCGTCTGGGCGCCCGCCGGTCCACTCGTCGCCATGGCGATGACCGCCAGGCTGGCCGAAACAAAAGCCCCACGCATGGTGTCGCGAGTTCTCACTGCCACGTCCCCTCTCCTAATCCCTGCGCCGCCGGCTCGTTATGGCTCGACGGTCCCTTTGATGCTTTCATCCGTAACCCATGAATCTCCGAATGACAATTGACTACTTTCGAATATTTTCGTATTTCAGCATCAATCTGAAAACGAACGCGAAAATGCGTATGACAAACCCAGGGAGGGGTTGGGAATGAGCGAACGGACCCAGGTTTCCAGGCGGACGTGGATGACGTCGGCGGCGGCCGCGGCCGGTGTCCTGGCGGTTTCATCCGCCGCGCGGGCGGCTGGCGCGGGCGTCGCGACGCCGGTCGTCCAGACCAGCCATGGCCCCGTGCGCGGCCGCGTCGAGGACGGCGTCAACGCGTTCCGCGGCATCCGCTACGGCGCGCCGCCGATCGGCGCCCTGCGCTTCCGCCCACCGCAGCCGCCCGCGAAATGGTCCAAGGTGTTCGAAGCCGACACGTTCGGCGCGGCCGCCATGCAGACGCCCGGCGCCGACGCCCCCAAGACCGAGGAGCACAGCGAGGACTGCCTTTTCCTCAACGTCTGGAGCGCGGGCCTCGACGCCAAGAAGCGCCCGGTCATGGTGTGGTTGCACGGCGGCGGCTTCTGGGAGGGCGCGGCCGGCCGCCCGACCTATTACGGCGACCATTTCGCCCGCGACGGCGTGGTGCTGGTCTCGGTCAATCACCGCCTGAACGTCTTCGGCTTCGCCCAACTGCCCGACAGCTGGGGGCCTGCCTACAAGTCCTCGGGCCTGGCGGGGATGCTGGACATCGTCCTGGCCCTGCAATGGGTGAAGGCCAACATCGCCCGCTTCGGCGGCGATCCGAACAACGTCACGATCTTCGGCGAGAGCGGCGGTGGCGCGAAGGTGTCGCTGCTGCTGGGCATGCCGCCGGCCAAGGGCCTGTTCCACCGCGCCATCATTCAGAGCGGCGCGGGCCTGAACGCCGCGCCGCGCGACTACGCCCAGACCCTGGGCGGCGCCCTGACCGACGTCCTGGGCGTCAAGGCCGGCGACGTCGCGGCCTTGGGCGCGGTCGACGCCAAGACGATCTTCGACAGCCAGAAAGCGGCGGTGGAAAAGGCCAAGGGCGCGGCCAAGGCGGGCTTCCTGACCGATGGCTTCGTCCCCAGCATCGACGGCCAGGCCCTGCCGCGTGGCCCGTTCACGCCCGGCCCCCAGCCCTGGATCGCCGACGTGCCGCTGCTGATCGGCACCAATCGCGACGAAATGACCCTGTTCCTGGCCAACGCGCCGGCCGTGATCAACCAGACCGACGCCGAGTTCGAGAAGGGCGTTCGCGATGCGGCGCCCGCCAAGGCCGACCAGATCATCGCCGTCCTGCGCGCGGCCCATCCCGGCGCGACGCCCGGCGACCTGACCATCGCCTTCCAGACGGCCAAGACCTTCTGGATCGACTCCGTCACCCTGGCCGAGCGCAAGCTGTCCCAGCCCGCGCCCGTCTGGATGTACCGGATGGACTGGGACAAGTCGCCGGCGCTGGGCGGCAAGCTCAAGGCGGCCCACGCCATGGAGCTGTCGTTCGTATTCAGCACCCACGATAACATCCGCTTCTTCGTCGGACCGGGCGACGGCCCCAATCGCATGGCCGCCCAGATGCACCCGGCCTGGGTCGCCTTCGCCAAGACCGGCAATCCGCAGACGGCGAACCTGCCGAACTGGCCGCGCTACGACACGGTGCGTCGCCAGACCATGATCTTCAATCTGGAGAGCAAGGTGGAGAGCGATCCGCAAGGGGATCTGCGCCGCCTGATGGGCGCCTAGGGTCGACAACAGCCTCCCCCTAAAGGGCGGGAGACGGACACCGTCTCCCGCCCTCCTTTTTTCAGACTACTTGGCGACCGTCACCACCACGTGGGCGTAGCGCGTCAGCGATGGTCTGCCGTCATCGGTCGCTTCGGCGATCACGTGGATCGTATCGCCGGGCTTGGCGTCGACCGGCACGCGCAGCTTGGCGGACGCCGTGTCCGCGCCCCGCACGTCGACCACCCCCGCATAGGTACCGGCCTTGGCCCAGGGCCACCAGCGGACCGCCACCTTGTCGTGGTCGGGATCACTGACGCCGGCCGCCAGGGAGACCGTCTGGCCGGGTCGCGCGGTGATCAGCCGCGCGCCCTTGATGGCGATCTTCGGCTCGTGGTTGGCGTCGGCGTAGCGTGGCGTGGTCGCCCAGATGAAGCGCGCGGCGAAATCGCGCTGCGACTGGGCCAGGAACGGATGGGTCGGCGCGCGCTTGAACTCGGGCGCCTTGCCGCCAGCGACGGCCGCCAGGTTCGCCGTCATCTCGCCCGAGATCGCCGAGCGTCCGCCCTCGTGATAGCCGCCCCAGCCACCGAACGAGCTGGCGCGATAACCCTCCAGGCCATTGTCGATCAGGTTCAGGTAGGTGACCGTGTCACCCTCGCCGATCGCCGAGCCCTTGGCCTCGACCGGCGACCAGACGACATAGCCCTCGGCCCGCAACTGTTCGGCCGTTTTTCCCGCCTCGCCGAAATAGTCGAAGATGTCCCCCTTCACCATCTGCCGGCCATCGCCCCAGGTGCGATAGAAGGCGCCCAGGGGCCCCTTGTCCGAGATGTTGGCCTTGGTCCAGTCGGCGCTCATGTAGACCGCGTCATCCTCGCTCAGCGTGCGCTGGGACATGTAGCTGATCATGACCCCGCCCTTGGGCTCGACGTAGCGGATCTCCGGCCAGTTGGGCTTGATGTACTTGGCGTAGGTGTCGTCCTGGTCGCCCGACGGATGGATCACCGCCTTGCGGATCACCTTGGCGCGGATCGCCGCCCATTGGGGCGTGCCCTCGTACTGTTCCTGGATCGCCTTCAGCGCCCGGGCGATCGTGCTCTGGCCGCCCCAGGCGTGCAGGTAGATCGGCGCCTCCTCGTCATCCAGCAGCAGCGCCTTGATCAGGTTCGAGCCGTCGGTGTCCTTGGACATCTCGCCATCGAAATCGACATTACCCCACCGCACCTTCGACCGCAGGGCGGCCGGCGTCGGATAGGCCGGATCGTGGACCTTTAGGTTCGGATAGGCCTTGGCGTAGGCGTCCAGGGCGTCGTCGATGAAGCGCTCCTTGGGATCCCAGCGCCATGACGTGCAGGGACAGATCTCACGGCCGACGCGGGTGTACTCGCGCCCCGCCACGAAGCCCTTCCCGCCCTTGCCGTCGCCCTTCCAGTGGAACTGGCTGCTGGCGTAGATCAGGCCCTCGGTCCGGAAGCTGGGCGCGTAGAGCAGATAGCGGACCAGGGAGTTGGAGTCGTCCAGCTCCGGGTCGGCGGTGATCACCACGCGCGGCTTGGCGCCCGGCGGGGTTTCCAGATAGCGCGGCGGCGCGGCCTTGGCGGGCGCCGCCCAGGAGGCGCCGGCGCCCGACAGCGCCAGGCAGGCGCTCGTCAGGACGATCGCGGCCTTGAAGCCTTTTCCCATGTCGTTTCCTTCCCTTTGTTCTTCATGGATCGCACAGCCGCGGCGCGTTTCCGTCCGCGCCAGGCGAGCAACCTCGATCCCGCCGTATATTGACGTTTATTTTCGTTTGCTTTCGATTTTGCAAGTCGCTAGCACGCTGCGACCGGGCCGACGTGCAGAAAAAACGCCCTAGGGAGGCCGCCATGACGCTCGCCACATCCAGCCTGGTGGTTGGCAACTGGAAGATGAACGGCCTTCGCGGCGACCTCGCCGAGCTGGAGGCGATCGCCGAGACAGCTGGCGCCTGTGGGAGCGTCGAGGTGGCGCTGGCGCTGCCCGCCACCTTGATCCTCGCGGCCAGCGCCGCGTTTCCGACCCTCTCGTTCGGCGCTCAGGACATTCATGCGCAAGCGGGCGGCGCCTTCACCGGCGGCGTCTCGGGTGCGATGATCCGTGACGCGGGCGGGCGCTTCACGCTGGCGGGACACAGCGAGCGGCGCGCGGGAGACGGCGATACCGACGCCCAAGTGAAGGTCAAGGTCGAAGCCGCCCGCCGCGACCGCCTCTCGGCGATCCTGTGCGTGGGAGAGGACGCGGCGCTTCGCGACGCCGGTCGGGCCGAACACGAGGTCGGCGAGCAGCTTCGCGCTTGCCTGCCGCGAGACGGCGACGGCCTGGTCGTGGCCTATGAACCCGTCTGGGCGATCGGAACGGGCCGCACGCCCACGCTCGACCAGATCGCCAGCATGCACGAGGCGCTGCGCCGGACCTGCGTCGCGCGCCTAGGCGCGACGGGCGGGGCCGTCCGCCTGCTCTACGGCGGCTCGGTCACCGCCGCCAACGCCGGCGAGATTCTGGCGCTGGACAATGTCGACGGCGTCCTGGTCGGCGGCGCTAGCCTTCGGGCGGAGACCTTCACGCCCATCATCCAGGCCGCCCAGGCGCTGGCGGCGCGGAGCGGGCGGCCATGGCAAGGCCTGGCGGTCGCCGGGCCTAGGGCGTGACGTTCACCAGCAAGCGGCGGTAGCGGGTCAGCGCCGGAACGCCCGCATCGCGGACCTCGAGTACGACGTGATAGGTCGTCGGCGCGGTGACGGCCGGAGCGACGAAACGGGCCTGGGGCTTGTCGGCGTCCGCCAGCTCCAGGCGCGGCGGGTTCACGCCCGGCTTGGCGGTCGGTTCCGCGTACTGCCACCAGCGATAGGTCAGGGCGTCGCCATCCGGATCGCTCGTCCCCTTGGCGTCGAGGGTCACGGTCTGGCCGGCCTTGGCCTCGCTGGTCACCACCTCGCCGCCGGCCACGCCGTTCAGCACCAGCTTTGGCGGATGGTTGGCCTTGGCGCGGTCGGGCGTCAGGGTCCAGCCGATCCGGGCGGCGAAGTCGTTCTGGAAGGCGTCACGCCAGCGGAAGATCGTCGCCTGATTGCTGAGGATCCGCGCGCCGTCGCTGCCGACCACCATGTCCTGGGTGTCGCCGTACTGGACCCCGCCCTCGTAGGTCGGCGCATAGCGGCCGCCCCAGCCGCCGTACTCGGGATGGCTCGGGTCGTTCAGGCCGTTGGGGATCAGCCACAGGAAGGCCGGCGTGTCGCCTTCCATGATGAACTTGTGCGGCGGATACAGCTGGCCCAGCGGCCCGCGCCGGATGTTGGTCTCGAGCCAGGCGTTGGTCACCTTCTCGGCGGCCGGCCAGTTGGCCGGCCGCAGCACGTCGGCCGAGATGCCCGTCCAGGCCGCCAGGCCGTACTGGCTCCAGGCATGGACGCTGGCGATCCAGAAGACGCCGGGGAAATTCTGGCGGATCCAGGCGCCGGCGTCGTCCTGGTCGGAGATCGAATAGACCCGCAGCTTGGCGACGAAGGCCGCCAGTTGCTGCGGGCTGCGCGTGGCGCGGACGGTCCACAGCGCCTGGGCCAGGTCCGCCGCTCCGCCCCAGACCGAAACATAGACGGGTCGCGGATCGGGTGCGTCGACCCGCTCGATGATCAGCCGCGAGGCCTCGTTGTCCTTGCCCTCGCCGACGCCGCTCATGCCGTAGGTCGCGCGCCCGGAACGGACCAGGCCGGCCAGGCGCTCGGCATCCGGATAGCCGTCGGCCTGCCGACGCAGGTTGGGCAGCACCTGGCCATAGGCCGCGATACGCTCGCGCATCAACTGGGGCTGGACGCGGTCGCGTTGCCAGGTCGACGTGGTGGCGACCAGACCTTCCAGGTCCAGCTCGTTGGCATACAGCAGCAGGCGAACCAGGGACTCGGAATCATCCGGCTCGTTGCCGATGTCCGACAGGACGATAGCCCGGGGTTTCGACGGCGCCTGGGCCTGGGCGGCCGACGCCGCGCACAGGACGGACAGACCACACAGGGCGGCTCGCCAGGACCTTGACCAGGACGTCATCGAATTCCCTCTCCGTGCGCTGTCGGCGTGCTTTGCGCCGAGGACTACTTTCCTTTCAGTTATCTTCGATCTTCTTCGTACGCAATTGCTTTGCCAGCCTAGGTCCCGAACCATCCCAGTTGAGCGCTGATGTCCCGGCACAGGCCGCGCAGCTCCTCCAACGCCACGTCGCGTCCCGGGGCCGCCAGGACGTCCGGGCTTAGCGCCGTCGCCGTCAGCACCGCCCGCCCCTGCAGGTCGAAGATCGGGAAAGCCGTGGCGCGCAGACCGGGCACCATCGCGCCCTCCACATGGCCAAAGCCCCGCGCGCGGACCTCCAGGCGTAGACGCTCGGCATCGGCTCGCTTCAAGGGCCCCGCCTTCAACTCGCGCTCCACCAGGTGGTCGGTCTCGGCGTGAGGAACGAAGGCCAGGAAGGTCTGGCCCGTCGCCGAATACAGCAAGGGCAGCACCGAGCCGACGTTGAACGAGGTCATCACCGCCGGACGGCCCATGTTCCAGCGCACGATCGTCGGCCCCAACGGGCCCAGCGCGGCGATCTGCACCGTCTGGCCGGTGCGTTGGGTGAACTCGATCATGGCCGTGTCGACCAGCCGGAAGGCGTCGATCCGCGCCAGCGCCACCAAGCCCAGCTTCAGGGCCTTGGGACCCAGGTCATAGCGCCCCGTGTCCGGATCCTGGATCGCCATGCCGGCGCTGATCAGGCTCTGCAGATAGCGGTGGACCTGCGGCGCGGCCATGCCACTGGCCTGGGCGACGGCGCTCAGCGTCGAGGCCTGCCCCAGCGCGCCCAGCGACTCCAGCACGTTCAGGCCGATCTCGACCGATTGGATGCCACGCCGTCGCGCCGTCTCGGACGCGGGCTTCGCCGTCCTGGCCATGATCTCGTCCTCCAGTGGGCCGCGCGGCATCGTCCGCGCGCCCGCCTCCCGTCGATCCACCACGAACACTCGCGGGACGCCAGGACATGATCAGGCGCGCCGCACCGCGCCCAGGGCGAAGATCGCCAAAGCGGCGACAATGGCCGGGCCCACGCAGGTCATGATGATCGCCGTCGGGGTCCAGTGGGCCGCCAGCATCATTCCGCCGGCCAAGGGACCGGCGATCGCGCCGATCCGGCCAACGCCCAGCGACCAGCCCACGCCCGTCGCGCGGATGGCGGTCGGATAGACCGAGGCGGCCAAGGCGTTGCAGCCGATCTGGGCGCCGACCACCCCGAAGCCAGCCAGGGCCGCGCCGACGAGCAAGAGCTTCAGGTCGGTGTCGCCCAGGGCGATCACGGCGATGAACACGGCCGACGCCGCATAGGCGCCGCCCAGCACGAGATACGGGCTGAACGCATCGATCAGCCGGCCCAGCACGATGGCCCCGACCACGCCGCCCAGGTTCAGGGTCGCGGTCGACAGGATAGCCATGCTCAGCGGCAAGCCCGCGCCCTTGAGCAGGGTCGGCAGCCAGTTCACCAGGAAGTACATGACCAGCAGGTTCATGAAGAACGCCACCCACAGCAGGGCCGTGACGGGCGCGCGGCCCTCGGTGAACAGCTGGTAGACCGAGAAACCCTCGGCCGCGCTGGCCTGTTCGTCCCGCGTCGCGCGGGCGAACTCTGCCGCGGAGGCGTCCGGATCGATGCGCCAGACGATGGCCCCGATGCGATCCTCGGACGCTCCGCGCGCGGCCAGGAAACGGACCGATTCCGGCAGCTTCAACGCCAGCACCGGCAGCAGCAGCAGCGGCAGGACGCCGCCCACCACGAAGACCGACGGCCAGTCAAAGCGGGCGATCAGCCAGGTCGAGAACAGGCCGCCCAGGGTCGAGCCCAGGGGGAAGCCGCAGAACATCACCGTCACCAGCGTCGCCCGCAGGCGCGCCGGCGCGTACTCGCTGGTCAAGGCGATGATGTTGGGCATGGCCGCGCCCAGGCCGATGCCGGTCAGAAAGCGATAGGTCAGCAGCCCATCCATACCGCTCGCCGTCGCGGTCAGCAGACCGAACAGGCCGAAGATCGCCGTAGAGATCAGGATGATCGTCTTGCGCCCGAAGCGATCCGCCAGCGGGCTGAGCACGAAGGCTCCGACCGTCAGGCCCAGAAGGCCGACGGCGAAGATCGGGCCGAACGCGGCCGGCTTCAGCCCCCAGACCTCGGCGATGCGGGGGGCCACATAGGCGATGGCCTGGGTGTCGAAACCGTCCAGCATGGCGATCACCGCGCACAGCGCCGTGACGCCAAACTGCAGCGGTCCGAAGCGCGCGCGATCGACGATCGCGTTGCCGGTCACTCCGCCAGGAACAGCCATGGTCGTTTCCTCCTTCCGGAGCGCGCCTTGCGTGGGCGGGCTCTCGTCTCACGCGGCAAATCAGTCAGATGGCGGACGGCCCGACCTCGATGGTCAACGGCGACAGGCCCTCGAGGTGGCGGCGGCCGGCGCCGGGGCTGGCGGGAAATGCTCGGCGTTCACCGAACGATCGGCGACACCTAGGCAATAGCTGTACCGATCATTCATCATTGTCAAATGTATTGCTTATTGTGAAACCGCGTCATGGGCGCGGTTCGACGCCGCGGGGTCGTCGCGGTCGGCAGGCTTAACGACGGTGGGCAGCGGCGGCCCGCCAGTGAGTCCAGGCTCGCCCGGCCTGATAGTCCTCATCCAGCTCATCCTCGACCTGGCCCAGCCGGTCCTTGCCGAAGAAGATTTCCTCACCGACGAAGAAGGTCGGGATGCCGAACGTTCCCCGCGCTACGGCCGCCTCGGTATTGGCGGCCAGTTCGGCCTTGACCTCGGCGTCCCCCGTCGCGGCCAGAAGCGCTTCGCCGGGAAGGCCCGCCGCGTTGGCCGCGGCCACGAACACCGCCCGGTCATCCAGCTTCAGCCCCTCCTCCCACATGCCCTTGAGCATCGTGTCGAGATAGACCTCGCCCACACCCGCGCGCTGGGCCGCGATCATGCCGCGCATCAGCAGCAGGGTGTTGACCGGGAAGTGCGGATTGAACCGAAAGGCCGAAAGATCACGCGCGGCGATGAAGCGACGCATCTCCAGCAACTCGTAGTCCATCTTGCCCTTGATCCCGCCGAAGGCGATGGCCGGCGCCTGGTTGCCCGTGGCCTTGAAGATACCGCCTAGCAAACAGGGCAGCAGGTTCACCCGCGCGCCATGGCGGGCGGCGATGGCGGGCAGCAGCTTCCAGGCCAGGTAAGCGTTGGGGCTGCCGAAATCGAAGATGAAGTCGACGGTCTTGGCGGTCATGCGATGCGTCTCACCAGGTTTCGGCCCAAGGCCGCAGGTCGATCTCGTGGGTCCAGGCCGAGCGCGGCTGGTTGTGCAGCCAGACGTAGTTCGCGGCGATCTCGTTGGGCTTCAGGATCTGGTCGGCGGTCAGCAGATCGTCGACATCGTCACGCATCGAGCGGATGAAGACCCCGTCGATCGATCCATCCACGACGACGTGAGCCACATGAATGCCCTTGGGGCCCAGTTCGCGCGCCGCGCTCTGGGCCACCGCCCGCAGGCCGGCCTTGGCCGAGGCGAAGGCTCCAAAGCCTTCCTTGCCGCGCAGAGAGGCGCTGGCGCCGGTGAACAGGATCGTGCCGCGGCCGCGCGGAACCATGACCCGCGCCGCTTCGCGCACCGTGAGAAAGCCAGCGAAGCAGGCCATCTCCCAGACCTTGGAAAAGACCTGCGCCGTGGTCTCGACCAGGCCAAACCGAACGTTCGCGCCGACGTTGAAGACGACCACCTCCAGCGGCCCGACCTCGGCCTCGATGCGTTCGACCAGGGCCGCCATGTCGGCCTCCTGACGGGCGTCGACGCCGTAGGCGCGAGCATCACCGCCAGCCTCGGCGATCTCGCCGGCGAGAGCCTGCAATTGATCGAGATGGCGCGGGCGACGGGTCATGCAGACGACGTAGCCCTCGGCCGCGAAAGCCCGGGCGATCGCCGAGCCCACGCCGTCGCCCACACCCACCACTAGGCACGCGCCCTTGCGGCTGTCCGTCATCGCCGGCTCCTCCCTGCGTGTAGTTGTTGATTCAAGTTCGTATTGAATCTGTACGGAGTCAAATGCAGAATGGGGACGATCCAGAGGCCATGACCCGATGAAGTGGGACGACCTGTCCGCCCAACCCTGCTCGATCTCACGCGTCCTGGCGGTGATCGGCGACCGCTGGACGCTGATGATCCTGCGGGACTGCTTCCTGGGGATCCGGCGGTTCGAGCTGTTCCAGCGGCGCCTGGGGGTCTCGCGCACCATCGTCGCCGATCGGCTGCGGACCCTGGTACAGGCCGGCGTGCTGACCCGGCAGGCCTATCAGAACAATCCGCCGCGCCATGAATACCGCCTGACCGACAAGGGCCTGGACCTGCATCCCGTGGTCATGGCCATCGCCCATTTCGGCGACACCCACTACGCGGGCGAAGCCGGACCGCCGGTGCTGCGGCGGCACAAGGGCTGCGGGTGCGATTTCCACCCGGTGCAGGTGTGCTCCGAATGCGGCGAGCCGGTCACGGCCCGGCAGGTCGAGACGCGGGCCGGTCCCGGACTCCCCGCGCCTTCGGAAATCTCGCCCTGGTCGTCCGTGGAGGACCCGGCTCGGGCGGTTTGAACGGCGAGCGCCGCTAGCCTCCCGGGTGCAGCCCCGGCGCTTCCTGGCCCGTGCGGGCGACATATTCGGTATAGCCGCCGCCGTACTGATGGATGCCCTCGGGCGTCAGTTCCAGCACGCGGTTCGACAGGGCCGCCAGGAAGTGGCGGTCGTGCGAGACGAACAGCATGGTGCCCTCGAAGTCCGCGAGGGCCGCGACCAGCATCTCCTTGGTCACCATGTCGAGGTGGTTGGTCGGCTCGTCCAGCACCAGCAGGTTCGGCGGATCGAACAGCATCTTGGCCATGACCAGACGCGCCTTCTCGCCGCCGGACAGCACGCGGCAGGGCTTCTCGACATCGTCGCCGGAGAAGCCGAAGCACCCCGCCAGGGTGCGCAGCGCGCCCTGCCCGGCCTGAGGGAACGAGCGTTCCAGAGACTCGAAGATCGTCTCCTCGCCGTCCAGCAGGTCCATGGAGTGCTGGGCGAAATAGCCCATCTTGACGCTGGCCCCGATGTTGACCGCGCCCTGATCGGGCTTGGTGTCGCCCGCCACCAGCTTCAGCAGCGTCGACTTGCCCGCCCCGTTGGCGCCCAGGACGCACCAGCGCTCCTTGCGGCGCACCAGGAAGTCGAGACCGTCGTAGATCGGCTTGTCGCCATAGCCCTTGTGGACGTTGCGCAGGCTGATCACGTCCTCGCCCGACCGCGGCGGGCTCTGGAACTCGAACTGCACCGTCTGGCGACGGCGCGGGGCCTCGACGCGCTCGATCTTGTCGAGCTTCTTAACCCGGCTCTGAACCTGGGCGGCGTGCGAGGCGCGCGCCTTGAACTTCTCGATGAACTTGATTTCCTTGGCCAGCATGGCCTGTTGGCGCTCGTACTGCGCCTGGCGCTGCGCCTCGCTGAGCGCGCGTTGCTGGTCGTAGAAGTCCAGATCGCCCGAATAGGTGATCAGCTGGCCGCCGTCGATCTCGACCACCTTGCCGATGATGCGGTTCATGAAGGCGCGGTCGTGCGACGTCATCAGCAGCGCGCCGTCGTAGTTCTTGAGGAACGCCTCCAGCCAGATCAGGCTTTCCAGGTCCAGGTGGTTGCTGGGTTCGTCCAGCAGCATGCCGTCGGGCCGCATCAGCAGGATGCGGGCCAGAGCCACGCGCATCTTCCAGCCGCCGGACAGCAGGCCGACATCGCCGTCCATGCGTTCCGAACTGAAGCTCAGGCCGGCCAGCACCTCGCGCGCCCGCGCCTCCAGCGCATAGCCGTCCAGTTCCTGGAAGCGCTCCAGCACCTCGCCATAGCGTTCCATGACGGCGTCCAGCTGGTCGGCCTGGTCCGGATCGACCATGGCCGCTTCCAGCGTGGCCATCTCGGCCGCCAGCGCGCTGACCGGGCCGACGCCATCCATGACCGCGGCGACCGCGCTCTGGCCCGCCATCTCGCCGACATCCTGGCTGAAATAGCCGATCCGCATGCCGGGATCGATCGTGACCAACCCGTCGTCGGGTTGCTCCTGGCCGGTGATCATGCGGAACAGCGTCGTCTTGCCCGCGCCGTTCGGGCCGACAAGCCCGACCTTCTCGCCCTTCTGAATGCCCATCGAGGCTTCGATGAACAGGATCTGGTGGCCGTTCTGCTTGGAGATGTTGTCGAGGCGGATCATGGGCGGTCTGCTAACGCGAGCGCAGCCAGAACGCCACCCCTTGAACCGTATCAATTCCAGGCGCGCGCCCGCTCCGCGCTCCGCCGGGCGCTCATGACAAGCCCAACCGAGTCGGCTCGCCGAGCGGTCTGCTACTGTATTACGAAAACGCCTCGGAGGCGGAGCCGGGCTCGGGAGTAGTGGCGGTGAGAGAGTCCGCCAAACCAGTAGTCCCATACCGCATCATGCGCGCCCGCCACGTCCCATTATCTAGCTGATTTAATAAAATAATCTCGGCTCACGCTCCTGCGTTGTCTCTCGACGTCCCACCAAATTTCAGGTACAAAATAGGACCGAAAGTGGGGCCCGAAGTGGGGCCGAAAATGGTGAGCGGCCGATTTCGTCAGCACGACAGACCGGGATTGCCCGAAGTGGGGCCGGGAGACCGTTGGAAAGTGGGGCCGCCCTAAGTTGGAGGTTTGGTATGGGACGATCGCTCCACAAACTAACCGCGATCCAAGCGGCGAAGCTGAAGGCGCCCGGTCGACATTCCGATGGCGGCGGTCTCTACCTTTCGATCGATGACAGCGGGCGGCGGCGCTGGGTGTTCATCTACACGCGCGGCGCCAAGCGCACGGAATTGGGCCTGGGCGGCGGGCGCGACCTGTCGCTCGCCAACGCCCGTGTCGAGGCGGCGGCGTTCCGGACTATGCTTGCGGACGGCCTCGATCCCAAGGTTGAGCGCGCGAAGGACGACCAGGCACAGACCTTCGGCGCCTTTGCTGACGCCTACGTCGAGGCGATGCGCCCATCATGGCGAAACGATAAGCACGCCGCGCAGTGGAAGATGACCTTGACCAAGTACGCCGCCCCAATCCGTGAGCGACCGGTCAACGAACTGACCACTCAGGATATCTTGGACGTGCTGCAACCCCTATGGACGCGCACGCCGGAAACCGCCGAACGCCTACGTGGCCGGATCGAGAACGTGTTGGACGCCGCCAAGGCGAAAGGTTTGCGTACAGGCGAGAACCCGGCTCGCTGGCGCGGCCACCTCAACCAGCTCCTACCCAAGCGCCAGAGACTTGCGCGCGGCCATCATGCTGCGTTGGCCTACGATCTCATCCCCGACTTCATGGCCAATCTGCGCACGCGCAGCGCCGTGGCGGCGCGCGCGCTAGAGTTCGCGATCCTGACAGCTTCCCGCTCTGGCGAGGTGTTGGGCGCGACTTGGAACGAGATCGATCTGGACAAGAGGGTTTGGATCATACCGGCGACGCGCATGAAGGCCGGAAGGGAACACCGCGTGCCGCTATCGGCTCGCGCAATGGAGATTGTCGAGGCGCAGTTTGACGACGGCAAAGGCTACGTGTTCGCCGGGCCAAAGCCTGGAAAGCCTCTGTCATCGATGGCGATGGCGATGCTCCTTCGGCGCATGAAGTCGGGCATCACCGTCCACGGCTTCCGCTCCACGTTCCGCGACTGGGCATCGGAGACGACGGGCTTTTCGCATGAGGTTTGCGAGATGGCGCTGGCCCACACGATCGCCAACAAGGCTGAGGCCGCTTACCGGCGTGGGGACCTATTTGATAAGCGCCGCAAACTGATGGACGCCTGGACCGGCTATTGCGGCGCGCAGAAGGGCGACAAGATCGTTCAACTGCGACGTAGCGCGACGCCCTGACCTAGGGATTTGTGGTGAGCGTGCACCACCCGCTACGCTAAACATCTCCCCGCCCAGCGCGCTTGGGTTGCGGCGGCGCCGCAAGGAGCGCTACCTTGAGGGGAAATGCCAAGGGGGGCAGATGAGCGGCAAACATCCACGGGGATCCGTGTGGAGAGAATGGGACCTCCACATCCATACTCCGGCGTCCTTCTTCTGGAAGGGGCAGAAGTTCTTAGGCGACTCTACCGCCGCCGCCAACAATCCCTTGGTTGATGAGATGATTGGCGCGCTGAACGATGCAAAGCCGGCTGTCTTTGGCATTATGGACTATTGGAATTTTGACGGTTGGTTCGCGCTGAAAAATCGCCTGGGGCAACCCGGTGCGCCGACACTGAACAAAACCGTTTTTCCCGGGATCGAATTGCGCATCTCATCGCCGAAAGGGCGATTAAACGCGCATATGATCTTCTCGGACAAAGCCTCCGATCAAGACCTTCGCGATTTCGTGTCAGCGATGCGGATCGAACTCATCGATAAGCCATTATCGACCGCCGCTTTGATCGAATGCGCGCGGGATGCGGGCGCGGATAAGCTCAAGAAGCACGGATACAAAAAGGAAGACGTGGATGGTGATAACGCCATCGCTTTAAAGGCTGGATACGAAATCGCGGAACTAAAGGTCGAGCCATATCGGGAGGCGCTGAAGCGACTGCCTGAAGGACTCGCGGTCGGCTTCATGCCTTTTGGTACTTACGACGGGCTCGGCGACATAAACCCAATGGATCACTACGCCTATGCTTTGAGTCTATTTCGAGCCTCGACGATCTTCGAGGTGAGGGACGACCCGACCTGGCACGCATTTGTTGGAACGAAGACACCCCAAAACGAGAAGTTCTTTGATGCCTTTAAAGCGGCGCTCGGCGGGGTCCCCAGGTTGCCGGTGTCGGGCAGCGACGCTCACTGCTTCGTTGGCGTCGCCGGCGACAACAACCAGCGCGGCTATGGGGGCTTTCCATCAGGGCGCAAGACCTGGATTAAGGCCGACCCAACCTGGGAAGGACTTCTCCAAGCCATCAAGGAGCCGGAGAAGCGCTGCTACATTGGAGCCGTTCCCCCAAAGGTCGAAAAGGTCAACTCGGACCGCACTTTCTACATCGACAGAGTGGAACTCCAGAAAGTCGCTGGAAGCACTTTGGCTGACGATTGGTTCGACGGGGTTCATCTACCGCTGAACCCGGACCTAGTAGCGGTGATTGGAAACAAGGGGAGCGGTAAGAGCGCGCTTGCCGACGTGATCGCGCTCCTGGGAAACTCAAAAGACGCCCGACATTTTTCCTTCCTTCGACCGGAAAGGTTTCGCGGAAAATCTGGAGAGCCCGCTCGTCAGTTCAACGGATCGCTGCATTGGCGCGCAGGCCTCCCCAACGAGGCAAATCTTGCTGACAATCCGTCGGCCGAGCGCGTTGAGTTGGTCAAATATATCCCGCAGGGGCGCTTCGAGGCGCTGTGCAACGATCATGTGACCGGCAAGTCAGACGCGTTCGAGATCGAGCTGAGATCCGTGATCTTCGACCACCTTGGCGACGCGAGGATGGGCGCGCTGAGCTTCGATCAGCTCACCGAGCAGCAAGAAATAGGTTTCAGGGCCACACTTGGGGAGCATCGTAAGAACTTAGGTGCACTCAATCGAACGATCGCGAGCATAGAGCGAAACCTGCACCCAACGATCAAGGACAATCTCGAAGAGCAGATCAAGCTCAAAAAGCTTCAGCTTGCCGAACTTGACGCCGCAAAACCCCAAGAGGTTCCGGAGCCCACCGGGGATCTCAATGAAGAGCAGGCGGCAGCCGCAGCACGACTCGGTGAAATCTCCGAGACGCTGAAAATATCCACCGAAGCCGAGAAGGCGCTATTGGAGGGGCAAGGTAGTTCGCGAACGAAGCTCCAAGCGGCAAAAACGGTTCTCGACCGCCTCGCAATTCTTCAAGGTCAGATCGCGCTTTTCGAATCCGACGTATCCGAGGACTTGGCGAAGATCGGCATGGCGATCGCCGCCATCGTCGAACTCAAAATCGACAGTGCTCCCTTAAGGGCGTCGATTGCCACCTTCGACGCGGAGATCAAGGCCGGGGCGACGAAGTTGGAGCTGATTGGGGCAGATCGGCAGAAGCTCGATGGTGAGGCTGCTGCCTTGCGAGAGAAGCTGAACGAGCCCCAGCGCTTGCGGCAGGCGTACAACGAGGCCTTTAAAATATGGGAAGCCCGTCGCAATGCCTTGGTGGGAAGCGACGAAACGCCAGATAGTATTAAAGGTTTGGAGAAGCGGCGGGAGCTCGTGATGAACTTGCCCGAGCGTTTTCAAGTGCGCTCGGACGAACGTCTTGAGATCGTGCGCAAAATCTATGACGTCCTTTCCCAACAAAGAGAGGCGCGGTCATTGTTATTCAAGCCACTTCAGGACGTGATCCAGGCAAATAGATTGATCCGAGACGAGTACAAGCTTCAGTTTGAAGCCAACCTCAACGTTTTTCATGAGGCAGTGTCGGAGACTCTTTTCTCTATGGTCAAGCAGAACATCGGCGCCCTTAGAGGCGAGGACGAGAGCCGGTCTGCGATCAAGCAGCGGGTGGATCAGGTTTCCTTCAACGGCCGCGAGGGAGCGGTCGGGTTTGTCCAGTCGGTCGCCACTCTTCTCGAAGAAAGTAGCAGGCAATCGGAGCCGGCTGGCAAAGGCATTCTCGCAATCATGCGCAAAGATAGACAACCCGAAGAGATTTATGACTATCTATACGGTTTAGAATACATAGAGCCGAAATATACATTATTATTTCAGGACACGCCTATTGAGCAACTTTCTCCCGGCCAGAGGGGCGCTTTGTTGTTGATATTTTATTTGCTGGTCGACAGGGGGCGTAATCCCATCATTCTTGATCAACCTGAAGAAAATTTAGATAACGAAACGATCGTAAATCTACTTGTACCGGTTATCTGCGAAGCGAAGAAAAATCGGCAGATCATCATGGTGACGCACAACCCCAATCTTGCTGTAGTTTGTGATGCGGAGCAGATCATTCGTGCTTCCTTTGACCGACGTGGGAAGTCAGCGATCACTTATCAGTCCGGTTCAATCGAAGACGGGGTCATCAATTCTCACGTCGTCAATGTGCTGGAGGGAACCAAAGGCGCTTTCGATAACCGCAGTGGCAAGTACCATTGATGCTGGGATGGGCCGGCTGCTCAGCCGCATGGCATGGCGACCATGCGGAGCGCGGCTTAAGCCGCATGCCTAGCCCCAGCCTGGCGAAGAGCGGCCGGTAAAGGGTGAGCGAAGCGCATCGCCGTAGGCGACGGCGTAGCCGCCCTTGGGGGGCGATCTCCGTCAGGCCCTACCCCGCCCTGTCTTCCATTCGATAGCCGGCGGGGTCAGCGACCCACCGGTTGATCGCGGATTCCCGCCACCCGGCGCCATGGATGCTGATCTGCACTTGGCGGGGAAACGAGCCGTCTTGGATCTTACGGTAAAGGGTTGAGCGGCTCAGGCCCGTGCGTTGCAGCACGGTTCGGATACGAAGAATACGGTCGGGTTCGGCCATCGCGACAAGCTCCACAGACTGGGATCTCGGGGCATTCGGTGGACCAGAATTGGATCGGTAAGCGGAGGCTGCAAGACCGTGCAGGGCCAAAGCGTACTTGGGCGTGCAAAGACAGGCTCTGGGCGCCCTCTAGCGTAGGCTCAAAGGGCCTGCGGTGGGCCGTGCGCGAGTGGGCGGTGGCTGGCCGGGGCCAGCAGACCGGACTGCCTGAGCCCTACTTCTTCAAGCGCACGCCTGGGCCGGCCGTATCGTCGGCCATCTGAAAGATGACGCCGGCCGCCTCCAGCGCACGCTGTACGGCTTCCACGTTATCGACCGAGCTACGACCTGGTCCAACGGCGCTTTCCATTCGGCGGATCGTCGGCAAGGACAGGCCCGCCGCCTCCGCGAGCTTGGGTCCGCTCCAATCGACAAGCGCCCGCGCCGCCCGGATTTGCGACGCCGTCAGCACGGCATTTTACTATTAGTAAAGTTCACGATACTTTTCGCTTGTCGAAAGAGGTGGTCGATGATACTAAAGGAGTAATACACACTCAGGATCACGAGTCATGAGCTCACGTCGAAAGGCGGGAAGCGCGCCTGCGCGCTTGCCTGAACCGTCGAGGCGCACCGTACTGGCCGGCGCGTCGGCGGCACCACTGATCAGTGGCCTCGTGCCATATACCGTCACAAGCGATCCCAACCTTGCCATCTGTCAGCAATGGATCGCCATGGACGTTGAGCATCGCCAGCTTCTAGCAGAATGGGGCACCCTCGAAGGTTGGCTGATCAAAAATCGCGGGTGGTTCCGCCTGTCGCCTGATGAGCGGGCCGTAGTCCGAGAGGGCGCGCGGTTTTCGCAGATCGAGGCGCGGCTCGATGAGTTGGAGACCGAAAGCCACGTCCTTCTCAAGGCTATGCGCCCAGCCCCGGCCAAGAGCGTCGAAGCGGTCATCGCCAACCTATCGGTGGCGGGGCGCCTAATCTTCGAGGAAGACCATCCAGAGGCGCACGGGCTGATCGTCAGAGCCGTCCGCGACCTCGCCAAACTCAGCACGCCAAAATGAGCCGCCGGGCGCCCAGACGACGCGGCGGCGATTGGATTTTGGCGTACACCTTCCGCCGCAACGCAGCGGGCTTTCACGAGGCCGCCGAGACGGCGCAGGATCGTCACCCGGAGGTGACCCGCTATTTCCTGGCAATCGCGATCGAACTGGCGCTCAAGGCCTATCTGCTTGATCGCGGGATCAGCGACAACTGGAACCGTGTCTATCTCCGCCACGACCTGAGCAAGGCGTTGAGGTTCGCGCGGCGCGCTGGGTTCAATGGCGCCCCGGCGGCCCTTCCAGAATTGGCCGCGCTTCTCAGCCCGTACTACCAAATCCATGCCATTTCACAGATGCCGCCGGAGGTCGTCGCGTCGGTCTGTTGGTCGCGGGCCTGCGCGACAGTTCGGAATCTGATCGACGCCGTTGTCGAAGCCGCCGGGTTTGATGCTTCCGATCGTGAAGGCGTCGCGTGATGGTGTGCTTGCGCATGCCTTGGCCACTTGTGGTCAGCCAGGGGTGGCGGTGGCGACATCCCGATCTCTGGCGCGGCCGTGTCTTCGATCCACATGACGCCCGGCAAGTCATGTCGTACGCGGTGCTCCGCCTTCGGCGTAACACGCGGGACGTCTTCCTGCTCAATCAGATTGAAGCGCTCGACTACGCGCTGATCGCTCGCCACCTAGGGCTCTCCGTCGGCGACGTTCAGGCGCGTCTGGCCGACGCGCTCTGCGAGATTTCCCGCACGGTCGATCTGATCGAGCGCATCCGCCCTAAGCCCGTCAACCTTTCCAATGCGGAGCATCCCGATGTCTGACGACAAGGAGCCCTTCGCCGTTTCCCGGCGCGTCGTCATTGGCGCGGCCAGCGCTGCGCCGGTGGTCGCCGGCGCGAGTGGCGCCGCAGTCCCGGACGCGGCCGTCGCTCGCTGCGCCGAGTGGCTGGCGCTCGACGCGGAAATCGACCGTCTGGGTCTGCGCTGGTCGGATCTGGAGACCATCCTCGTGCGCCAGAAGCGATGGGAGCGCATGACGCCAGAGAAGCGGGGAGAGCTGTTGCCCTCCGAAGAGATGGACGCCATCGACGCGCAGTTGAAGCCGCTGTTCGACCAACGCGAGGCCTGGCTCGAAGCGCTGCCCAAGGTTCGCGCGCACGACATGCACGGCGTGGCCGCCAAGCTGGAGGTGGCTCTACAGGTCATGGTCCATCAGCAGGGCGACGGGTACGACCTCTTCAAGGCGACGATGGAGGAGCTGCGCACCGCGCACTGTCCGAACTGCGGGGCGCCCGTTTGCAAGCGCTAGCCGCACCACCCGCAGCAACCGCCTTTCCTATCCCAACCTGCGGGAGCCAGGACCGGAACGGTCGGTGCTCGCCCTGGAGCGCTTGGAGAGCCTCTGCCGGGCGGGATGGTGCGGGTCAAGGGCGGCTTCGCCGTCGCTCCGCGAGACGCCCGAAGGGCGTCCCCTTGACGCGCGCCAGCCCGTCCGGCCTTTGTTCCACCAAGCGATCCAGGGCGTCTTGTCTCCGAGCGAAGGTCGACGGCTGCTTCGACAGGACAGGCCGAGTCAGTGGCTACATCAGCGGGTGCGCCTGAAGAATTGCGCCCGCCGCCCTGCGCTTCTAGACGTTTGGCGACGGGCAAGTTGGTCGCGGCGCTAGAACAGGTTTTCCGGTCTCCGTTCAGTATCGGCCATCAGGGCGCCAGGCGTTGCCTTAGCCGTCAGGCGGGCGCCGACTTTGGCGCTCGCCCCTTCCAAATTTTCCGGTAGGGATGAAAGCAGGCGCATTGCGTCGACCGGCGCGGACGACTCCGCGTCAAGGCCCAGAAAGGTTCGAGGTGTCGAACAGGAGAACATCCAAGGCTTAGCCGGAAGCCGAGGCGGCTGGTCCGTCGGTGGCTTGAGCAGCGAAAGCGGGCTCTCGACCGAGCGAAGGATCTTGGTCGCGACGCGGGTGTAGCGGGCGGTCGTATCCGTCTTCCTGTGACCCAGCAGAGCCTGGATGACGCGAATGTCCGTCTTGTTCTCCAGTAGATGGGTGGCGAAAGAGTGCCGGAGCGTGTGCATGGAAACCCGCTTCTCCAGCCCGGCCATGGCCGCCGCCTGCTTGCAGATCCGATCGAGTTGCCGGGTTGCGATCGGCTGCCCAGGATCGCGGCCGGGAAACAGCCAACCCATCGGGCGCGCCTGGCGCCACCAGGCCTGCAACAACTCTAGCAGGTCGGGAGCCAGCATCACGTAGCGATCGGTGCGCCCCTTCCCCTGCTCGACACGGATCAGCATCCGGGCAGCGTCGATGTCGGCGACCTTCAGGTTAGCGATCTCCGAAATGCGGAGGCCGCAACCATAGGCGATGCTCAGTATGGCTTTGTATTTGAGCTTGCCGGCACAGTGCAGCAGGAGCGCCACCTCCTCGGGACTGAGCACTTCTGGCAGGCGATTTTCCCCGCGAACCGTCGCTAACTGACTTCCAAAACTTGGCCGCGCGAGGGTGACCCTAAAGAAGAAGCGCAGGCCCGAGACGCGGCTGTTCATCGTGGCTGGCGACACCCCTTGGTTGGCCAGATGCAGCTGGTAGCGCCGCAAGTCCTCCGGCTCGGCCCAGTCTGGCGAGCAGTTGATAAACTGAGCGAAATCGGCGACCGCTCGCACGTAGTCGCGCTGGGTATGGGCGGTGTAGCCACGGATTTTCATGTCCTCAAGCATACGCTGACGCAGAGGGCTCATGGGCGTGGAACTCATGGTGTTCTCCTGTTGGGTGAATGCCCCCCAGGTCCGCCTAGTTGGGTTTCGAACGTCGCTCTGCACAGCCCTGATTGCTGCTCTCGGCGGGTCTGGTCGACGCCGAGGCTTGGCGTCAGCTAGGCGTGTTGTCGTTCTCGAACGCCCGCTTTCCGCCGCGCCGCCAGAGGGCGAGCGTGTGTTCGCGGTCCTCGCCCTGGAGCATCATCGCCAGCGTCAGGAACGCGCCGTAAAGGGCGGCGCGATCGTCACCGGTCAGCTCGACCAGCCCGGCCTTTTGCACCAGGCCACCCAGCTCGATCAGGTGGTGGGTCCGCTCTCGGCGCTGCATCACCCAGGCCCGGGTGTCGGTCCTGGCTCGCCCCGCCTCAAGCCGGTGTCGCGCCGCCGTGGTTCGCCGGATCGCATCATTGGTCGCCGCCAGCAGCGCGCGGAGGTTCCGCCTTCCCGCTGCGAAAGAACCCCGCGCCCCGTTTGCGCCACTCCGCCTTGCGAGCCGCGTCGCCGCTTTCGACCAGGCCAAGTAGCCCGCCCGCCAAGGTCTCGACATCCAGAGCATCGGCCCCGGTGGCGATCACCAGTTCACCGAGCTGTTTGACCTTCCGCTCCTTGAGCGTTCTGGCCTTGTCCTCCAGCGTCTTCAGCTCAGCATCGAAGTCCCGAGGTTTGCGCATCGTAGTCTCCATGATGGCGGGATGCGCTCAGGATAAGACAGCGGGTCTCGGAAGGCAGTAAGGTTGCTGAAACACACTGGGACGGCCCGGTCCCTTCCGAGATTTTAATCTTGGAGGGCGCGCTTATACGTCGTGCCGACGTGCGCTCAGGATAGTAAGTGGTCTGTCGCCATGGCGATCTACCACTTCAGCGTCAAAGTCATCAGCCGCGCCACCGGGGCCAGCGCCGTGGCCTCGGCCGCCTACCGCTCCGCTTCGCGGCTGCACGACGAGCGGCTGGATCGCGACCACGACTTCACGGGCAAGAGCGGCGTCGTCCATTCTGAAGTGATGCTGCCGGACGGCGCGCCCGAGCAGCTGTCGGATCGCGCGACGTTGTGGAACGCGGTCGAGGCCGGCGAAAAGCGCAAGGACGCCCAGCTTTCCCGCGAGGTCGAGTTCGCCATCCCTCGCGAGATGGACCAAGCCCAGGGGATCGAACTGGCCCGCGACTTCGTCCGGCGCGAAATGGTCGATCGCGGCATGGTCGCTGATCTCAATCTGCACTGGGACATTGGAGCCGACGGCCTGGCCAAGCCCCACGCCCACGTCATGCTGTCGATGCGGGAGGTTGGCGAAGACGGTTTTGGCGCCAAGGTCCGCGACTGGAACCGCACCGAACTGGTCGAGCATTGGCGCGAGGCCTGGGCGGACCATGTCAACGAGCGCCTGGCGCAGCTCGACATCGACGCGCGGATCGATTGCCGGAGCCTCGAAGACCAAGGCATCGACCTGGAGCCGCAGAACAAGATCGGCCCGGCCGCCGGCCGTAGGGCCGACGAAGGCCTGGAGGCGGATCGGCTCGACGAACACCACGAGATCGCGCGGGCCAATGGCGAGCGGATCATCGCCGATCCGCGCATCGCTCTGGATGCCATCACCAAGCAGCAGGCGACCTTCACCCGCCGCGATCTGGCGATGTTCATTCACCGCCATTCGGATGGGAAGGAACAGTTCGATCGGGCGATGGGTGCGGTGCAGGCCTCACCCGAGCTGGTGGCCTTGGGCCAGGACGGGCGCGGCCAAGATCGGTTCACCAGCCGCGAGATGATCGCGGTCGAGGACCGCTTGCATCGCGCCAGCGCCGTGATGGCTGAGCGCCGGGCGCACCAGGTCAGCGAACTGGATCAGCGCCGCGCCCTGGCGCGGGCCGAGCAGCGTGGGCTTGTCCTGTCCGGCGAGCAGAAGACGGCGTTCGAGCACGTCACCCAGGCCCGCGACCTGGGCGTGGTGGTCGGCTATGCCGGCACGGGCAAGTCGGCCTTGTTGGGCGTGGCGCGGGAGGCCTGGGAGGACGCCGGCTATCGCGTCCAGGGCCTAGCCTTGTCGGGCATCGCCGCCGAGAACCTGGAGGGCGGATCGGGCATCGCGTCTCGCACCATCGCCAGCCTGGAACATCAGTGGGCTCAGGGCCGCGAACTGCTGGACGCCCGCGACGTGCTGGTGATCGACGAGGCCGGGATGATCGGCTCGCGGCAGATGGAGCGGCTGCTGTCGGCGGCCGAGAAGGCCGGGGCCAAGGTGGTGCTGGTCGGCGATCCCGAGCAGCTCCAGGCCATCGAGGCCGGCGCGGCGTTCCGGTCGATTGCCGAGCGACATTCCCATGTCGAGATCACTCAAGTTCGCCGGCAGCATGAGGACTGGCAGCGCGACGCCACCCGCCATCTCGCCACCGGCCGCACCGGCGAAGCGCTGGCGGCTTACGACGCGCGCGGCATGGTCCATGCCGCCGAGACCCGCGATCAGGCGCGCGAGGATCTGGTCGAGCGCTGGGATCGCGATCGGATCGCCGAGCCGGGAAAAAGCCGCATCATCCTCACCCACACCAATGACGAGGTGCGCGATCTCAATCTGACCGCCCGCGAGCGGCTACGCCAGGCGGGCGTGTTGGGCGAGGAGGTGACGGTCAGGGCCGAGCGCGGCGAGCGCGCCTTCGCGGCCGGCGACCGGCTGATGTTCCTGAAGAACGATCGCGGGCTTGGCGTGAAGAACGGCATGCTCGGCGAGATCGAGCAGGTCTCGGCCACGCAAATGACGGTACGGCTCGATGCCGGGCGATCGGTCATCTTTGACCTGAAGAACTACGCCCAGGTCGATCATGGCTATGCGGCCACCATCCATAAGAGCCAGGGCGTCACGGTCGATCGGACCCATGTGCTGGCGACGCCGGGCATGGATCGCCATGGCGCCTATGTCGCCCTGTCGCGGCATCGCGACAGTGTCCAGGTCCATTACGGTCGCGACGAGTTCGAGGATCTCGGCAAGTTGACCCGCGTGCTGTCGCGCGAGCGGGCCAAAGATATGGCCAGTGACTTCGCCGAGCGACGCGACATTCATGTGCCGCCGTCGTTGCGCCCCAAGGAGCCGCCGCAGCGCGAGCGCGGGATGTTCGCCGGGTTCAGGCCAGTCAGTCCCGCGCATCAGCCGGCGACGCCGGCGCGCGATGGCGATCAGCTTGCTCGACGCGCCGCGATGGAGCGCCACGCCCGCGCCGCGGCCGATGTGATGCGGATGAACGACCGCGGCTTGCCGGTGCTTGCCCATCAGCGGAAAGCGCTGGAGCAGGCGCGCGAGGCGATGGGGAAGATCGGCCCGCACGCCGCCAAGGATCTGGAGCGGGCCTATGTCCGCGATCCAGGCTTGGCAGGCGAGACTGCGTCGGGCCGCACCCAGCGAGCGATCCGCGTCCTTCAGCTTGAAGCGGAGGTCCGCGCCGATCCGCGTCTGCGCGCCGATCGCTTCGTCGAACGTTGGCAGGGCTTGGAGCGCCAGCGCACGGCCTTGCACCGCGCGGGCGACATGACCGGCGCCGGCCAAGTCCGAGATCGCATGGGCGCGATGGCCAAGAGCTTGGAGCGCGACCCGCAGATGGAATCGCTGCTCCGCCCTCGCCGGCCGGAGCTTGGGCTTCCCGCCGAGATGGGCCGCAGCGTGGGGCAGGGCCTTTCTGACTACCTCGGCATCGGCCGTGGCCGGGGATTTGGCTTGTAGGAGGATGGGATGGATCAGGACATCGGATCAGAAGCGCCGGCCGATCCGGCGGCGGTGGCGTTCGAGGCGTTGCGTCGGGAGGTGGCCTTGCTGAATGTCGCTCTGGCTGGTCTCGCCGCTGAACGCGCGTCGACGCCCGACTACAGCGAGACGCTGAGCGAGATCGCTCAAGGCGTGAGGGTCGCGGTCGGGCGCGTGGGAAAGCTGGCGACGAGTCCGGCCCTGGCCTTAAGCCCGGTCGAGATGTCGAGGCAGATCACAGCGGCCGGCAACGAGGCCCGGCGTCGGGATCGCGCGGAGCTGCATCAAGCGCTTGAGGGGCTTCATCGGGCCACTATCGACCTTCGTGGCTGGATTGATACCGCGCGCTTGGCCAGTGTGCAGAACTTGCGGCTATTGCAGTCGGCGTTGGCCGGTGTGGTCGGTGGAGCAGTCCTGGGGAGCAGCGTTCCGGCCATCGTGGCGCAGGCAGCTCCAGAGCGTTGGGCTTGGCCCGAGAGGCGAGCGGCGAGCCTGCTTCACCGCGACATTTGGTCGGCGGGCGAGCGGATGTTAGCCACGGCCAATCCAGGCCAGTGGCGAGATATCCAAACCGCTAGACGGATCGTCGATCTAAACCGCGAGGCCCTTGCAAAATGTGCTCGGGCCGCCGAGAGAGATCAGGCCAATACGCGTTGCCTGATCAGCGTCCGCGTTAGGGCGGGGTCATGATACGGCCGCCCGTTCGACTTAGGCCGCTCCGCTGTACCAGTGCGTTGACCGGTAGCAATGCGGCGCGATGTTCGCGTTCAAGTATTCCATTCGATGAGCCGCGCCTACGAAGAATGCAGTAGCGGTACGCATCTTCTCGAAGGCTTGCTTTACCTCGGGAGACGAGGTTTCCGTCAGAAGATGGTCGGCGCATAGCTGCGTAATTACAGAAAACACATCCATTTGAGCGGAAGGTGTCCTCACGTTCGGCAATATTGGTGTAACGCGATCTTGAGCAATCCATTCACGCCGAAACTGTTCGTTTACCGAAGCAAGCAAATCCATCTGGGGCGAAATCTGAGCATGAAACACTGGGTGACCAGTCTTGGCTTCGTCCAAATCGTAGTGAGCACCATAGACATGCTCAACAACTTCGCGTTTCGATCGAAAGTAACCGACTTCCGTGCCAAAAGATCTAGTTCTCAACGGCTTAGATCGAAGGTCAGGCCCCTCAAATGATAGCCATCCTTTGACGGCAACATATAGACTTGGTGACGAATGCGCAGCGCGCTCCGGCAGCATAAAAACAATTGGGCGCACGTTGAACTTCACGTCGTCGTCGCCCACTGTGTGATCAAATTCAAAGATGTCATATCCGCTAGACGGGCGAACGTCGCTCGACGGATACATCTTTTGCAGCCCTGTTCGAACTGCGTCCCATGCAGTGTGAACCTGTTGCTGAACTAGTGAGGCGTTCCGGTTCATGCCCCCTCCATACCGAAATTAGAGACCAAGGAGGGGGGCCCATTCGTCGTAGAAGTCGCGCTCGACACGGCTGAGCTGCGCACCTTGCGGAATCCAACTGCTAGCCGCGACTGAACAGTCAGCTCGTTGGCACACTGGTCTGTGCGTGAACGGGCACACAAACCCGCCCTTCTTTCCGCCGCAACCATCCCTTTCGCAGACATGGGTAGCGAGCTCACGGCCAAGCGCCAGTTCGCCAATAGCTCGGTTCATATCCCCAAAATCTTCGAAGCTTCGATCTCGAAGCGCCTCGCCCTTTTCGTCGAGGATCAGGTCGACGTCCTCGCGCCAGTAGTAGTCCCCGCTACCGCTGAATGGGCCGCTATATGAAGCACCCGCGAAAACTTCCTTCAAAGCAGATGCCTCGGTCTCGGCAGTACCAAGGTAGGCGCAAAGCGCACGTTGAGAGAGGATTGGTCCGGGAAATTTTAGAATAGAGTTCAGAAGGACATGGCCAAGAACATAGGTGAGAACCTGTACTTTATCATTATCGTCAGGTGACTCGGCGGGATCGGCGAAGTCCCGCAATCTTTGAACAAGGGAGGAGTTAGACGCCCCAATTCGCGTCATGTATAACGCAAACTGATTATCTAAATGCGGCCGCTCAAGCAAAGCGGCCAATACAGATGCTAGGCTGCGCTTCGATGTCAAAAGATCGGGATCGCCAGTGATCGCATCTCGAATAGCGAGGAAGCCTGAGAAGGCGGCGGCGATAAAGTTCGCCGCATCTGCTTCGGCGGTCGGAATACGAAGTTCGAAAAGATTGGGCTCCTTCGGCAGTGCAGTTGCGTTGCCTCGGGAGAAATCTCCGACAGGTATTGAGCGCTTTTGGCACCATCCGACTATCGTAAGGCCGAAAAGTCCCTTCACACCCTGGCTCGTCAGATCGTAATCCGTCACGACCAGAATGGTATTGAGGTCCACTTTTGAGTCAAAGACCTCTTGTGGCGTATCATCGTTTGAGCTTGGCATCCATTGACGGATTTCGACAACCTCTTTGGGCAGGAGCTTCGACAGCCCCTCTGCTAGGCCCTCAAGAAGATCCCTTGTGTCATCCACCAGCAATATGGACGGTATATCTCCGGCTTTGGTCATGCGCGAGATGTCTCGGTTTGCAGCGGAATGCGAATTCTTACACATGTGGCGAACTCTGGAGGCGGATCCACCAACTCTGCTCGCCCACCAAAGGCCTCAGCCCCGCGCTTCACGAGCGCAAGTCCTAAGCCCATACCAGACCCAAGAGGATCGTTCTTAGACTGCGTGGTAGTAAACAGCGGGTCGAACACTCTTTCATGCAGGGCATGGGGGATACCGACTCCGGTGTCCGACACTTCAAGATAGTGCCAGCGATTGTCGTTCCAGGCGCGGAACGCGATAGTTCCCTGCTCAGTCCCAACCTTTGCGGTGACAGCCTTCAAGGCATTAGTATAGAGGTTAAGAGCAATGCCGTTGTAAAGTGACGGTGGAACCAGGGGTGCCATAAGGTCAGGCTCGGCGCTTATTTCAACTTTAATGTTGCGTTCTTCCGCATATCGACCGAAGTATTTCTTCACTTGTTGCAGGCGCGGGCGGACAGGATAAGGTTTGCTAGGTTTATTCTTAGCGCCTTCAATGTATCCGGAGGAGTAGGTGACGAACTCTTTGAGGCTCTTGATGTGTGCAGCAAAACTTTTCACTGCTCCGGAAAATTGAGGCTGCTGCTCCGCCAAAATCACCAGATCGGCATGAGTTGCTTCTAGCTCTTGAAGCGCAACGCCAAACTCGTGAGTCATGAAGCCGGCGACCACGCCCAGCAGGCTCATAATTTCGAGCTGCTGCTCACGCTCCCTGGAGGTCTCCTCCTGGCGCTCGGCAAGGTGCTGGGTCTGCGCGAGGGCGGCGACAATTCGCGCCTTATCTGGTTCTGCGATACGAGGGTTCGATTGAACCTCGCTAATAGCAGTCCTCGTCTCACGCCGGATGGTCGCGACCAGGGCGTTCCTCTGGGCCTCTTCTTCCTCGCGTTGAAGCTTCCGGTCAGCGTAAGCGATGGCTTCGATCGCGCCGCGCACAAGATCTTGAAGTTGCTTATAGGCCTCGTTGTCGACGAAGCCCTCTCTATCTGCCGATGCGACTAAGCCTTCCTCGTCCGCGTCGGCGTCGATCTCATCGTGGCGACGCCCCTCTACCTGCACCAAGCCGATCAATTGGGCTGATTGAGGGAGTCGGAGCATCCAGTTTTCGGAAGTCGACGACCTAACGTTGGCAGGCATCGGGAAATGCTTCAGAGCAATCGATGATCGAGGGTCGCGTCTATTGCGTGCGTTGTCCGCTTGAAGGGTGAGCCAGTCGTCTGACTGAGTCCCATATGGTTGAACACGGAAATTACGATCAAAGACCGCAACCCCGGCATTCTCGACGATCCAGGAATAAGCTCGCCGGCCGTCGACCGGCATGCCGGTAAATGCACCTGCCCGACGCGGAAAGAAGCGGACGTCGGCGTAGAGTTGCCCAACCTCGTTTGGAAACTTATCGATGAACTTTAAGTATGGTTTCGAGGCTCCCCGCCGGTAGATGCGAAGATCCACCCGGTCTCCGCTCAAACGAAGTTGCGCGCGCAATGCAAATCCGTCGAGGATGGCAGCGGCAACGTCCTCGCCTTCCTCTTCGTCATCTTGCTGGATATTGAGCAAAAATCCAGGGTCGGATGTCGCGTCAAGGGAGGGGGCGATATCTTCGCCTTCAGATATCTTGCGAAAGAGCGAGCGCAGCGGCGTAAGGATACCGATAGAGCCAGTGCGAACCTTCTGTAAGTCGAGTCGGCCTACCTCCGACCGCAGCCTAGTTATCTTTAGGGTGGTGCCAGTAGGCGTGTCGCCGTTGACAGATTCAAGCCGATACGGAACTTGAACCTTCCCAAGGTCCTGATGTTTATCAAATGTTGGCCAATCGAAGTCAGCAACTAAACGAGTCAGCCGCTTCCGTTCTTCATCATACGCTACTGATTCAAGGTGAAGAACCCGGCCGAGAAATCGAACAGCAAAGCGACCAATGCCTTTTTCGCCGGTGATTAGTCGGAGGTACTTTTCACTAAACGTGACGGCTTCTTTGGAGCTTGTTCCGATACGCATCCACCCATTGGTGAATCGGCTCAGGGTCATGCCTATGCCATCATCGATTACCGTGATGGATCGCGGCGCATCATAGTTGATGGTACATTCGGTTGCGTCCGCATCGTACGAGTTCTTTATAAGCTCGACTATCGCGACCTCTGGCTGTTTTACTAGGCGTTCACCTAGCTCACGAAGAATTCGACTCTCAATGGTAAATGAGAGGGTTCCCTGATCTAGGATGCCGCTTTCTATCTTCGGAGCCATTATGCGGAGGCCGTAGAGGAATTGAATACATCAAAGAAAAGCGCATTGAGTTGATTGATTTCAACTTTACGCAAGCCGTTCGAGTGAGCAACGATGCGATCTCGAATGTTTACGCCATTAAGACCTCCGATAAGGTCTTGCATCTGGACAGGGTCAACATTGTAGATACCGCAAACTCCTCCGACGGCCCGCGCCTCTATCGTATTCGCGACGGCTTTGGGAAATTCACCCTTAAAGCTCATTGCCATCAAAAGAGCTGGCACCGGTGGCATTTTAAACTTCCACCAATTTTCGCGCTCAAGGCATGTGCTCGTTTGATATTCAGCTTCGGGCACTGCATCGAGATAAGCTTGGAGCGCTCGGCTTGGTTCATCGTCAGTGCGGATCAACCAGCATTTCTGACCGGGATTGCGATACAGTGCTCTGAACGTTGCCTCATCAAGAATTTTTGCTTCATTCGGCAATTGCCGGAGAGTGGTGACGCAGGGGACGACGTCTCGGCCCACCTCTAAGCCAGAGCGAACGCGTTCGCCTTCCGTTAGCGTGAGCACCTTCTGTGTTCCGGGGCTTAAGCCACGAATGGCGCGAGGGGCGCCCGCTACTATGTCGGAGCGCTTGAGATAGCCGAGCACGCCTTGCTCAGATCCGCTCGGAGACGGAAGAGAGCGATAGTCTCCCTCGGCCGTTTCTTCAAAATAGCGCCATTGGCCATCACGCACCGACTTGTCGACGATCGTGATTGAGGAAGTAGTAAGCACGCTGTCGAACGTAGTGTCGACGAGCCGATAGACGCTCACGTTCCACTTCTGCGCCGTAATGTAGTCCCTGAGCGCCTTTGCTGAGGGACGCGACACCCATTCATAAGGGATGACCAGCGCGCAGAGGCCGTCCTCCCTGAGGCTAGCGAGTGAGAGAAGGAAGAAGTATTGCCAGGCGTTCGCCAGGCCCGAAACAGCGATTCCGGTCCGTCGCTTGAGGACCACGGATGCTTTTTGGCGCCAACCGACGGGCAAGTCTTGGTTGCGCACGAACGGCGGGTTGCCAATGCAGAGATCGGCGCCCTCGACGTCACCCGAGAAGGCGCAGTCGTTTACAAGCCTGGCATTGGTGGGTAGCGCCGCGTTTCGACAACGATCACGGTCGATTTCGTACCCGACGTACTCTTTGAAGCTGCCGTGGCGAGCAAAGCGAGCATCGCCAGCGCCAAAGTCGACCACCTTGCCAATGCTCGTTCTCAAGGCGTTGACGTGCGCCCATGTCGCCGCAACGAGTTCGTCGGGAGTGTCGACTTGGCAGCGATCCAGGTAGAGCGATACGGTATTCCACGCGCCCCAATCGCGGGTCAGCGGGATCAGGTGCCGCGCACGATCCGTGTCGGACGAGGTTCCGAATTCCATCAACTAATGCTCACCCGACCGAACTAGCATCCCGCCCCGAACGGGTTCAGCGCGGTATTCATGCAAGGGTAGCGGGCGCAGCTAAGCGGAGCAAGGATCACGATTTCCGAGCATCCGCCGAGAATGCAACTCGACCGCGCCAAGTGCCCTGAACTCAGCGGCGAGACGAACTTCGTTGGCGTGTTAGCGCGGACTAAGAGGTGCGCGTGTGTCGCATGGGGGGAAGCATGACGCCCATTGGCGTCGACGCCGTGGCGCGTGATCGCGAGTGTGATAGCCGCATCTTTAAAGCGAGGTGCACCTCGCAGTGAATTCAAAAAGTGGGACCCAAAGTGGGGCCGACGAATTCCGGTCTCTGGAATAATATAGAAATCAATATGTTGGAGGGGTCGGTGGCGGTGAGAGAGGGATTCGAACCCTCGATAGAGTTTCCCCTATACACGCGTTCCAGGCGTGCGCCTTCAACCACTCGGCCACCTCACCAGCGCACTCGGGTCGGGGGTGGTTGAGACCCCCGGCGCGGGAAGGCGCGCAATATACTCAGGGGCGGTCGCAGAGCAAGCGCGTTCCCGGATGAAACTGGCGATGCGAGCGCTTATATCCAGGCGCGAGAAATTCCCGCCGCGAAAGGTCCGCCATGCTCTCGTTCAAGAAGACCCTCGAGATGCCCACCGCCGACACCGCCCTGCCGGGTCGTCCCGAGCCGATCCCGACGGCCGACACCCACTTCATTAACGGCCATCCGCTGAAGGGGCCCTATCCCGACGGCCTGGAGACGGCGATCTTCGCCATGGGCTGCTTCTGGGGTGTCGAGCGCGTGTTCTGGCAGGTTCCGGGCGTCTATGTCACCGCCGCCGGCTACGCGGCCGGCGTAACGCCGAACCCGACCTATGAGGAGGTCTGCAGCGGCCGCACCGGGCACACGGAGGTGGTGCTGGTGGTGTTCGACCCCAAGGTCGTCACCTACGAGGCCCTGCTGAAGACGTTCTGGGAGAATCACGACCCGACCCAGGGCATGCGCCAGGGCAATGACATCGGCACCCAGTATCGCTCGGGCATCTATGTCACCAACGACGCCCAGGCCGCCGCCGCCGTGGAGTCGAAGGAAACCTATCAGCAGGCGCTGTCGGCCCAGGGCCTGGGCGACATCACCACCGAGATCGCCGCCGCCAGCCCGTTCTACTTCGCCGAGGACTATCACCAGCAGTACCTGGCCAAGAACCCGAACGGCTATTGCGGCATCGGCGGCACGGGCGTGGTCTGCCCGATCGGTCTCGGCGTCGACGCCTGATGACGCCCAAGGCCTTCGACGCGGCGTGCCTGGCCCTACCGGGCGCGACTCTCTCGGTCCAGTGGGGTGACGACCACGTCTTCAAGGTCGGCGGCAAGATGTTCGCCGTCCGCGGCACGGGCGTCACCCAGGGCGGCGGGATCTCGTTCAAGGCCTCCGACGTGGCGTTCGAGGTCCTGACCGAGACCGGCCGCGCCAATCCCGCGCCCTATCTGGTCCGCGCTAAATGGGTGCATTTCGCGGAACTGTCCGAACTGGACGCCGACGAGGTGACCGACTGGGTGAAGACCGCCCACGGCCTGATCGCCGCCAAGCTGACTAGGAAGGTCCGGGCGGAGCTGGGTCTCTAGAGCTTCATTGAGGCGTGACGAGCGCCGAAACCGCTCACACTTTCGGCTGTCACGCCTTCGCCAGCCCCTGGAGCGCGGTCGCCTCGATCGCCTCCAGCAAGCGCTCGTTGGTCAGGCCCGGCGTGCCCGGCGTCCACTTGGTCAGCCAGATCAGCATGCCGACCAGAAGCTGCACCACCAGCGGCGGCTCGCAGGTCACGATCGAGCCGTCGGTCATGCCGTCCTCGAGGAACCGCTCCAGCCGCCGAGACAGCCGCGCGGACCAGGCCTCGATCGCCTGACGCTGGTCATCGGCCAGATACGAGCTGTCGCCGAAATAGAGCTGCGGCCCATTGGTCACCGCGTCGTCCAGCAGGGCTCGCAGGAAACGCCGCAGCTTGCACAGGCCCGTGCCGCCGGCGGCCTCGACCACCGCCAGGATCGCTTCGAACCGCTCCAGCGAGCGCTGGTGGCCGGCGAAGGCCAGGGCCTGCTTATTCGGGAAATAGTAGTAGAGGGCCGCGTCGCGCAGATCGAGGGCGGCGGCGATCTCGGTCATGGTGGCGGCGGCGAAGCCCTTGGCGTTGATGACCTCGATGGCCGCGCCCAGGATCGCCTCGCGCTTCTTCACGGACTTCTGGCTCTGCGCCATCGGCCTGGCCTCTTCGACCAGGGCTCCGGGATCCCCGCCCTTCGACAATCGCGCTCTCTCCACAGCCCGGCGCGACCGATTCTATCGTCGGAGGACACCGTTCTTTCGAAACTCGTTCCGAACGTGATCCGGATCAATCCGATAAATTCTAACTTGCGCTAGAATATCGAGGGCATATTAAAATCGCAGTCAGTTGCGCGCGGGATGCAAGACCGGGCGCACTGGGGCGGAAACATGACGCAAAGCGTCTTCATCCACGGCCTGGCCTCTCCGACCGTCTCGCACGGCCCGAACGCCCGGCCAGGATCGCCCTTACCCTACGTCAATAGGTTCGCCCTCCTCCAAAAGAAACCCGCGATTGCTCGAGGCGGGAAGAGGAGTCATGCGGCCGATAATAAAGAAAAACAGGGAGTTATTCATGAGAAACGTCCATCTGCTGGGGGTGTCCGCCCTGGCGCTCGCCATTGCCGCGCCGGCCTATGCCCAACAAAGCGCCGCCGATAACAACTCGATCGCCGAAATCGTCGTCACCGCCACCAAGCGCGAACAAACCCTGCAGGACGTGCCGATCTCGGTCGCCGTCACCGGCCAGCAGACGATCGAACGCGCCCAGGTCCGCGACCTGATCGACCTGCAATCGGTGGTCCCATCGCTGAAGGTCACCCAGTTCAACGCCACCGGCCAGACCAACTTCGTCATCCGCGGCTTCGGCAACGGCAACGGCAACGACGGCATCGAAAGCTCGGTCGGGGTGTTCATCGACGGCGTCTATCGCAGCCGCTCCGCCGCCGCCCTGGACGACCTGCCGGAAATCGAGCGCATCGAGGTGCTGCGCGGCCCGCAGTCGACCCTGTTCGGCAAGAACGTGTCGGCCGGCGCGATCAGCATCGTCACCAAGAAACCCCAGTTCGAGACCGGCGGTAAGATCGAAGCCACGGTCGGCAACTACAACACGCGCCAGATCAAGGGCACCTTCACCGGCCCGCTCAGCGACACCCTGGCGGTGCGCCTGTCGGGCAGCCTGAACAAGCGCGACGGCTTCTTCACCAACCTGACCACCGGCAGCGACGTCAACGACCGCGACCGCTGGTCGGTGCGCGGCGACGTGCTGTGGGAGCCGACCGACAAGACCTCGGTGCGGATCATCGCCGACTACAACAAGATCAACGAAACCTGCTGCGCGGTCTCCTCGATCCTGAACGGCCCGGCCACCCTGGTGATCGGCAGCATCCTGAAGAAGCCGATCAGCGACACCACCAAGGTCTTCGACCGCAACGTGATCTTCAACACCGACCCGAACAACACGCTGTCGGGCAAGGGCGTGTCGGGCCAGATCGACCATGACCTGGGCTTCGCCAAGCTGACCGCGATCACCGCCTACCGGAACCAGAAGAACGCCTCGTTCCAGGACATCGACTTCACCGGCGCGGATATCTCCAACAACCGCACCGCCAACACCATCAAGACCTTCACCCAGGAAGTGCGCTTGGCGTCCAGCGGCGACGGCCCGCTGAACTGGCTGATCGGCGGCTTCTACCAGAACGAAAAGCTGAACACCGGCCGCACGATCACCTATGGCAGCGACATCCGCGCCTTCGCCGACGCCCTCTCGGGCCCGGTGCCGGCGGCGCTGCTGGGCGCCCTGCCTGCCGCGATCCGCCCGGCCCTGACCGGCCGCTCGAATCTCTATGCGCTGGAGTTCCTGCAGAGCCTGGCCACGCCGACCCTCGTCAAGCCCGGCTCGACCTACTTCCAGGCCGGCCAGGGCATCGACGACTACTACAGCATGAAGCAGACGTCGTACTCGCTGTTCGGCCAGGTCGACTACCAGGTCACCGACAAGCTGACCCTGACCGGCGGCCTCGCCTATCTGAACGACGACAAGAAGGCCCGCTCGAACGTTGTCCTCAAGGACCCCTTCTCGTCGCTGAACCTGTCGGCGGTGCCGCAGTTCACGGCCATCGGCCTGCCTGGCAACCTGTATAGCGCCCTGGGCGCCCTGCAGTTCTTCTATGGCAACGATCCGACCCACGGTCCGGTCAACTATCCGAACGCCAACGAGTCCGGCCAGTTGAAGGGCGACAAGGTCACCTACGCCGTTCGCGCCGCCTATGACTTCGGCGCGATCAACGCTTATGTCAGCTACTCCACGGGCTGGAAGGCCGGGGCCTACAACCTGTCGTCCGACAGCCGTCCGCCGAACGCCAACGGCGTGGGCCGCACCGCCCAGCCGGAAAACGTCGACGTCTACGAACTGGGCGTGAAGGCCAACATCCCGGGCGGCTATGTCAACGCCGCGCTGTTTAAGCAATCGATCAAGGGCTTCCAGTCCAACGCCTTCACCGGCCTGGGCTACAGCCTGGTCAACGCCGGCGAGGAGTCGGTGAAGGGCTTCGAGATCGACAGCGCCTGGCGTCCGGTCCACTGGCTGAACCTGACGGCGGCCGTGACGTACCTGGATCCTAAGTACGACAGCTTCACCGGCGCTGCCTGCGTGAACTATGACACGGCCCGCTGCCCGGTCGACCCGACCACCGGCCGCCGTCCGAACTTCCGCGACCTGACCGGCGATACGCCGGCCGGCATCCCGAAGTGGTCGTTCTCGACCTCGGCGACGATCAACCACGACTTCGGCAACGACTGGCAGGGCTATGCCCGGGCGGAATACGACTATGTCAGTAAGACCCAGCTGACCGAGACGACCCCGCCGAACCTGTCGAGCTGGGACCAGAACGTGATCAACGCCAGCCTGGGCGTGACCAACACGGCCAAGCAGATCGAGGTCATGCTCTGGGCGCGTAACCTGACCAACGACGATAGCCTGATCTCGACCTTCCCGACCGTGGCCCAGGACGGCAGCTACAGCGGCTATCCGAACGCCCCGCGCACCTATGGCGTGACGGTCCGCAAGAGCTTCTAGGGCTCGAGCAGACAGAGACTACCCCGGCGGCCCGGTCCCTCGTGATCGGGCCGCCTTTTTGTTGCGCCAAGTGGTATGACCAATTTGGTTGCGCCCTGACCAGTCTCCGTGCTCAACTCCCGCGACAAGGCCGAAAGGCTGCTGGAGGACGCGATGGGACTGAAGGCTTTCGTGGGCGCGATGTGCGCCTTGACCGTGCTGGCGCCGCTGGACGCCCAAGCCTCCTCTCCCACCCTGACGCGGGCCGACAACCGCGACGGCCAGGACCTGTCGGGGACCTGGCATTATTCGGTCGATCCCTATCGCGACGGCTTGGCCGGCTTCCATCGTGGCGCACCCGGCGCGGGCCATCGTCGCTATGACGATGTCGACGTCGACGCCCTGACCCGGGCCAAGCCGACGGCGCTCTACGAATACGACATGGACCGCGCGCCGACGGCGACCCTGCCCCAGGGCTGGATCGGCCATGACCCGACCCTGCGCTACTACCAGGGCCTGATGTGGTACACGCGCCGCTTCGACACGCCGGCGCTCAAGCCTGGCCAGCGCGCCTTCCTGCGCTTCGAGGCGGTCAATTACACCGCCAAGGTGTTCCTGAACGGCAAGAGCGTCGGCGAACACGAGGGCGGCTTCACGCCCTTCTCGCTGGAAGTCACCGACGTCGTGCGCGCCAGCAACAACCAGCTCACGGTCGGCGTCGACTCCACGCCGCAGGCGGACGGCGTGCCGCCGCCGGTCACCGACTGGGAGAACTATGGCGGGATCACCCGGCCGATGCGCCTGGTCATTACGCCCGGCACCTTCATCGACGAGGCGTGGGTGCGCCTCACCAAGGACGGCAAGATCGCCGCGACCGTGACGCTGGACGGCGCCCAGGCCGCCAACCAGGAAGTCCATGTCCGCGTCGCCGAACTGGGCCTGGACGTCACGGGCAGAACGGACGCCAAGGGCGTGCTGAACGCCTCGGCCGCCGCGCCCAAGGGGTTGGCCCGCTGGTCGCCCGACAGGCCCAAGCTGTACGACGTCGTGGTCCAGGCCGGCGAGGACCGCCTGACCGACCGCGTCGGCTTCCGCACCATCGAGACCAAGGGCAGCGAGATCCTGCTGAACGGCAAGCCGATCTTCCTGCGCGGCATCTCGGTGCACGAGGAGGAGTTCGGCGAGAACCCCGCCCGCACCATCACCGAGGCCGGGGCCCGCGCTCTGCTGGCCGAGGTCAAGGACGGCCTGCACGGCAATTTCGTGCGCCTGGCCCACTATCCGCACAGCGAGGTCACCACCCGGCTGGCCGACGAGATGGGCCTGTTGGTCTGGAGCGAGATCCCGGTCTACTGGCTGGTCGACTTCGGCAACCCGCGCACCCTGGCCCTGGCGCGCGGCATGCTGGCCGACAACATCCGCCGCGACCGAAACCGCGCCTCGATCATCATGTGGAGCGTCGCCAACGAGACGCCGATCACCGACGCCCGCAACAGCTTCCTCTACCAGCTGGTCGACGACGTCCGGGCCCTGGACGACAGCCGCCTGGTCACCGCCGCCCTGCTGACCGACCGCAAGACCGTGGACGGCAAGGCGCTGATGGGCCTGAACGACCCGCTGGCCGACAAGCTGGATGTGCTGTCGGCCAATACCTACAACGGCTGGTACAGCGACGACGCCCTGGACGCCCTGTCCGGCATCGCCTGGAAGGCCACCGACAAGCCGATGGTGTTCTCGGAATTCGGCGCCGACGCCCTGGCCGGCTTCAGCGATCCCCAGCTGATGCGCAAGTTCTCCGAGGACTATCAGCGCAAATACTACGAGAAGACCCTGGCCATGGCCCGCCAGATCTCCAGCTTGCGCGGCATGTCGCCGTGGATCCTCAAGGACTTCCGCGCGCCCCGCCGCCAACATCCGGTCTATCAGCAGGGCTGGAACCGCAAGGGCCTGGTGTCGCCGACCGGCCGCCGCAAGCCGGCGTTCTTCGTGCTGCAAGGCTTCTACAAGGAGAAGGAAGCGGAAAAGTAGCGCGCGCACGAGCCGGACCGGCGCAGCTCAAACCCTTCCCCCGTAAGCCTCTGCGCGCGTTTGTCGCAGTGGTGCGACAGTCTGGAGCGTTGCCTTGAACGCAAGACTCGTCGATGAGTTGATCACTCGGCGCACCCCACCGCGTCGACACCTTTTTGTGCTAGCCGGCTGGCCTGGCCCTCGGGCAAGTCCAGCCGGTTTCCTTCCCGGTCATCCGTTCGCTTTCTCGGACCTCGGTCCAAAACGGAAGCGCGGCCAACCCAAAACCCAGCACGCGATTAAATCGCATGCATAATAAATACCGTTGGATCCCTGCTTCGCACCTTGTTGAACACGACCGCGTTTTAGGACCGATAGAGATGAAGTCGATCGCCCACGTCCAGCCGCCCCTGCCGATGAAAAGCGCCGGCCTGAACATCGACGTTCCGGCCACGCTGATGCGTCGCGTGCTGCCGCTGGGCCTGGCTTTGGGCGCGTGGGCCGCGCTGATCGAAGGCTGCCGCCTGGCGATCTCGGCCCTCTTCTAGGCCTTCCCGCTAAAAGGGCTTGTCGCCCTTGATCGTCACCCGCTCGACAATCCGTTCCTGGGGCCAGTAATCCAAGATCGCATAGTGCTGCGTGGCGCGATTGTCCCAGAACACGATGGCGTTCGGCGTCCAGCGAAAGCGGACCTGATACTCCGGCGCCTTCACCCGATCCAGCAGCTCGTTCAGCAGCGTCTTGGCCTCGTCCTCGGGCAGGCCCAGGATCCGGGTGGTGAAGACCTTGTTGACGAACAGATGCTTCTCGCCGGTCTCCGGGTGCGTGCGCACCACGGGATGGACCATCGGCGGATAGGCCGCCCGCAGTTCCTGGCGCTTGGCCTCGTCGACCCGATAGCCGTAGCTCTGGATGATGTCGTGCTCGGCGCTCAGGGTCGCCAGCTGCTCTTTCAGCTTCTGAGGCAAGTCGCGATAGATGGCGGCCGTGTCGGCGAACAGGGTATCGCCGCCCAGCGGCGGCATGTGACGCATGCGCAGCACCCCGCCCATCGACGGCGCCTCGCGGAAGGTGACGTCGGTGTGCCACTTGTTGGCGACGCGGACGATCGGGAGGATCTCCTCGCGCAGCTTCATGCCGTCGGCCGCCTCGATGTGCAGGATCTCCGGAAAGCCCGGCACGTGGGCGGTCACGGGATGCCCCTCCAGGTCGCCGAAGTAGCGGCCGAACCGGACGTGGTCCTCGTGGCTGATGTCCTGGTCGCGGAAGAACACCACCTTGTGGCGCAGCAAGGCCGCCCGGATGGCCGCGACGATCTCGGGCTTGAGCGCCTGCGTCAGGTCGAGGCCGGAAATCTCGGCCCCCAGCACCGGCCCGGCGGGCGTGACGGTCAGGCCGGCGTAGAGGGCGGCGTCCTCCCGCGAGATCGAGACAGGCGCGTTCATGGCGTTCTCCCTGGAGCCGTCTGAAGCGGCTTAGGAAACGAACACTAAGGGTGAACGCCGTTCACTCAATTCACAAATTCTGGGGCCGCCTCCACATCCGATCTCCCCGGCGAAAGCCGGGGCCCGGATCGAGCCCAAGGCGCCCGACGAGGTGACTGGACGGATCTCGGATCATCCCAAACCTCTCCAGATGAATCTGGGCCCCGGCTTTCGCCGGGGAGATGGGTTATAGGTTTGTGGGAGCCGTTACGTATTCCCGCCCCTGGTACTCGAACCAATCGAAGTCAGCCGGCGCGGCCATGCCCGAAGTGTCCTGGCAGGCCATGCCGACGAAGGCGCCGGTGAAGTTCGGCGCGCCGGGCGCGCTGGCTTCGTCCGACAGGATCGAGGCGTCGAACACCTCCGGCAACCAGGCCCACGCCCCCTGCCCACCCTGCCGAAAGCCGAAGCGCAGGCGCTCGAAGTCGACCTCGACGCGCAATTCGACCGGGCCAGCGGCCAGTGGGATCGGGGCGGTGAAGCTGTCGGCCTGCGGGCTATCGGGGGTGCAGGTCATGACCCGCAGATGCCTGCCGATCGCCTCGTCGTGGCTGACGTGCAGATAGTGGAACTTGGCGCCGTTGTAGTAGCAGACCAGGCCGGCGGCCTGCTGGAAGTGCTCGGGCTCGAAGTCCAGGATCGTGGAGGCCGAATAGCAATGATCCTGCTGCCGACGCGCGACCAGGGCCTGGCGGAAGACGCTGCCCAGGCTCTCGCGACCATACAGGCGCAGCGACCCCGGCTTGGCGGCCAGGCTGAAGATCTCGTCCGGATAGGGCGTCCGTAGCCACTGGAAGTCGATCGGTAGGTCAGGGCCGTCGAAATCCTCCCGCGCCGACGCGACCGGCCAGGGCCGCGCGGGCAGGTTCGGCGCCGGGGTCTCCAACGTCGGGTCGCCCGAGCCGTCCAGGGTGCGCAGCCAGCCGTCCTCGCCCCAGACCAGTTTCTGGATGGCCGTCTCGCGCCCCAGCACACAGCGCCCGCGATTGGGCAGCGGCCGACCGCACAGATAGACGGCGTAGGTGTCGCAGTCGGCGGTCTCCACGAGGTCGCCGTGACCCGCGCGCTGCAAGGCCACGTGCGGCCGGTCGCGCGAGGTCAGGACGTAGGTGTCGGGATGCAACTCGTAAGGCCCGTCGATGGCGCGCGAGCGGGCCATGGTCATGGCGTGTCCCCAGCCCGTGCCGCCCTCGGCGGTGACCAGGTAGTACCAGCCGTCACGCTTGTAGAGGTGCGGGGCCTCGGTCAGGCCGATCGCCGTACCCTCGAAGATCACCTTGCGCTCGCCGACCAGGCGCTGCTGGTTCGACGAATATTCCTGCAGCACGATGCCGGCGAAGCGGTTCTTGCCCGGCCGGTGGTCCCACAACTGGTTGACCAGCCACTTGCGGCCATCGTCGTCGTGGAACAGCGACGGGTCGAAGCCGGAGCTGTTCAGGTAGATCGGATCCGACCACTCGCCGTCGATCGTGTCGCAGGTGACCAGGTAGTTGTGGAAGTCGCGCAAGCTGGCCCCGGAGGCCCCGCCCACCGTGGTCCGGCCATAGCGCTTCACGTCGGTGTAGATCAGCCAGAACCGGCCGTCGGCATGGGTCAGGCACGGGGCCCACAGGCCGCAACCGTCGGGGTCGCCCAGCATGTTCAGCTGGCTGGCGCGGGTCAGCGGCCGGCTCAGCAGGCGCCAGTTCACCAGGTCTCGCGAGTGGTGGATCTGAACGCCCGGGAACCACTCGAAGGTCGAGACGGCGATGTAGTAGTCCTCGCCCACCCGCACGATCGACGGGTCGGGATTGAAGCCGCGCAGGATGGGATTGCGGATCACGGGGAGGCTCACGGATTGGGGATCTGGCTAACCGGTCGCGCGCCCGGCGCGACGCGGTCCTTGACGAAGGTCCACAGGACCACGGCGCCCAGGATGTCCAGCACGCCCAGGGCCACGAAGAACGGGTCGTAGCCGATCTTGGTCACCAGCCCGCCGATCAGCAGCGAGAACAGGAGGACCCCCAGATTGCCCATCATCCCGGCCAGGCCGGCCACGGTGGCGACCTCGTCGCGGCGGAAGAGGTCCGAGGCCATGGTGATGACGGTGACCGACAGGGTTTGGTGCGCGAAGCCGCCCAGGCACAGCAGGGCGATGGCGGCGTAGGGGCTCTCGACCCGGCCGACGAACATCATGCCGGTCATCATCGCGGCGCCCACCGTGAAGGCCCAGCGCCGGGCATTGATCAGCGACACGCCGCGTTTCTGCAGGAAGTGGGCGATGACCGGCCCGAACAGGCAACCCAGGTCCGCCGCCACGAACGGCAGCCAGACGAACATGGCGATCTGCTTCAGGTCGAAGCCGCGCGTGTGCGACAGATACAGCGGCACCCAGAACGACAGCGTGCCCCAGGTCGGATCGGCCAGGAAGCGCGGCAGGGCGATGCCCCAGAACTTGCCCTGCTTCAGGATCGAGACGATCGATGGCCGGGTTCCGGCGTCGACCAGGTGGGCCTCCTGACCGGCGGCGACACGCGCGCGCTCGTCCTCGGTCATCGACGGATGCTGGTCGGGCGAACGGTAGAAGACCAGCCACAACGCCACCCAAGCCAGGCCGATCGCGCCCGTCAGGACGAACGCCGCCCGCCAGTTCCAGGTCAGGGCCGCCCACACCACCAGCGGCGGCGCCAGCACCGAGCCGAGCGACGCGCCGATGTTGAACATCCCGCCGGCGAAGCCGCGCTCCTTGGCCGGGAACCAGGTGGCCACCGCCTTCATGCCCGCCGGCTGGGCCGAGCCCTCGGCCAGACCCAGCAGGCCGCGCAGCATGGCGAAGCCCTGCCAATTACTGGCCAGGCCGTGAGCCATGGCGATCAGGGACCAGGCGGCGGCGAAGACGGCGAAGCCGGTGCGCAGGCCCAGGGTGTCGAGCACGTAGCCGCAGATCGGCTGCAGCATGATCCCCAGCTGGAAAGCGCTGGTGATCCAGGAATACTCCTTCACCGAGATGCCGAGATCCTTCAGGATCGTCGGCGCGGCCACGCCCATGGTCGAGCGCGTCAGGTAGTTGACGATCGCGCCCAGCATGACCAGGCCGATGATCCACCAGCGCAACGCTTTCAACTTCGGCAAGGCGGTCCGGCTCCCTGTCGAGCCGACTTGGCCATGGCTCGCTCGTGTTACCGCTATCGCCGACGAGGTCTGACGTCCACCCTACGAAGGTCTGATATTGACACGGCTAATTGGGATGGCCGGCGCGCAAGGCCTTGGCGCGACGCGAAGCCTGGGCGCGGGCCGAGGGCTGCTTCTTGTCGGCGGCGACGGGCTTTCCGGTCTTGGCCTGTTTGGCCACCCGCGCGTCCTTTTCAGCGGCGGCGCGCTGCAGGGCGCGCACGCTGCGATCCGCGCGCGCCTTGCAGTGGGCGTGCATGGCCTCCAGCTCCTTGTCGGTCAGCTTCTCGATGCCGATGAACTCGTTCTCGGCGTCGGTGGTGGCGCGGATCAGTTCGTCCAGCTTGGTCTGCAGCGCGATGCCGTCGCGATTCTGGGTGTTCTGGATCAGGAACACCATCAGAAAGGTGATGATCGTCGTGCCGGTGTTGATCACCAGCTGCCAGGTCTCGGAAAACTTGAAGATCGGCCCGCTCACCGCCCAGACCACCACCAGGGCGACGCAGGCCAGGAACGCCGGCGGGCTGCCGGTGATCTTGGCGGTGACATTGGCGAACTTGGCGAACAGCTTGTCCACGGAGCGACTCCCTTGAGATCGCCCGGTAACGCCTAGACCGTGGCGGCGGCTCCCGGCCGCGGCGCCGGCTCGGGCGCCACCTTGCCGTCCAGGCGATCGACCTCGCCGACAAAGCGGTCCTTGCCCTCCGGCGCGGCCGCCGGCTCCCACACGAAGACACCGCTGCACGCATGCGCCGCCGCGATCTCCGCCGCCAGTTCCAGGGCGTCCAGGTCATCCGCCGCGGCTTCGGCGATAAAGGTCAGGGACACGCCATCCGCACGCCTGGGGTAGAAAAGATAGGTGGGCATGATCGAACTCCTGCCTCTTCGAGCGGGAGCGGAAGCCGTGGCTTCATCTCTCAGCCACCGGCGCTCGAGAAGCGGAGCCGATGGTCTCAGGACGTTAACACCCCAATTCGAGGATTACGAATAAAATCCCCAACATCGAAATAAATGTGTGTCGTAAACTCGACATTTCTCAACAAATTTATCTGAAAACTCCGGAAATATATCACCGTCACTTAGAATTGATGACGCACGAGTGATGGAGATAGCTGTAAGTTACCTATGCGACATAGCATCGACAAAACTGATCATTTTCCACTGGTCGACGCCGTCGGGTTCGACCCACGCGCCGGGACTTTCAACGGGGGGAGTACGCGATGATCGGATACACCCTGATCGGCAGCAACGACCTGGGCAAGGCCAAGGCCTTCTATGGGACCATCGGCGTCGGTCGCCTGATGGAATTCCCGACCGGCGGCTGCGCCTGGGGCGCGGACTGGAGCAAGCCGATGTTCGGCGTCGGCAAGCCCTATGACGGCCAGGCCGCCACCTTCGGCAACGGCACGATGATCGCCATCGTGCTGGACGAGCGCGGCAAGGTCGACGCGCTGTACGACAAGGCCATCGCCCTGGGCGGCAAGTGCGAGGGTGGTCCCGGCGTGCGTGGCGACGAGGGGCCCCAGGCGTTCTACGCGGCCTATTTCCGCGACCTCGACGGCAACAAGCTGTGCGCGTTCCGGATGGGCCCGGCTCAGTAGCGCCGAGTTATCTGTAGCTCAGCGTCCAGCTCACGGTGAACGGCCCGCTCTCCGGCGCGCCGCCCGTGCAGAGGGTCAGGGCGGTCATCGCCCCCGTCGGGCTGCGATAGGCCTTGTCGTCGTCCAGCGGCCGCGTCGCGCAGGTCAGGCCCTGGACATCGAAGCTCGTCACCTCGCCCGCCCCGAAGCGCGTCGCGCCGCCTCGGGTCGCGGCCTTCGCCGAGAAGCTGGCGAAGGCCAGGTCGACCGCCTTTACGGCCACGCCGGACCTGGGCGTGAAGACATCGGTGCGGCGGATGCGGCCCGGCTCCAGAACATAGGTCGTCTTGACGCCGAAGCGGTCGTCGGCGACCGGCGCCTTCTGACCCAGGCGGTCCAGCCGGTCCTGGTCGTAGGATACCGTCGTTCGCGTCCCCTGCCCCGCGACCTGCACGTGGGCGGCGTAGGCCAGCGGCGCCAGCACCGAGCCATCGGCCAGGGTGATGCGCGGCAGCAGCTGCGGGAAGACACCGTCGGCTACGCCCTGCAGCATCCCCGGCGAGAACGGGATCGGATAGTAGGGCGTGTTCATGTGCTGCCCCTCGCCGCCGTTGATGATCGGCAGGCCGATGACGCGGCCGCGATCGCGAACCGTCACCAGCAGCCGGTCGTGCCGCCCCCGCGCGAACCACGTCACGGTCCGTTTGGGCAGTCGGTCCAGCCAGGCCGCGTAGCCGGGATCGGGCGCCTTGTCCTTGAAGCCCAGTTCGTTCCAGATCGCGCTGGTATAGATGTACTGCCGAGCCAGGCTGAGGTTCTCGCCCAGAATCCGGTGCTTGCCGCGATAGGCGTCTGTCCGGCGCCCCCGCCCCCACATGTCCACCGAGCCCAACTTCGGATCGAACCAGAAGTCCATGTAGCGAGCGGCCACGCGCGCGCTGAACGCATAGGCCATGGTCTTCTCTTCCGGCGTTAGCACGTCCAGCTTGGCCGCGGCGGTCAGCACCTCCAGGAACGCCGTCTCGCCATAGGTCCCGATGCTGCGGCCATATTCGAAACCCTCGCCGCGCAGGTTCAGCCGTGGCAGCATCAAGTCGACCGAGCGGCGTAGCCATTGGCGCACCTCCGGCGTGGCGGGCATGCCGGCCTCGATCAGGCGGTGGGCGATCTCGCCGATCAACAGCACGCTGTAGCGGTCGAAGCGCCCGTCGCCGTCGGTCTCGTCGGCGAAGCCGTATTCGCCGGAGTACTTGCGATAGTGATCCAGCGTCTTGCCCAGCAGGCCCTCGCTGGCGCTGGCGTCCTCCCAGCCCAGCCGATAGCGCAGCCGGGCCACGCTGAAGGCGACGCCGTAATAGTTGTTGGGCAGGTTGATCAGGGTCAGGTCGCGCTCGCGGACGAAGCGGCGCCAGTCCAGCTTGACCTTCAGCCTGGCCAGGGTTTCGGGAGAGACCGCCTGGTCCAGCACCCCGGCCTCGCGCAGCATCAAGAGGGCCTGGCAGTAGTAGTAGACGCCCCAGGTGTCGTTCGTATCGTCGACCGTCAGGTCGGCGATCTGGCGATAGGCGGCGACGTAGCGGGCGAACCTCGGATCTTCGCGCGGCGTGTCGACGATCAGATAGGCCAGGCCGATGGCGATCTTGCCGGGCAGGAACTTGTCGTCGGCCTCGAAGACCCTGACCCCGCCCAGGGTCATGTCGCGCTTCTCGGCCAGCAGCTTCTCCAGCAGCACGGCGGTCTGCGGCAGCAGGCGGGTCTGGACCGTCTGGTTCATCGGCGCGACCGCGCCGGCATAGACTGGACCGCGGGGCCCCTGGTTAGGTCCAGCGAAGGCGGGCGCGGCGATGGTCAGGCAGACGGCGGCCATCGGGAGGAGGAAGGAACGCAGTCGCATCGGTCGCTCGTGACGCCCGCCTGAACGGGTCTGTTTTCGGAACGCCACGACGACACCAGAACGTCGAACGGCGGCGAGATGGCATGACCAATCTCGCCGCCGCCCATCAGTTGTCAAGCCAATTTGGCCTTACCAGTTGAACATCGTCCCGTCCTGCAGGCGGTTCACCGGCAGATAGGCGCGCTTATAGTCGTACTTGGCGGCCAGGGTCTCATCGATGTCGACGCCCAGGCCCGGCTTGTCGCCGGGGTGCAGCATGCCATCGTTGAACGTGTAGGCGTGCGGGAACACCGCGTCCGTCTCCGGCGTGTGTCGCATGTATTCCTGCAGGCCGAAGTTCGGGATCGCCATGCCCAGGTGCAGGGCCGCGGCCATGGTCACCGGCGACAAGTCGGTGGCGCCGTGGCAGCCGGTCTTGACGTGGTGCAGGTCGGCGAAGGCCGCGATCTTCCTCAGATTGGTGATGCCGCCCGCGTGCAGCACGGTGGCGCGCAGATAGTCGATCAGCTGCTCCTCGATCAGGGTCTTGCAGTCCCAGACGTTCGAGAAGATCTCACCCACGGCCAGCGGCGTGGTGGTGTGCTGGCGGATCAGGCGGAAGCCGGCCTGGTTCTCGGCCGGGACCGAGTCCTCCAGCCAGAACAAGCGGTAGGGCTCCAGATCCTTACCCAGGCGCGCGGCCTCGATCGGGGTCAGGCGATGGTGGACGTCGTGCAGCAGGTGCACGTCCCAGCCCAGCACCTCACGGGCCTTGGCGAACAGCTTGGGCGCGTGGCTCAGATAGGCTGAGGTCGACCAGACGTTCTCGGTCGGCAGGTTCCCGTCGGCCGGCTCGTAGAACATCTTGTCGCCCGACACGCCGTAGGTGCTGGCCAGGCCCGGCACGCCGGTCTGCAGGCGGATGGCCTTGTAGCCCATGGCCTTGTACTTCACGGCCTCGGCGATGGTGTCGTCGATCGTCTCGCCGTTGGCGTGGCCGTAGACGGTGACGCCGACCCGGCTTGCGCCGCCCAGCAGCTGATACAGCGGCAGGCCCGCCACCTTGGCCTTGATGTCCCACAGCGCCATGTCGACGGCGGCCAGGGCGCTCATGCCCACCGGACCGCCGCGCCAGTACGAGCCGCGGTAGAAGAACTGCCAGGTGTCCTCGATCTGGTGCGCGTCGCGACCGATGAGGCAGGGAATCATATGATCTTTCAGATAACTGACCACCGCCAGCTCGCGGCCGTTCAGCGTGGCGTCGCCGACGCCGGTGGTGCCGTCCTCGGTCGTGATCTTCAAGGTCACGAAATTGCGGCCGGGGCAGGTGACGATGACCTTGGCGTCGATGATCTTCAGCATGGACCTAATAAGCTAAGCGTGACCAAAAGTGGCCTGACCACTTCTACAGACTTATCAGGCAAGATGCTAGTGGCCTTGCCACTTTGTGCGAATGTGTGCGCTTTAGCGGGGCTGAGACCCATGCAACCGGCCACGCCGACCGGCGTGGCGTCGGATGGACAATGAGAAGATGACCACCTCCACGGCCGAAACCCGCAAGCTCTACCAACAAGTGGCCAACTCCATCGCCGATGCGATTCGCGATGGCGTGCATCGGCCGGGTCAGCGCCTGCCGTCGGAACGCGACCTGGCCGAGGACTACAAGGTCAGCCGCCCCACCGTGCGCGAGGCGATGATCGCCCTGGAGATCCGCGGCCTAGTCGAGGCCCGTCATGGCTCGGGCGTCTATGTCACCGAGACCCCGCGCCCCGAGGCGCCGGCGCCGGACCTCGACATCGGCGCCTTCGAGCTGACCGAGGCTCGCCGCCTGATCGAGGGCGAGGTCGCCGCCCTGGCGGCCGCGACGATCAGCGACGAGGAGCTGGCCGAGCTGGCCTCGATCATGGACGAGATGGTCGTCGAGAACGACAACAACGTGAAGGGCGAACGGGCCGACCGCCGCTTCCACGTCACCATCGCCCGCGCCAGCCGCAACAGCGCCTTGGTCACCGTCGTCGAGAACCTCTGGGACCTGCGCTACAAGTCGCCGCTGTGCCGCGCCATGCTGGAGCGCGCCCGCCAGGTCGGCGTGCGCCCACGCATCGACGACCACCAGGAAATCCTGATGGCCCTGCGCGAACGCGATCCCGCCAGCGCCCGCAACGCCATGCGCGAGCATCTGGGCCGGGTCATCGACAACCTGCTGACCGCCACCGAGATCGACGCTCTGGAACGGGCCCGCAACGAAGTGGCCGCGCGGCGCACGGAACTGGCGCGCCGCTCGGCGATCTAGCGGAACGGCGCGTCATCCCCCTCTCCTTGGAGAGAAGGGGAAATGCCCCATCAGTCCCCCATGAAGCTGCCCGTCTCCACCGCGCCCGCCTTGGCGTAGCGGCCGACGATCGAGCCGCCGGGGGTGATCTTGGCTTCGGTCAGGCGCCAGGCGCGCGGGGCCACGCCGTCCTGGAACAGCCGCTTGCCGGCGCCCAGCATCACCGGGAAGGTGATGGTCTGCAGGTCGTCGACGACATCGGCGGCGAACAGGGTCCGCAGGAAGTCGGCCGAGCCCTGGGTCAGAAGCTCGGGACCATCCTGAGCCTTCAGCCGCCGGATCTCGGCCACCGGGTCGGCGCCCAGCCAGCGGCTGTTGTTCCAGGCCAGCGCGAGGTCCGGATCGCGGGTGGCGACGTGCTTGGTCGTGGCGTTGAACGCCTTGCCGATCGGGTGCTCATCGTGCAGCGGCCAGTAGCCGGCGAAGATGTCGTAGGTCCGCCGGCCCAGGACCAGGTCGAAGGGCTTGTCGAACAGATCGCCGACCGCCTGGCCGACCGCCTCGTCGGTGATCGGCGGGAGCCACCCGCCGAAGGCGAAGCCGCCCGACGGATCCTCCTCGGGCCCGCCCGGGGCCTGCATTACGCCGTCCAGGCTGACGAACGCGGCGACTTTCAGCTTTCTCATCTCGATGTCCTCCTCGGCTATCGAACCAAGGAACGGGCCGAGGTCGCGGCATCCGACACCGACGCGGCGGAAAAAGCTACTTTCGGTACGGCGCGATGATCAGGCGGCTTTGCGCCGCCGGCGTCGACTTGGCGATCAGGTCGGCCTTAGCGGCGAAACCGGCGTCACCATAGGCCCGGGCGGCCAGGTCGTAGAGCGGCAGGGCCTCTTTCGTGGCGTCCTCGGGCTTGAGGTCCTTGTAGGGAAAAGCCGCCTCGTTCCCGACGAATGGGGCCAGGTGGTCGAAGGCGGCGCGGATCCCCTGCCCCTTCGGCCCCTTGTAGTTCCAGAGGTCGACGCCGACGCAGGGCCCGAGCTCGGCCATGCCGACCAGCGGCTCCAGGGCGAAGTAGCTGTAGTGCAGCGCCTTGGTCCGCGCGAGCTCCTCGGGCAGCTTGCCGTCGGCCTCGATCTGCGGATCGATGCGCGCCTTGCCGACGCCCGCCAGCACGCTCCGGGCCAGGTCCGGCTGGCGGGCGAACAGGGCGAAGGCGGCCAGCTGATAGTCGTACCAAAGGCCGTGGTTGTTCCTGGCCGCCCGCTCCTGCTGGCCCGTGGGCGCCGTTTGCATCCAGGCCGCATAGTCGCCGAACCAGACCTCCAAGCCTTTCTGCTCGGCGGCGGTCAGGGCCTTGGACGGCGCCAGCACGCCGATCGACTCGACCACGCGCAGCAGGCGATAGGTGTCCAGCACGCCTTCGGCCCGGCCGGGCGTGCGGCCGGGCACGCCCTGCGCATAGGTCATCGACGGGTTCATCCGCGTGGCCGGATCCAGGAACCAGGTCCGCAGCAACTGGGCGGCCTTGGTCGCGTAGGCGTCCTTGCCGGTGAAATAGTAGGCTAGCGACAGGGCCTCGACCGCGCCGGCCATGGCGTCCATGCGGCCCGCGTCGAAGGCGTTGGTGTTCCGCTCGGGGTTCACCTCGCCGTCCTTGCGGATATAGGGCTCGCCGTTTGGCTGGGCGGGGTCGGGCCACCAGTAGGGGCCCATGGAGATGTAGTCGTGCTTGTCGCCGCTGGGCGGCGTTCGGCTCTTGTCCACGACGCTGTAGACCGGCCCGGCCAGGGCCTTGTCGGCGCGCGCGATCAGCGCCTGGTAGGCCGCCCCGCCCTTCGCCTCGGTCCTGGCCGCCGCCAGCCCCTGCGGCTTCCAGCGGAAGGTGCGGCGGCCATCGAACGCGGCGGCATAGCCGTCGTCGGCCCTGCACACGGGCGCCGCCGCGACGGCGGGCGCGGCGATGACAACCCCGGCGGCCAGGCTCGCGCACAGAATCGCGACGCGGATCGAAGCGGACATGATGGATCCCTCCCTGGGAATTTTGGCGCACACCTTAGCGCGATGTCGCCAATGCGCAAGGATTGGCCTGACCAGATTGGTCATTCCGATTTGACGAAATTGGCCCGACGCAGCAAGATCGGTCAGACAACCTCGACCGCCCGCAGAGGCGCGAGGATCTAGAGGGGAGAACACGATGCGCAGGATCGCCGCCGCCTTGGCCTGCCTGACCTTGAGCGTCTCCGGCGCGCTCGCCGCGCCGGCTCCGGCGGCATCGCCACCGTCCCAGGTCTCCGATCCGGCCGCCTCGGCCCTGACCCTGGGCCGCGCCGTCGCCGACTGGCAGCTGCGCCACATGGACGGCAAGTTCGACTACGTCCAGACCCATCGCCCCGGGACGCAGAACCCGCGCGGTTGGATCCAGGGCGCCTTCTATGTCGGCCTGGCCGCCTTCGCCGAGCGAACCGGCGACACAGGCTACGCCCAGGCCCTGCGCGCCCATGGCGTCGAGCAGGACTGGGGCCTGGGCAAGCGCCCCCTGCACGCCGACGACCACGTCATCGCCCAGAGCTGGATCTGGCTGAACCTGCGCGACCGCGACCCAGCCCAGATCGCCCCGGTCAAGGCGCGCTTCGACGCCATCCTGGCCGACCCGCCCCACGCCGACCTCAAGTTCATCGACGGCACGGAAGACCAGCCGTGCCAGGCCCGCTGGTGTTGGAGCGACGCCCTGTTCATGGCCCCGCCGACCTGGACCGCCCTGTCGGCCGCGACCCACGACCCGCGCTACGCCGCCTATGGCGACCGGGAGTTCTGGGCCAGCACCGACTACCTGCTGGATAAGGGCGAGAGCCTCTATTTCCGCGACAGCCGCTACTTCGACCGTCGCGACGACCAGGGCCGCAAGATCTTCTGGAGCCGCGGCAACGGCTGGGCCTATGCGGGGATCGTCAACATCCTGAAGACCCTGCCGGCCGATCATCCCGACCGACCGCGTTACGTCGCCCTGTTCCGCAAGATGTCCGCGCGACTGGTGTCGCTGCAGAAGCCGGACGGCTACTGGTCGGTGTCACTGCTGGCGCCCGAGCACAGCCCGCCGGAGACCAGCGGGACGGGGTTCTTCGTCTACGGCCTGGCCTGGGGCGTGAACCAGGGGCTGCTAAAGGATCCGAAGTACGTCCGGTCGGCCCGCCTGGGCTGGTCGGCCCTGGTCAACGCCGTGGCGTCCGACGGCAAGCTGGGTTGGGTGCAGCAGGTCGGCTACGCGCCCGACCATGTCGAGGCCGGCGATACCCAGCTGTACGGCTCCGGCGCCTTCCTGCTGGCTGCCTCGGAAGTCTCCCGCAGCCGATTCTAGCGCCGCCTTCACGCCCACGGTATCACCACCGCGAAGTCTACCAACGGCGCAGTACATGGACATCGTTATTCAACGAAACTCACTATTCGAAATCCCATTTTCGACGCTCCGTAAACTTCACCGTTCCGCGAACGGCGTCATTTCAATTGTGTTCCAGAAACGACCTTATGGATTTCACGTACGTTTCATAACAGAGATCGATTTGACTTATTCACGCCTCAATCATCGCAAGGCGTTGCCTTAAAGAGACAGCTTCAAGACAATTCCATTACATTTTGAAGCGTGCGATTGACCCCTTTGATCCACGAGTCCTAAGCCGCCCGCCAACCGCCGGATCGCGACGGGATACTCATCTTGCATCGGGCTGTAAGGACGCCGGCGCTCGCGCCGACGAGGGCGGCCCGGAAGGGATCGAACATGATGTACAAGCTTACCCGGGGCCGCCTGCTCGCGACCTCGATGATCGTGGGCGTGGCCGCGCTGGCCGGCTTCGCCGCGAACGCCCAGACGACCGCCGCCCCGCCCGCCCCCCAGGACAACGAGGTCGACGCCGTCGTGGTGACCGGCTCGCTGCTGCGCCGCACCGACACCGCCACCCCCTCGCCGGTCACGGTCCAGACGACCGAACAGCTGAAGGCCCAGGGCATCACCACGGTGTCGGACGCCATCCGCAGCCTGTCGGCCGACAACTCGGGCTCGATCCCGGCAGCCTTCGGCAGCGGCTTCGCCGCCGGATCGACCGGCGTGTCGCTGCGCGGCCTGTCGGTCAACTCGACCCTGGTCATGATCGACGGCCTGCGCAACGCCAACTACCCGCTGGCCGATGACGGCCAGAAGGCGTTCGTCGACCTGAACTCGATCCCGTTCAACGCGGTCGAGCGCATCGAGACCCTGAAGGACGGCGCCTCGTCGCTGTACGGCGCCGACGCCATCGGCGGCGTGGTCAACATCATCATGAAGTCGAACTACCAGGGCATGTCCGCCGACGCCTCGTACGGCAAGAGCGAGCATGGCGGCGGCGACCAATATCGCTTCAACGGCGACGTCGGCTACGGCGACCTGGATACCGACAAGTACAACGTCTATTTCGACGTCGAGTACCAGCTGGACAAGCGCATCCGTGGCGACCAGCGCGGCTTCCCCTACAACACCAACGATCTCAGCTCGATCCCAGGCGGCGCGAACAACAACCCGCAGACCGGTGGCAGCACCTTCTACGGCAACATCAAGCGCGCCACCCTGGGCACGCCGGGCAACCTGGCCACCGGCGTCGCCATCGACGACCCGACCAACGTCTGGCAACCCCTGCGCACCTGCGGCGCCGGCGCCCCGCTGACCAACCAGTTCGATGAAGACGGTCTGCTGATGGGCTCGTACTGCGCCCAGAACATCGCCGACTTCGGCGACATCCAGCCCAAGCAGTCGCGCGTCGGCACGTATGGTCGCTTCACGATCAAGCCGAACGACAACTTCGAAGCCTATCTGTCGGGCAGCTTCATCCAGTCGAAGACCTCGGTGAACGGCACCCCGGTCACCATCTCGTCGAGCACGCCCAACAACCTGTCGAACCTGGTCCTGCCGGTCTACATCTGCTCGGCTGGCGTCTCGTGCGCCACCGCCGCCGATCGCACCCTGAACCCGAACAACCCGTTCGCCTCGACGGGCGACTACGCGCTGATCAAGTACCGCTTCAGCGACCTGCCGGCCACGGCGCGCTACACCAACCGCATGTTCCGTGTGGTCGGCGGCGTGAAGGGCGACATCAACGACTGGAACTACCAGGCCAATGTCGTCATCGCGCACGACACCCTGGAGAGCGCCCAGACCGGCTTCCTCAGCTACAAGCAGCTGATGAGCGACATCCAGACGGGCGCCTACAACTTCGTCGACCCGTCGAAGAACAGCCAGGCCGTCCGCAACGCCCTATCGCCGGTCCTGGCCAAGACCTCGACCACCGACATGGACTCGGTGAACGTCCAGGCCTCGCACGCCCTGTTCAGCCTGCCGGGCGGCGACGCTCAGCTGGGGATCGGTGGCGAGTTCCGCTACGAGGCCACGAACGACCCGGCCCTGAACCCGGTCAACGACGCGCAAGGTCTGGGCAACGCCCGCACCGAGGGCAACCGCACCGTCGCCTCGGCCTTCGCCGAAGTCGGCCTGCCGGTGACCACGCAGCTCGAGGTCAATCTCTCGGGTCGCTACGACCACTATTCGGACTTTGGCGGCAACTTCTCCCCGAAGATCGGCGTCAAGTTCACGCCCATCAAGACGGTCGCCTTGCGCGGCACGATCTCGAAGGGCTTCCGCGCGCCGTCGTTCTCGGAAGCCGGCAACTCGGCCAGCCAGGGCTTCACGACGTTCTCGTTCAAGGCCGACCAGTACGCCGCGTTCCGTGATTCCCACGGCAACAACGAGTACACCAAGGCCTACTCGCTCTCGTCGATCACCACGGCCAATCCGGACCTGAAGCCGGAGAAGTCGACCAGCTACACCTTCGGCGCCGTGTGGGCTCCCACCCGCGCCTTCAGCGTCTCGCTGGACTACTACCACATCAAGAAGAACGACGTGATCGCGCAAGCCAGCGCGGGCACGGCCCTGGCCGCCTACTACTCGGGCCAGGCCATCCCGGCCGGCTACACCGTCGTGGCCGACGCGATCGACCCGGAACACCCAACCGCCCTGGCGCGCGTGCTCTCGGTCGCCTCGCCCTACATCAACGCCGACTCGCTGGTGACCAGCGGTCTGGACCTCAACGTCCAGGCCACGTTCTACCTGCCGGCCGACGTGAAGTGGACGAGCAACCTCGATGCCACGACCATCTTCGACTACAAGTACACCCAGGACGGCACGACCTATAACTATGTGGGCAAGGAAGCCCCGTACGTGCTGTCGTCGGGCGCGGGTACGCCGAAGAACCGCCTGTCTTGGATGAACACCTTCGAGCGCGGCCCCATCCACGTGACGGGCACCATGAGCTACGTCTCGGGCATGCGCGAAGAGGACGACAGCTACGACAGCGCCTGCCTCTACGGCGACTCGAACTTCAACTGCCGCATCAAGTCGTTCACGACCGTCGACCTGACGGGCGCCTACGACGTTACGAAGAACGCGACGGTCTATGCCGACGTGATGAACCTGTTCGACACCGGCCCGATGTTCAACCCGGCCAACTACGCCGGCGTGAACTGGAACCCGACCTATTCGCAGTCGGGCATCGTGGGCCGCTACTTCCGCGTGGGCGTCCGCCTGAAGTACTAGGCGCGCCAAGCAAGCGTGGCAGGCGAAAGTGGACGCCGGTTTCGGCGGCCGCCACGCGCCACGCCAAGAGCTATCTCGCGTACCGGTCGCGTGAGTATGACCGGATGAGATGGAAAGGGGTCGCCCGCGAGGGCGGCCCCTTTTTCGTGCGCCCATGTTCGGCCAGAGAAAAAATGGGCTGGCCGCGCCGTTGCTCCGGGTGCGGAAACGCCATCCACTTACGTCAGTCTAAGGAGGGGCCGACGCGCCGATGCGTCCGCCGAGGGCTTACGGGGTTGGAAATGACGCGTAGCGGAGCGATGGCCGGTGCGGCCTTGGGCTTGGTGCTGGCTTTCGGCGGGATCGGCATGGCGGTCGCCGCCGACATCACCCCGCCCGACAAGGCTTTCGCCCAGCCGGTGGGCAGCGACTACTTCTTGGCCGACTACACCGCCTACGAGGCCTATCTGAAGACCCTGGCGGGCCAGTCCGACCGCATGAGGCTGGTCGACATCGGCAAGACCGAGGAAGGCCGCACCATGTGGGTGGCCATCGTCTCCTCGCCGGCCAACCTGGCCAAGCTGGACCGCTACAAGGAGATCGCCCGCAAGCTGGCCAAGGCCGATGGCGTCAAGGAGGACGAGGCCCGCAAGCTGGCCGCCGAAGGCAAGGCGATCGTCTGGATCGACGCGGGCCTGCACGCCAGCGAGACCATCACCTCGCAGGGCCAGATCCAAGTCCTGCACCGCATGCTCTCGCAGAACGATCCCGAGACCCTGCGCATGCTGGACGACACCATCATCCTGTTCGGCCAGGACAATCCGGACGGGATGGAGATGATCTCGGACTGGTACATGCGCAACCAGGATCCGAAGACGCGCGAGTTCAACTCGCTGCCGCGCCTGTACCACAAGTACATCGGCCACGATAACAACCGCGACAGCTTCATGTCGTCGATGGCCGAGACGACCAACGTCAACAAGATGCTGTTCCGCGAATGGTATCCGCAGATCGTCTACAACCAGCACCAGACCGGCCCGAACGGCATGGTGGTGTTCGTCCCGCCATTCCGCGACCCGTTCAACTTCAACTACGACCCGCTGGTCATGACCGAGCTGCAGGAAGTCGGCATGGCCATGCACAGCCGTCTGGTGGCCGAGGACAAGCCCGGCTCGGGCGCGCGCAGCGCCGCGCCCTACTCCACCTGGCACAACGGCATGGAGCGGTCGGTCGCCTACTTCCACAACTCGATCGGCCTGCTGACCGAGATCATCGGCGGCCCGACCCCGACGACGGTCAACCTGGTGCCGGAGCTGCAGCTGCCCGGCAACGACCGCCCCGCGCCGATCGCGCCGCGCGAATGGCATCTTCAGGACTCGCTGGACTACCAGTGGACGATGAACCGCGCGGTCATCGACTACGCCGCCCGCAACAAGGAGCGCCTGCTCTTCAACATCTGGAAGATGGGCGACAACAGCATCAAGCGCGGCAGCCGCGACAGTTGGACGATCACCCCGACCAAGGTCGACGCCCTGGCCGCCGCCGGCAAGGGCAAGCCAGGACCGTACGGCGCGGCGGTCGATCCGAGCCTGTTCAAGTCGGTGATCCAGACGCCGGAAAGCCGCGACGCCCGCGCCTATGTCATCCCCGCCGACCAGGCCGACATGCCGACCGTGGTCGCGTTCCTCAACGCCCTGATCAAGACCGGCGTCGACGTCGACAAGGCGTCCAAGCCCTTCGCGATCGCCGGCAAGACCTATCCGGCCGGCTCGTACGTCGTGCGCACCGCCCAGGCCTATCGCCCGCACGTGCTGGACATGTTCGAGCCGCAGGACCACCCGCACGACCTGGAATATCCGGGCGGCCCGCCCAAGGCCCCGTACGACGTCACCGGCTACACCCTGGCCTATCAGATGGGCATCAAGTTCGACCGCATCCTGGACGGCTTCGAGGCCCCCACGACCCGCGTGCCGAACCTGATCGCGGTGACGCCCGGTTCGGTGAAGGGGTCGGGCGGAGCGGGCTGGCTGGTCAGCCACGAGACCAACGGCAGCTTCACCCTGACCAACCGCCTGCTGAAGGCCGGCGCCAAGGTCTACTGGGTCAAGGACGGCGCGAAGGCCGGCAAGACGGCCTTCGGTCCCGGCGCGATCTGGGTCCCCGCCTCGCCCGCCGCCAAGACGGTGATCGACAAGGGCGTCAAGGACCTGGGCGTCGACGCCTACGCCGTCGGCGGCAAGCCCTCGGGCGCGACCATCGCCCTGAAGCCGATCCGCGTCGGCCTGGTGGACGTCTATGGCGGCTCGATGCCCTCGGGCTGGAACCGCTGGATGTTCGAGAAGTTCGAGGCCCCCTTCCAGGTCGTCTATCCGCAGCGCCTGGACGCCGGCGACATCGCCAAGGACTTCGACGTGCTGGTGTTCGCCGACGGCGTGGTGCCCGCCCCGGCCGACGGTCCATTCAAGGCCGGCCGGCCCTCGACCCAGCCCAAGCCGGAAGAGATCCCGGCCGAATATCGCGCGTGGCTGGGCCGGGTCAGCGACGACAAGACCCTGCCGAAGATCGCCGAGTTCGTGAAGGGCGGCGGCACGGTGGTGGCCATCGGCGCCTCGACGCGCCTGGCCACGGCCCTGGGCGCGCCGGTCGACGTCGCCACCGCCAAGCTGGAGAACGGGCAACTCAAGGCCCTGACCAACCGCGAACTCTACATCCCCGGCTCGGTGCTGCGCGCCAAGGTAGATCCCAGGCAGCCCCTGGCCTACGGCGCGGGCGACCAGGTTGACGTCTTCTTCGACCGCAGCCCGACCTTCACCGTGAAGCCCGACGTGAAGGGCGTGTCGCGCGTGGCCTGGTTCGACACCGACAAGCCGCTGCGCAGCGGCTGGGCCGTGGGCCAGGAGAAGCTGAAGGGCTCGACCGCCATGCTCGACATCGACATCGGCAAGGGCAAGGTCTTCGCCTTCGGCCCCGAGATCACCCAGCGGGCGCAGTCGTGGGGGACGTTCAAGTTCCTGTTCAACGGCCTGCTGTACGGGCCGGCGGTGGCGAGCAAATAAACCGCCTCCCCGGCGGAAGCCGGGGCCCAGATCGAACCCACAGCGCCCTTCGTCGATCCTCGGCGGAGGGCGCTTTCACATCCGTCGCCCAGGATGAATCTGGGCCCCGGCTTTCGCCGGGGAGGCGGGTGTTGATAGTGGGCGGGCAGAAACTAAAAATCGGCGCCGGAGGGGAATCCGGCGCCGATCTCGCTCGGGACCACTGGGGGAGCGTCCCGAGAGCAGCAACCAGTCCGACGCCGACTGGCGATGACGTCGAGCCGTGAGGATCATGCGAGACGCCGGACCGCAGCCCCTCGCCGACCTCGAGACGAAGCTTGCGCCGGCCCCAGGGCGGCGACGTTGATCTAGCGCAAACGCCAAAGTTAAATCGGCGCCGGAGGGGCAGCTCCGGCGCCGAATGATCACGCCCTCGAGGGGACGCTCGGGGGGGAGGATGCCCCCCTAGGGCGCGATCGCCTCGGCTCCGGGTCGGCGCGGATCCGCGCCGCCCAGATAGAGACCGTTGTCGATCATGATCGACTGGGCCGAGCCCATGGTCTCGTCCGAGGTTATGGGGTGGCCCATGGCTTTCAGCAGGGCCACCGTGTCGGGATTGAAGTTCGGCTCGACGCGCAACGTGTCGCTGGCGTCCTGGAAGATACGCGGCTGATGCGTCGCCTCCGCGACGTTCAGCTTGAAATCCACCGCGTTGACGATGACCTGCAGCACCGTGTCGATGATCGTGCTGCCGCCCGGCGTGCCGGTGATCAGCCACGGCTTGCCGTCCTTGAAGATCATGGTTGGCATCATGGTCGACAGCACGCGCTTGCCCGGCGCCAGGGCGTTGGGCGGGGCCGGCTTGCCGTCGCGCTGGGCTCGCCAGGCCGCCTCGTGGGCGTAGTTGTTCATCTGGTTGTTCAGCACGAAGCCGGCGCCGGCCACCATCACGCCCGAGCCGAAGTCCGCGCCCAGGGTGAAGGTGTTGGAAACCGCGTTGCCCTCGGCGTCAGCCACCGAGAAGTGCGTCGTGTTGTGGCTCTCGAACGCCCAGGGATCGCCCGCGCCCAGGTCCTTGGCCGGCGTGGCCTTGTCCGGATCGATCAGCTTGGCCCGCGCCGCGCCATAGGCCTTGGAGGTGAAGCCCTGCAGCGGGACCTTCACGAAGTCGGTGTCGCCCAGATATTTGTAGCGGTCGGCATAGGCCATCTTCATGGCCTCGGCTTCCAGGTGCAGGGTCTTGGCCGAGCCGGGTCCCGAGGCCTTCAGGTCGAAGGTCTCCAGGATGTTCAGCATCTCCAGCAGGGTGGCCCCGCCGGCGCTGGCGGGCGGCGAAGTCATCACGGTCAGGCCGCGATAGGTCCCGGTCAGCGGCTGGCGGATCGCTGGCCTGTAGGCGGCCAGGTCCTCGGCGGTGATCAGGCCGCCATGGGCCTTCATGTCGGCGGCGAAGCGCTGGGCGATCTCGCCGCGATAGAAGGCGTCCGCGCCCTTGTCGGCGATCTGGCGCAGCGACCAGGCCAGGTCGGGCTGCTTCAGGGTTTCGCCGGCGCGATAGAGTTCGCCGCCGGCCTTGTAGAACGCCGTCTTGCCGGCCTCGCTCTCGGACAGGCGCTGCTTGCCCCAGCTGAACACGAAGGCCTCGTCGGGCGACAGCACCACGCCGTCATGGGCCAGCTTGAACGCCGGCTCGACCAGCGCCTTCCACGGCAGCTTGCCGTACTTCTGGTGGGCCAGGAAAAGGCCCGCGACGGTGCCCGGGACGGTGGGCGCGCGATAGCCGCGCGAGGCGACGTCGTCGATCTCCTTGCCCCTGGCGTCGACGAAGGTCTCCAGCCTGGCGGCCCTGGGCGCGACGCCGCGATAGTCGATGAAGATGGTCTCGCCGGTCTTGGCGATGTGGACCATCATGAAGCCGTCGCCGCCAATGTTTCCGGCGCGCGGCAGGGTCACGGCCAGGGCGAAGGCGGTGGCGACCGCGGCGTCCACGGCGTTGCCGCCCTGGCGCAGGATGTCGGCGCCGACCTTGGTGGCGATGGCGTTCTGGCTGACCACCATGCCGCGCTCGCTGACCACCGGCGAGTGGATGCTGGGATATTCCAGAAGCTGCTTCTTCTGGGCCAGGGCCGGGGTCGCCGCGATCGGCGTGAGCAGCAGGGCCAGGGCCGAGGCGGCGGTCGTCAGCAGGCGGAACGGTTTCAAGGTCGGATCTCGCAAGACGATACGCGCGAAAAGGAACGGGGCGGCCCCGAAGGACCGCCCCGTCGGGACTTAGAAGCGCTTGGACAGGTTCATGTACCAGTAGCGGCCCGTGGCGTTGTGGACCGAGCCCAGGTAGCCGAAGTTGGACGAGGTCACCGGCGGATCCTTGTCGAACACGTTGCGCGCGCCGATGCGGATCGTGGAGCCGTCGAACATGCCGTCGCTGAAGGCGTACTGGCCGTACAGGCTGACCGTGGTCCAGTCCTTCACCGGGAAGTACTGGCCGTTCACCTGGGCTGGGCTGGTATCGTAGACCTCGCCGACATAGTTCACGAAGGCGCCGGCGCCCCAGCCGTCCTTGCGCCAGCTGAAGCTGGCGGTGCCGCGGAACTCGGGATAGCCGTCCATCTTGATCTGGTTGCCGGCGCTGGCGACCGACAGCCCCGGCAGTTGGCCGGCCGAGATCGCCTGGATCAGCAGCGCCTCGATCGGGCTGGGCGACTGGTCGAACTTCAGCAGCTTGGCGACGTTGACGCCGAAGCTGAAGTCGCCCCAGGCGGTGTCGTCCAGATCGTAGTCGACGCTGAAGTCGACGCCCTGGACCATGCGCGGCTGCAGGTTCTGATAGACGTCGTTGATGTAGGCGATGTTGCCCACGGTGGCCGAGCCGACCGGCGCGTCACGCACCACGTTCGGGTTCGAGGACCCGTTCAGGCGCAGATAGTAGTCGTAGGCGATCTGGTTGGCGCCGCCCAGGATGCCGATGACGTTCTTCTCGCGGATCGACCAGAAGTCCGTCGTCAGGGTCAGCTTGCCGTAGTCGGCCGGGATGAAGTCCGGCTGATAGACGAAGCCGACCGTGGCGTTGTCGGCCTCCTCCGGCGTCAGGTTCTTGTTGCCGCTGCGGATTTCGATCGTGCTGCCGCTGGCGCAGGTCGTCGCGGCCGGATTGTTGATCCGGCAGGCGGCCCAGTCCGGACGGGTGTTCGAGACCGTCGAGCCGTCGCTATAGAACTGCGGCAGGTTCGGCGCGCGGAAGCTCTGCGAGACCGATCCCCGGATGGCCAGGCCGCGGCCGACCTTCCAGTAGATCGCGCCCTTGGGCTTCAGCACGTTGCCGAAGTCGGAATAGTGCTCGTCGCGGGCGGCGATCTGCAGGCTGACTTCCTCGACGAACGGGATGTTCATCTCGGGCGAGATGATCGGCACCGCCAGTTCGAAGAAGCCCGAGACGATCGAGCGGTCACCCTTGATGTCCGGCGCGCCCGAGGCGCCCAGCACGTCGGTGTTGTAGGTCACCCCGGTCACGCTGTTGGTGTACTTGATCGTGCCGTCCAGGCGGTCGTCGCGGTCGTCCTTGTAGGTCTCCCGGCGCCATTCGACGCCGGCCGCGAAGCCGACATCGCCGCCGGGCAGGGTGAACAGGTCCTTCTTCGAAACCTTGAAGTCGGCGAGGGCCAGGCTGGTCTTGCTGACGCGATAGACGTTGATCAGGAACGAATTGATCGTGGCCCGGTCGTTGGGCGTCGTGTCGCCCAGCGAGTAGTTCTCGAGGTTGCCGCCGTTGAACGGATTGTAGGCCGACGAGTCGGTGCGGTTCAGCGCCTGCTGGAACAGCGTGTTGCTGATCGCATTGTGGGTCATGTCCTTGGTGCGGGCGGCCGAGTACAGCATGGCCGAATCCCACTTCCAGCCGTTCCACGCGCCCTTCAGCCCGCCCAGCAGGCGGTAGCTGTCGTCGGTGACGGTGTAGGTGCGCGGGCCGGTGTCGACCGGGCGGTAGGTGGTGATGTTCATCGCCACGCCCGTGTTCGAAACGCCGGTCAGGCCCGCCAGCCGGTTGGGGCTGCCGACCGGACCGAAGGGGTTCCAGTAGGCGTTGGCCGCGATGCTGATCGGGGCCGTGCTCAGCGGGGCCGACTGCTCGCGGCTGCCGGTGAACAGGGCGTGGTAGTAGCCCGCCTCGCCATAGGCGGTCAGATCGCCGAACTCGTGCTCGACGGTCGAGAACAGGTTGGTGCGCTCGACGCCGCCCTTCAGCGTGCGGTCGGGGTTCTCGTCATAGCGCAGCACGCGGTCGGTGGCGCCGGTGATAGTGCCCGACTTCAGGCAGAGATTGCCGGCCAGGACGGCGCTGGAGCAGCCGGCGGCGGTATTGCTGGTCGGCTCGACGTGGAAGACGCCCGAGGTCGTCAGGGCGGTCCCGTTCTGGCGCGGGGCCGTCGAGGACGGGATCAGCGTGAACGACCCCCAGGGGCTGGACGTCGAGCGGCTGTCGAAGGTGGTGTTGTCCGCCCACGGCGTATTGGCCACCTGCGAACGGTGATCCTCGCTGGCGGCGTAGTCGCGCTCGGTCGCCATCAGGCGGCTACGGGCGGTGTAGTTGCCGAAGAAGGTCAGGCGCGTGCCGTCTTCCAGACGCGTACCGGCCTTCAGGTTGAACGAGCCTTCGCGGTAGCTAGTGCCTTCCGAGCCGCCGTACTGGGCTTCCAGCTTCAGGCCCTGGAACTTGGTGTCCAGCACCGTATTGACCACGCCCGCCACGGCGTCGGTGCCGTAGATGGCGGCGGCGCCGTCACGCAGCACTTCGATGCGCTTGACGCCCGCGACCGGGAACGAGTTGGTGTTGACCGTCTGGACCGGGACGAAGTTCTCGGTCTGTGTGCCCGGCGCCAGCACGGCGCGGCGGCCATTCAGCAGGGCCAGGGTGTTGCCGGTGCCCAGGCTGCGCAGGTTCAGCGACGAGACGTCGCCGCGCGCGTCGTTCAGGTTGCCGGTGGTGCGGGCTTCCTGGAACTGCACGTCGCCAGCCTGCGGGATCGAGCGGAAAAGCTCGTCGCCCGACACCGCGCCGGTCGCGATGATTTCCTTCTCGCCCACCACCGTCACCGGCAGGGCTTCCGTGGTCCGGGCGCCTTCGATCTGCGAGCCGACGACCACGATGGCTTCGACGATCTGGGCCTCTTCATTGCTCGCGCCGGCCCCCGCGCCCTGGGACTGGGGGGATTGCGACGGCTCGGCCGGGGCCTGGCGCAGCGTGATGGTCTTGCCGTCGTCGGACGCCACGATCAGGCCCGCGGCCTTGGCCAGGCGCGAAAGGGCGTCGGCGTCAGTGACGTCGCCGGTCACCGCCGGCGTACGCTTGCCCGTAGCCGCCTCGAACGGGAACAGCACCTGCTTGCCCGACTGCTTGGCGAACGCCTGCAGCGCGGTCACCGCGTCGCCGGCCGGAATGTTGAAGCTGTGACGAGCCTCTTGCGCCAGGGCCGGCCCGGCCAGGACCAGCACGGCGGCGGACGCCATCAGGAAGCCGCGCACGGTGCGGCGACGGGTGTCGATCGGCATGTCTTTAGATAACCCCTCTCGGCCCTCTCCAATCCCCTACGGGAGAGCGCCTTCAACTGCACCGACGAGGATGGGGCGAGCTTCCGCTAGTGAGGGATGGAACTTTTTTAAACCGCTTCCCTACCTCACCTTCCCGGCGAACGCCGGGATCCAGGTCGAGCCCTGAGCGTCAGCGTGTTGCCGAGGCGGCTCGCGCGTCATCCCAAACGCTCTGGATGAATCTGGGCCCCGGCTTTCGCCGGGGAAGCGGGGATAGGCCTACCCCCGCCGCGTCAGGCGGATGGCGCCGTCCGCGCCTTCCGAGGCCTGGACCGGGAAGGCGCTGGTCACGGCGCTGACGAAGCTCTTGGGCTCGGTGGTCTGGAAATAGCCGGCCAGGCGCAGGCCCGAGATCGACGGGTCGGCGATGCTGATCCGCTGGCGATTGTAGCGGTTGAACTCGGCGACCGCCTGCTCCAGCGACTGGCCGTTCAGGGCGATGGCGCCCTGTCGCCAGGCCAGGGCGCGGTCGATCTCGCTGTCCGACACCGCGCGCGAACGGCTGCCGGCCGAGCCGTAGATCGCGGTGACGCCGGCCTTCAGCCGCAGTTCGTCCTTGCGCTCGGCGGGCTCGGGATCCAGGGCGACGGCGCCGCGCTTGACAGTCACGGCCGCGCCGTCCGAGCGCAGGCGCACGGCCATCTCGGTCGCGGCGTCGGCCTGCATCACCGCATCGGCGGCCTTGATCAGGAAGGGCCGCGCGTCCTTGGCGGCCTCGAACACCGCCTCGCCGCGCACCAGCTTCACCTCGCGGACGCCGTGGCGATAGCGCACGACGACCTTGCTGTCGGTGTTCAGCTCGATGCGGCTGTTGTCGCTGAGCACGACCACCCGGCGCTCGCCGATGGCGGTGGCGTAGGCCGTACCGCCGCCGAAGGTCATGACGCCGGTCACCGCCAGGGCCACGGCCGCGGCGGCCGCCATGCCCCGCGCCCAGGGCGAGCGGCTGAAGCCAGGCAGGGTCAGGCGGCGCTCGGGCGCCAACAGGTCGCGGTCCGGCCGCTCCACGCCCGGCCGCATGGCGCGCAGACGATCCAGCCGCTGCCAGGCGGCGGCTTCGCGTTCGAAGGCGGCTTCGTGTTCGTGGCTTTCGTCGCGCCAGGCCTCGAAGGCGGCGCGATCGGCGGCGGAACACGAAGCGTCGTCAAGCCTGACCACCCAGAGGGCGGCCGCCTGCCTCACCGCTTCGCGTCGTGATCCCGTCTCGCGCTCCATGAGCGTCCTTCGTCGACCTTACTCTTGCGCCCGATACGACGTCCCAGCTTGTCGGAACAGTACCGGAGGCCCTTCACCAAGTGCTTCTCAACAGTAGAGACGGAGAGGCCGAGCCTAACCGCTATCTCGTCGGGCGAGAGGCTGTAAACTTTTCTCAACGTGAAGACGCGGCGGCACTGCGCGGGCAGTTCCGCGATCGCGTCGGCCAAGGCGCGCAGTTCCTCACGTGATTCGAGCAGCATCTGGGCGCCGGGCGTCTCGTCGATCGGATCGATGCGCTCGAAGTCGGCGACGGCGGTGATGGTCAGCACCTTGCGGCGGCGCAGCGCGTCCAGGGCGCAGTTGCGCAGGATGCGGGTGGCGAAGGCGCCCGGATTGCCGATTTCGCGCCAGGTCTTGCAGGCGATGGCGCGCGCGAACGTCTCGTGGACCAGGTCCTCGGGATCGGTCTGTCCGTCACGGCAGAACCGCCGCGCATAGGCCAGCAGGTCCGGCTCCAGCGGCAGGATTTCCCGCCGAAACCAGGCGCGCCTGTCTTCGTCGTCTTGAGCCATCAACGCTCCCCTCGGCGCGCAACCAATCGGATTAGCGCCGGGAAGGCAACCCGGTGACGCCATCGTCACCGGGTCGCGGAGGGTCGAATGCCTAGTCTTCGATCGCGTTGTGCCGCGTATCCTTCAGGAACAGACCACCGATAACAGCGGTCACCGCGGCGATGATCACCGGATACCAGAGACCCGAATAGATGTTCCCGGTGGCGGCCACGATGGCGAAGGCCGTCGTGGGCAGGAAGCCGCCGAACCAGCCGTTGCCGATGTGATAGGGCAGCGACATGGCCGTGTAGCGGATCCGGGTCGGGAACAGCTCGACCAGCATGGCCGCGATCGGGCCGTAGACCATGGTCACATAGAGCACCAGCAGGGCCAGCAGGCCGATCACGGCGGGCTTGTTCACCAGGGCCGGGTCGGCCTTGGCCGGATAGCCGGCGGCCTTCAGCTGGGCGCCCAGGTCGGCCTCCCAGGCCTTGCGACCGTCTGCGAAGGCCTTGCCGGTCGCGCCCTTGGCGTCAAAACCCTCGAGCGTCACGCCCCCCACCTGGACCGAGGTCGCCGCGCCGGCCGAAGCGTCGTGGGTGCTGTAGCTGACGCCGGCCTTGGCCAGATAGGCCTTGGCCACGTCGCAAGGCGTGTTGAACTTGGCCTTGCCGACGGGGTCGAACTGGAAGGCGCAGGTGGCCGGATCGGCCGAGACCACGACGGGCGCCGAAGCCTCGGCGTGGGCCAGCGCCGGGTTAGCGTAGGTCGTGATGCCCTTGAAGATCGGGAAATAGGTGGCGGCCGCCAGCACGCAGCCGACGATGATGATCCACTTGCGGCCGATCTTGTCCGAGAGCCAGCCGAAGAACACGAAGAACGGCGTGCCGATCAGCAGGCTGGTGGCGATCAGCGTATTAGCCAAGGCGCCGTCCAGTTTCAGCGTCTTCTCGAGGAAGAACTGAGCGTAGAACTGGCCGGTGTACCAGACCACCGCCTGGCCCATGGTCAGGCCGACCAGCGACAGCAGCACGATCCTGAGGTTCTTCCAGTCGCCGAAGGCCTCGGCCAGCGGCTTCTTGGTGCCCTTGCCCTCGGCGATCATCTTCTGGAAGGTCGGGCTCTCGTGCAGCTTCAGGCGGATCCACAGCGATACGCCCAGCAGCAGCAGCGAGACCAGGAACGGGATGCGCCAGCCCCAGGTCTTGAAGGTCTCCTCGCCCAGCCAGGTGCGGGTCGCCAGTATGACCAGCAGCGACAGGAACAGGCCCACCGTCGCCGTGGTCTGGATCCAGCTGGTGTAGAAGCCGCGACGCCCCTCGGGCGCGTGTTCCGCGACATAGGTCGCCGCGCCGCCATACTCGCCGCCCAGGGCCAGGCCCTGCACCAAGCGCATGACGATCAGGGCGATCGGCGCGACGACGCCGATCTGGGCGTAGGATGGCAGCAGGCCGACGACGAAGGTCGAGATCCCCATCAGCAGCATGGTGATTAGGAAGGTGTTCTTGCGGCCCCAGATGTCGCCCAGGCGCCCGAAGATCACCGCGCCCAGCGGCCGGATCGCGAAGCCGGCGGCGAAGGCCAGCAGCGCCAGGATGAAGCCGGTCGTCTCGTTGACGCCCGAGAAGAAGTGGCCCGTGATGATCACGGCCAGCGAGCCGTAGAGATAGAAGTCGTACCACTCGAACACGGTGCCGAGCGACGATGCTCCGATCACCAGCGCGTCGCGCCCCTTCCCCGCCTTCATCTGGCCGGGCGCGGCTTGGCTATCAGCCCCCATACGCTTAGTCCCTTCCCTCAAACACGCCGCGTGTCCCCCGCGGTCGCCAGTCGGCAGACCCTAACTCGACGAACGCGACTATTGCGACCGAGGAAATCTGTAGCGGTCACTTTTTCCTGGGGAAGCCTGCACGCCCCCGCGACGCCCGGGGACGCGACGTCAACCTTGTCGGGCGCGGCGGCGAGGCGCCATAACGGCCCGACCAGACCAGGAGCCGCCATGACCGTTTCCAAGATCGCCCGCCGCGCCCTGATCGGCGCCCTGGCCGCGCTCCCCGCGTTCATGGGGGCGGCCTCTCCGGCCCTGGCCGCCGGTAAGCCGCGCGTGGCTATCGAGACCGACAAGGGGACCATCGTCGTCGAGCTGGAGGACAAGAAGGCCCCGATCACGGCGGCCAACTTCCTGGCCTATGTCGACCGGCATCGCTTCGACGGCGGGCAGTTCTTCCGCGCCAACCGGGCCAAGGGCGCGCCGGGCGCGGGTTCGATCCAGGGCCAGCCCAAGCCCTATTCCCGCCGCGCCCCGCCGATCGCCCACGAGAGCACGCTGAAGACCGGCCTCAAGCACACCACCGGCGCCGTCTCGATGGGCCGCGACGCGCCGGGGTCGGCCACGGCCGATTTCTTCATCTGCGCCAGCCCCCAGCCCTATCTGGACGCCAAGCCGGGCAAGTCCGACGCGGCCCAGGGCTACGCGGTGTTCGGCTACGTGGTCCAGGGCATGGACGTCGTCAGGAAGATCCTGGCCGGCCGCACCGACGGTCCGACCAACGTCCCGTCGATGAAGGGCCAGATCCTGAACCCGCCCGTGAAGATCCTCTCGATGAAGCGGGTCTAGCCGCCAGTTGACGGACCGGGCGCGCTGGGCTTTTGATGACCCCAGCGCGCTTCTGGAGCGCCACCTGTCCGCGGCAAGGGAGAATACTCCCATCCAGCTCAACCTTCTTGGTCTTACGAGCCTTCTTCCGGCCCTTCGTAAGCGGACGCTCGGCCATGGGAAGGAAGGTTTGCCATGAGCCGCGCGCTCACGCCCAAAACTGAACTCGAGACCCTGCGCAAGGACGCCAAGCGGTGGCTGAAAGCCCTGCGCGCCGGCGATCCCGCCGCCCGATCGCGGCTGTCGGTCGCCTGGCCCAAGGCCCCGACCGAACCTGGTCTGCGCGACGTCCAGCACGCCCTGGCCCTGGAGTACGGACAGGAGAGCTGGATCGCCCTGAAGGCCGCCCTCGACGACCTGGCCATCGAACGCCAGACGCGCGGCCAAAGGATCGAACAGATCCTGCGCCACGGTTGGGACGGCCAGCCGGCCATCGCCCGGCGGATCCTCAAGCGCTATCCAGACCTGGCGCGCGACAGCCTGTTCACGGCGGCGGCGGCCGGCGATCTGGAAACCGTCGAACGACATCTGGCCCGCGATCCGCAGGCCGTCCGACGCGTCGATCCGGTGCGCGGCTGGACCGCCCTGGCCCATGTCACCTACGGCCGCCTGGATGACGCCAACGGCCTGGCGATCGCCCGTCGCCTGCTGGAGGCCGGATCGGACCCGAACTTCGGCTTCACGGACGACTGGGAGACGCCGTTCAAGGTGCTGACCGGCGCCATCGGCCTGGGCGAAGGCGCCAAGCCCAGCCATCCGCAGGCCGAGGCCTTGGTCGCCCTGCTGGTCGAGGCCGGGGCCGAGGCCTACGACTCCCAGTCGCTGTACAACGTCTCGATCGTCGGCCACGACACCCACTGGTACGAGCTGCTGTGGCGTCAGGCCGAGGTCGCCGGAAAGCTCGACGAATGGCGCGTGAAGGGCCCCGGACGGCTGGGTGAGCACCTGGGCTGCTCGACGCTGAACTATCTGCTGGGCAACGCGGTCGGCCAGAACCACCTGCTGCGCGCCCAATGGCTGCTGGAACGCGGAGCCGACGCCGACACGCCGCACGCCTACGAGAAGCGGCCCGTCCTGGCGGTCGCCCGGCTGTCGGGCTTCACGGCGATGGCCGACCTGCTGGAAGCCCACGGCGCGACGCCGGTCGCCCTGAACGGTGTCGACGCGCTTCAGGCCCTGGCGGCGCGCGGCGATGAGGCTGGAGCCCGCGCCCTGGTCGCCGCCCGGCCCGAGGTGATCCGTTCGCCCCGGCCCCTGCTGTCCGCCGCCGAGCACGGCAACGCCCCGGCCGTGGCCCTGCTGCTGGCCTTGGGCGTCGATGTCGGCGCCGGCGACCACCAAGGGATCACGCCCCTGCATCGCGCCGTGCAGTCCGGCTCGCTGGAAGCGGTCGAGCATCTGCTGGCGGCCGGCGCCGACGTCGACGCGCGCGAGCGGCGCTGGGGCGGCACGCCGCTCAGTTGGGCGGTCGTGCTGGGCCAGCCCCATCTGGCCGATCGCCTGGCCCCGATCAGTCGCGACGTCCGCGCCTTGGCCAGCCAGGCGCGGCTGGACCGCCTGGCCGCCGTGCTGGACGCCGAGCCCCAGCGGATAAGCGAGGTTCTGCCCGGCGACGCGCCGACGGTGCTGTTCTGCCTGCCCGACGACGAGGACGACGCCGTGGCGGTCGCCCGCCTGCTGCTGGCGCGCGGGGCGGATCCACGCGCGCGCAACGGCAAGGACGACACCCCCGCCGACGCCGCCCGCAAGCGCGGCCTGGACGAGGCGGCGGCGGTGCTGGGTTAGGCCACCGTCTTGAAGGGCGCCGTCACCGCTTCCGGGGGCGGCGCCGGACAGTTCTGGGCCAGGAACTGGCCGTGGCTGGGCAGGCCCGCGACCTGGCTGGCCAGCATCGGCGCGGACTGGTCCAGGGTCTGGGCGATCACCTCGTAGGGCACAGTGTCGGCCAGCTGCTGGTAGCGGCGCGGGCGCACGCCCATGCCCTCCATCACCGACTGCCAGGACGGGTCGCGGAACATCTGGTCGACGCCCTCGCGCAGCGCGCCGTGCGCCTTGAAGAGCTCGATCCGCTCGCGCAGGCTGTCGGGGATCGGGGCCTCGCGGACCGCTCTCCAGAACGGCGTGTCGTCGCGCTGGCTGGTGCAGTAGTGCAGCACGATGAAATCGCGGATCTCTTCGTAGTCGGCGGTCATGCGGCGATTGTATTCGGCCGCCAACGCCGGGTCGCAGTCGCGGTCCGGGAAGAACCGCAGCAGGAAGTCCATGCCGCGATAGATCAGGTGCAGGGCCGTCGATTCCAGCGGCTCGATGAAGCCTCCCGCCAGGCCGACGGCCACCACGTTCTTGTTCCAGAGCTGCTGGCGCATGCCCGTCTTGAACGGGATGAACATCGGGTTCATCAGCGCCTCGCCTTCCAGGTTCTTCACCAGGGTGGCGCGGGCCTCGTCGTCGCTGAGGAACCTGGAGCAGAACACATAGCCGTTGCCCGCCCGGTGCTGCAGCGGGATGCGCCAGCGCCAGCCGGCGTCCTCGGCCCGCGACAGGGTGTAGGGGTGGGGGTCACCGACGTTCTGGGTCTGCACCACCACCGCCCGGTCGCACAGCAGCATGTCCGCCCAGTCGACATAGGGCGTCTCCAGCGCCTTGCCGATCAGCAGGGCGCGGAGGCCGGAGCAGTCGATGAACAGGTCGCCCGCGACCTCGCGGCCGTCCTTCAGGATCACCTTCTGGACGCCGCCGTCGGGGCGGGTGACCACGTCGGTGACGATGCCCTCGGTGCGCTTGACGCCGCGCGTCTCGGCGAAGTCGCGCAGGAACTTGGCGATCAGTCGCGCGTCGATGTGCAGGGCGTAGCTGGCGCCGGCGATCAGCGTCCGCTGCGCCTTGAACGGCAGCATGAACTTCCACTGGTCGGCCATCACCGTGCCGGGCGCGAAGTCCTGCAGATTCGACGGGTGGCCGTTGGCCTTGGCGCGCAGCCAGCACTGATAGAATTCGTGCGGGCCGATCGGGCCGCCGATGGCGCCGAACGGATGGTAGTAGTGCTCGTCCTTGACCTTCCAGTCCTCGAAGCGGATGCCCAGCTTGAAGCTGGCCTGGGTGGCCTGGATGAATTCGCGCTCGTCGACGCCGAGGCTGGCGATCAGCTGCAGGAACGGCGGGATCGTCGACTCGCCGACCCCGATGGTGCCAATCTCCTCGGACTCGATCAGCTCGACGTCGCAGCCCCCTTGGGCAGCCCCCTTCTGGAAGTAGTGGCTGAGCATCGCCGCCGAGATCCAGCCGGCCGAGCCGCCGCCGACGATGACGATCTTCTTGATGGCGTTGGGATTGGTCGTGGTCATGATCGCAATTCCTACTGCGCGGCCATGGCGGCCGGACGGCAGTACTGTTCGAGAAAGGCGCCGTGCGGCGGGGCCGAAGCCACCACCTCGCGAATGGCCTTGCGCATTTCGGCCAGGGGCGCGCTGAGTGACTTGGGATCGACGCCGTCCAGCGCCGGGTCGACCATGTCGGGCAGCAGTTCGAAGCCGGCGTAGATCGCCATCCAGCTGGCCGGCTGGAACATCTCCCAGCGGTAGCGGACGAAGTGGCCTCGCTGGCGGAACAGGTCCACCTTGCGCTGGAGCGTGTCGGGCAGGGTGATGGCGTTGCAGTCGCGCCAGAAGGCCGCGTCGCCTCTCTTGTTGGCCCAGTAGTGCAGGATGATGAAGTCGCGCACCCGCTCCATCTCGCGCCGCGACCAGTCGTTGAACTCGTCGATCAGTTCGGGCGCGAAGTCGCGGTCCGGGAACAGCGCCTTGATCTTGTCGATGCCCGTCTCGATCAGGGCGATCGAGGTGCTTTCCAGCGGCTCCAGGAAGCCTGACGCCAGACCCAGGGCGATGACGTTCTTGTTCCACACCCGCTTGCGGCGGCCGGGGTTGAAGCGGATCTGGCGCGGCTCGAACAGCAACGGATCGGGCACGGCCGCCTTCAGCTCGGCCAGGGCGGCCTCGTCGCTGATATGGCGCGAGGAGTAGACATAGCCGTTGCCGTAGCGGTGCTGCAGCGGGATGCGCCAGCGCCAGCCCGCGCTGTGGGCGGTGACGTCCGTGTAGGGCGCCGGATCACCGACACCCTCGCTCTGCACGGCGTAGGCGCGGTCGCAGAACAGCATGTCGTTCCAGGGCTCGTAACCGGTCCCAAGGGCCTCCTCGATCAGGAGACCCCGGAAGCCCGAGCAGTCGATGAAGAGGTCGCCCTCGACCGTCTCGCCGGTGTGCAGATCCAGCGAGGCGACGAAGCCGTCCTCGGGGCGCAGGTTGACCTGGGTGACCCTGGCGTCGATCCGGCGCACGCCGTTGTCCTCGGCCACCCGGCGCATCAGCTGGGCGAACAGCCCCGCGTCGAAATGCAGGGCCCAATCGAAGATCCCAAGGCTGGAGGTCGGGTTGCGCGGCGGGGCCATGAACTTGCCTGCGGCCGCCAGGGACGCGCCCAGCGAGTAGTCCTGAAGGTCGGTCGGCTCGCCCGCCTGCGCCAGCTTGCGCCAATAGTGATGGAACGGGACGCCTCGCAGGTCCTGGCCGAACAGGCCGAACGGATGGATGAAAGACTGGCCCTCTCGGGTCCAGCCGTTGAAGCGGATGCCCAGCTTGCAGGTCGCCTGGGTGGCCTGCATCACCTCGATGTCGCTCAGCCCCAGCTGCTGGTAGAAGCCACGGATGGTGGGGATGGTCGCCTCGCCCACCCCGATCGTGCCGATCTCGGAGCTCTCGACCAGGGTGATCTCCAGAGGACCGCCCTGGAAGTGCCGGCGCAGCGCCGCGGCCGCCATCCAGCCGGCGGTCCCACCGCCGACGATCACGAGCTTGCGGATCCTGTTGTCCTGCATCGGACCGCTCCCCAAGAGGTCTTCACATCCCGGATCTGGCGTCCGGTTGGTCCAGGCTAACGGCTCGGCGCCGCGCCCGACAGGTCCCGCCCCCAGAAAAGATGGCCGCCGTGGAACTCCACGGCGGCCGCAGGAGGAGAGGGATTGGCTACCAGCGAGCCCGGACGCCCAGCGTATAGCGGGGCTCGAACTCGTTCTGGTTGGCGTACTGGGTCTTACCCTTGGCGAAGCGCAGGTAGTAATCCTCGATCTCGCCGGTGACGTTCGACCCGTTGAAGTAGACCGTGACGTTGTCGCGGACGTTGTAGCTGACGTTCACGTCCACATAGCCCGTGGCCTTCTGCATGATCGGGATCACGTAGGAGACGTTGTTGCTGTCCGTGCCGCCGCCCATCGTGCCGGACAGGCGCGCGGTGCGGTAGTTGTAGGCCACGCGGGCCTGCAGCTTGTCGTCCTGGTACCAGCCGATCAGGTTGAACTGGTGCTTGGAGTTGTCGAAGAACGGGATCTCCTTCTTCTCCAGGTCCAGGCGGCTCTCGTGGCTGGGCGAGTAGGTGTAGTTGGTGTCAACGCCGAAGTTCGACAGCAGGCCCATGTCCGGGATGATGTCGCTGAAGGCCAGCTTAGCGCCGACTTCCAGGCCCTTGACCGAACCGCCGTCGCCCTGGATCGGGAGGGAGACGTTGACCGTGCGGCGGATGACGCCATCTTGGTCGGGGAAGCGGCCGGTCGTTTGGCCGCCGGTGACGAAGCTGTCGATCTTCATCTTGAAGGCCGAGATGTTCAGCATCGAGGCCGAGCCGAAATAGTACTCGGCGGCGACGTCGAAGTTCGAGGCCCGCCATGGATTCAGGTTCGGGTTGCCGTCGGCGTTGGCGCTGGTGACGATGCGGATATTCTGTGCGCAGCCGCAATCAGCGGTGTTGATCTTCAGGCCGCCGCCATAGCTGCCCAGGTCCAGCGGCTGCATGGTCTTGGCGTAGGCGGCGCGCAGCTTGATGTGCTCGTTGACGTCGTAGACCGCGTTCACCGACGGCAGCCAGTCGGTGTACTTGCGCTTGGTGACCTGGTCGCCCGCGTCGGCGTTGGTGTCGCCATAGCTACGGGTGTCGCCGGTCAGGTTCTGCTTCACGGTCAGTTCGGTCTGGATCACGTGCAGACCGACATCCCCGTGCAGCGCCCCGATCTCGAAGTTGGCCGCGCCATAGGCGCTCTCCTCCTTCAGGGTCACGTCGTAGGTCTGGCCCGGGACCGTGACGCGGATCGCGCCGCCGAACACCTTCTTGTGGAAGGCCTCGACATTGTCGAAGTCGCGCGGGTCGACGGTCCAGAAGCCAGGGATGCCCGAGGTGACGCCGCCCAGGTCGTCGACCCAGATGACGTTGTTATAGGTCGACAGCTTGGTCGGCCGGTTGACCGTATAACCTTGGAACACCGGCAGGCCCGAGATCGGATCGGGCACGAACTCGCCCGCCTGGCACTGGGCCTGGTTCATCACGACGTCGATGGCCTTCCACTGGGCCTCGCAGCCTGAGGCCGGCACCGGCGAGCCGTCCATCTGCACCGCGCCCGGCGTGCCGCCGTAGAAGCTGGAGAACAGGTGGAACTGCTCGACGCTGACCGAGCGGTCGCTGAAGCGCACCCCGCCGTCGACCTTGGTGATGAAGCCCAGCAGCTTCTCGTCGAACTTGTAGTGGCCGTCGGCGCGGAACACGTTCATGTCCGAGTCGACTTCGTTGTTGCCCTCGGACGAGAACGCCGCGACGGCGTAGCTGTCCTTGTTGGCCATGTAGTCCTTGAGCGACTTGCCCGCGCCCAGGCCGCCGCTGATCGGACGGTCGAAGCCGCTCCACACCGGATGGTCGCCGCTGATGTTGTAGTGCAGTTGCGGGTTCTGGCCGTAGCCCAGCGGGTTCGGGTTCAGATAACAGCCGCCGGCGCTGCCGACGACGGCGTTCGAGCGTTGCGCGGCCGGATACTGGTCGCAGATCCCCTTCGGATAGAACGGTCCGCGGGTGCGGTCGTTGGCGTCGCGGAACAGGTTGAAGCGGCCCGGCCCGTACTGCCAGTTGCTGAGGTCGCCCTGCACCTGGCCGTTCATGCTGAGACGGTGGCCGTCGGCGCGGATGGCGCGGGCCTCGAAGGTGAACTTGCCGCCGTTGTCGTAGTTGAGCTCAAGGTTGTAGTTCTTCGAGGTCGACTTGGTCGTTCGGTTGACGGTGAACGAGTTCACCCACCAGGCGTCGATGTCGTACTCGTCGACGGCGACCCACGGACGGCCGTTCGACGGGTTCACCACCCCGGCGTTCTGGAATACGGTGGGCTGGTTCCAGACGCCGAAGGCGCCGCCGTCCCAGCGGTTGGAGATGTTGATGCCGGCGCCGCGGTTGTACTCGTCCAGCTTGGCGTAGAAGCCCTCGGCGATCAGGGTGAAGCCTTCGCCGATGTGCGCTTCGAACGAGGCGTTCACGCCCAGGCGCTTGCGCTCGACGACGCGGTTGAAGCTTTCGTAGCCGTGCGGCGAGACCCAGTTGTTGGCCGCCGCGCCGCCCCAGTCGTTGTTGCCCGACAGGCCGACGACGCCCGAAGAGTTATTACCCAGGTTCGACTTGCTGCCGGTGGCCGAGATCATCAGGCCGACATTGTCGTTACGCCAGTTGACCAGACCGTTCAGGAGGTAGTCGTTCTCCTTGGTGCGGTCGCCGCGCTGGCCTTCCAGCCCGCCAGCCATGCTGAAGCCGTCGGCGAACTGGAACGGTCGACGCGTGCGCAGGTCCAGCGTGCCCGAGATGCCCGACAGCGCGTTGCGCGGGTCGGTCGACTTGTAGACCAGCACCTGGTTCATCAGCTGCGAGGGCACGTCCAGCAGGTTCGGCTGGGCCGAGCCCATGTTGCCGGCGCTGAGATACTGTTCGCCGTTCAGCAGGGTGATGACCTGGGCCAAGCCGCGGATGTTGACGGTCTTGCCTTCGCCGGCGTCGCGCTGAATCTGCACGCCGGAGATGCGCTGCAGCGAGTCGGCGATGGTGATGTCCGGCAGCTTGCCGATGTCCTCGGCCGAGATGGCGTCGACCATGGCGGTCTGCTTGCGCTTGATGTCGACCGACTTCAGCTGCGAGCCCCGGATCCCGGTGACGACGATTTCCTCGACCTGGGCGGAGTCGCTACCGCCGTCCTGGGCGAAGGCCCCGCTGGCCAGGGCCAGTTGCGACGCGCCGGCGACCAGCGCCAGCGTCAGGCCGCGCTTGAGCACGGCTTTCCTTGCTTCCTGTGACAATTCCTCGCTCCCCAAATAGTCGTTCTTATTGGCCTGCCGTCCGCACCCCGTGCCGCCGCTCTTGCCGGCGGTCGTCAAGGAACGGTCGAGGCTTTGCTGGCTTTGTCCGGCCGCCTGTCCAGCGACTGTCCAAATCCTTCGGCGGCCCCGGCGCCTGGACATCCGATTCCAGCCCCGCAGCCTTCATCGAACGCCGTCACATTCGTCAAATGTCCCGGCCAAGTCAACAATAATGTCAACGTTGTCATTTCTGGACCGCGAGGGCTTCCGGCGCCCCAAAACTCAACCCCTGGCGCGCCCGAAAGACCCAAACTCTCGCCTCGCGCGCAGGCAACGGATCGCTTTTGCATTGTTTTTATTGATTTTTTTAGAAATGGTACCGGTCTCTTCGCACGATCTCCACAATGTATCGCGGTCACCGTAGGTGGATATTCTGAGCTCAGGAAACACGCGATTCCGGCTCCGAAAATGTCCCTAAATTGTCCCGATAAGCGATATTTTCTGACCCATTTATGTCCTGAGGACATGACAGTCAGGACAACATGGACTATGCCTTCAGGCGTTCGCCGCCTTGCGGGCGCCGCCTTTCGCTGATGGGGTGCGCCGGCAAGCTTGGCGGTTGAGCGGGTGCGGGGACCGATGACGACGATCAACGACGTGGCCGAACGGGCGGGCGTTTCGCCCAAGACCGTCTCCCGCGTTCTCAACGATCACGACAGCGTCAGCGCCAAGACGCGCGATCGCGTCCGCGCGGCCATGAACGACCTCGGCTACCAGCCCAGCGCCGTGGCCCGCAGCCTGCGCTCGCAAGGCTCCGGCTCGGTCGGCGTGCTGATGGGCGACCCGTCCGGCGGCTATCACACCCGCGTCCACCACGCCCTGCTGCTGGCCTGCGTCGAGACCGGCCGCCACCTGTCGGTCGATCTCAGCGAAGGGCCGATCCCCGGCTGGGCCGACCGCGTCCGCGCCTTCGTCCGCGACGGGGGCATCCGCGAGATGATCCTGCTGCCGCCCGAATGCGACTTCGGTCCGATGAAGGAGCTGATGCGCGAGCTCGAGGTGCGCTGCGTGCTGATCACGCCCACCACGCCCGATCCGCAGTTCCCGGCCATCGGCATGGACGATCGCGCCGCCGCCCGCGAGGTGGTCGAGCACCTGTTCTCGCTGGGCCACACCCGCATCGGCCACATCGCCGGCCATCCGGACCACGCCGCCAGCACCCACCGCCGCAACGGCTTCTTCGAGGCCTACGCCGCGCGCGGCCTGCCGCGTCCGTCGCCCGAGCTGATCGTGCAGGGCGAGTTCACCTTCAAGACCGGCCTCGACGCGGCCCAGACGCTGCTGGACATCGACGAGCCGCCGACCGCCATCTTCGCCGCCAACGACGACATGGCCGCCGCCACCTGCATGGAGGCCCAGCGCCGGGGCCTGCGGATCCCCGACGACATCTCGGTGGTCGGCTTCGACGACGCCCCGATCGCCGGCGTCATCTGGCCGACCCTGACCACCATCCGCCAGCCGTTCGAGCAGATGGCCCTGCGCGCGATGCAGACCTTCGCCGCCTGGAGCGCCAACGAGGGCGCCGGCAAGACCAACACCCCCTTCCTCGCGCAGCACAGCCTGGTGGTGCGCGAGTCCACGGGTCCAGCCCGGAGCGGCGCGCCGCCCCGGAGACGACCTTAAGACCCCTCCCCCGACGCGGTCCGAAGCCGCGCGGGGGCTGAAGAACAAGACCACGGAGGAAACATGACTGGAACGACCTGGCGGGGCCTGTCGCTCGCCCTGCTGATCGGCGCCTCGGCTTCCGCGCTGACCGTCGCCCCGGCCCTGGCGCAGGCCGCCAAGAAACCGGCCGCGACCAAGCCCGCCCATCCGTGGCTGAACGCCAAGCTCTCCGCCGACCAGCGCGCCGACCTGGTGCTGAAGGCGATGACCAACGACGAGAAGTTCACGGTCATCTTCGGCTACTTCGGTTCGGACATGAAGCCGAGGTACACGCGCCATCCGGACTCGCTGGACGCCTCGGCCGGCTACGTCGCGGGCGTGCCGCGCCTGGGCATCCCCGGCCAGTACCAGACCGACGCCGGCGTCGGCGTCGCCACGCAAGGCAGCCACCAGGACCTGCGGGCGCGCACCGCCCTGCCCTCGGGCATGGCCACCACCGCGACCTGGAACCCCGAACTGGCCTTCAAGGGCGGCGCGATGATCGGCAAGGAGGCCCGCGACTCGGGCTTCAACGTCCAGCTGGCCGGCGGCGTGAACCTGGTGCGCGAGCCGCGCAACGGCCGCAACTTCGAATATAGCGGCGAGGATCCCTGGCTGGCCGGCGCGATGGTCGCCGCCCAGATCAAGGGCATCCAGTCCAACAACATCATCTCGACGATCAAGCACTACGCCCTGAACGGCCAGGAGACCGGCCGCTTCGTGGTCAGCAGCAACATCGGCGACGCGGCGGCCCGCACCTCGGACCTGCTGGCCTTTCAGTTCGCCATCGAGCAGTCGGACCCGCACTCGGTGATGTGCGCCTACAATCGCGTCAATGGGACCTATGCCTGCGAGAACGACTGGCTGTTGAACACCGTCCTCAAGAAGGACTGGGGCTACAAGGGCTACGTGATGTCGGACTGGGGCGCCGACCACTCGTCGGCCAAGGCCGCCAATGCCGGCCTCGACCAGGAATCGGCCGGCGAGGCCTTCGATAAACAGCCGTTCTTCGGCGCGCCGCTGAAGGCCGATCTGGCTTCGGGCAAGGTCAGCCAGGCGCGTATCGACGACATGGCCCGCCGCGTGCTGCGCGCCATGTTCGCCAGCGGCCTTGTGGATCATCCGGTCGCCAGCCCCGGCCCGGTGGACCTGCCGGCCGCGACCCTGGCCGCCCACGCCAAGATCACTCAGGCCGACGCCGAGGAAGGCATTGTTCTGCTCAAGAACGACGGCGACCTGCTGCCCCTGGCCAAGACCGCCAAGACCATCGCGGTGATCGGCGGCCACGCCGACGCCGGCGTGATCTCGGGCGGCGGCTCGTCCCAGGTCTATCCGGTCGGCGGCCGCGCGGTGAAGGGCCTGGAGCCGGCGACCTGGCCCGGCCCGGTGATCTACTATCCGTCCTCGCCGCTGAAGGCGCTGCAGGCCCGCTATCCGAACGCCAAGGTCGTCTATGACGACGGGACCGATCCCGCGCGCGCCGCGAAACTGGCCGCCGAGAGCGAGCTGGCTCTGGTCTTCGCCGACCAGTGGACCACCGAGTCCTGGGACGTGAAGGACCTGAACCTGCCTAAGAACCAGGACGCCACCATCGACGCGGTGGCCTCGGCCAACAGGAAGACCATCGTGGTGCTGCTGACCGGCGGCCCGGTGGTCATGCCGTGGCTGGACAAGGTCGGCGCCGTGGTCGAGGCCTGGTATCCGGGCACGGCCGGCGGCGAGGCCATCGCCCGCGTCCTGACCGGCGAGGTCGACGCGACCGGCCGCCTGCCCGTCAGCTTCCCCAAGAGCGTGGCCGACCTGCCGCGCCCGACGCTGGACGGGGTCGGCAAGGCCGAGGGCGAGCTGTTCGACACCAACTACGACATCGAAGGCGCCGCCGTCGGCTACAAGTGGTACGACCTCAAGAAGATCGAGCCGCTGTTCCCGTTCGGCCACGGCCTGTCCTACACCAAGTTCGCCTATTCGAACCTCTCGGCCAGCGCGGCCGGCGACAAGGTCACGGTCAGCTTCGACGTCAAGAACGTTGGGGCTCGGGCCGGCAAGGACGTGCCGCAGGTCTACGTCGGCCCGAAGGCTGGTGGCTGGGAAGCCCCCAAGCGCCTGGCCGGCTTCAAGAAGGTCTCCCTAGCCCCCGGCGCGACCCAGCGCGTGACGCTCAGCGTCGATCCGCGCCTGCTGGCCACCTGGGACGAGAAGGCTCACGGCTGGTCGATCGCGGCCGGCCAGTACGACATCGCCCTGGGCGCCTCGTCCCGGGCCCTGACCACCACCGCCCAGGTCACCCTGGCGGCCCGAAGCCTGCCGGTCTCGCCGGCAAGCAAGTAGGGGGACCGGCGGGGTCCAGACTACCCCTGCCCCGCCGCCCTTTACGCTCTTCCCCTTTGACGGAGCGCCGCCTCGGTGGCGCTCCTTTTTTTGGGCTCGCGCTTGCGCTTGGCCATTTATAATATAATTAGGCCGCTCGGCCCCAAGGCGCGCTTGGGAAAGACGCCGATGGAGGAAACACGCGTGATCCGGATCGGCCTCGTCGGCGTGGGCAAGATCGCCCATGACCAGCACATTCCCGCCCTCGCGGGGGACAAGCGCTTTCAGCTGGTCGCCGCCGCCAGCCGCAGCCTGCCCGACCTGGGCGGGATCCCGGTCTTCTACGACATCGACGAAATGCTGGCCAAGGGTCCGGAACTGGACGCCGTCGCCCTCTGCACCCCGCCCCAGGCCCGCCGCGAGACGGCCCTGGCCGCCCTGCGCGCCGGCAAGCACGTGTTCCTGGAGAAGCCGCCCGGCGCCACGGTCAGCGAGGTCGCCGAACTGGCCGCCGTCGCCCGCGAACACGGCGTCGTGCTGTTCACCAGCTGGCATTCCCGCTTCGCCGCCGGCGTGCCCCAGGCCAAGGCCTGGCTGGCTTCGCGCCACGTCCGCAAGCTGACCATCGAATGGCGCGAGGACGTCCGCCGCTGGCACCCCGGCCAGACCTGGATCTGGCAGGCCGGCGGCATGGGCGTCTTCGACCCGGCCATCAACGCCCTGTCGATCCTGACCGAGATCATGCCGGCTGAGGTGTTCGTCACTGACGCCAAGCTGCAGGTGCCCGAGAACGTCCAGTCGCCGATCGCCGGCCATGTCGACATGACCACCCTGGGCGGGATGGCAATCACCGCCGACCTCGACTTCCTGCAGACCGGCCCGCAGACCTGGGACATCACCGCCTGGACCGAAGACGGCGTGCTGAAGCTGTCGCTGGGCGGCGCCGAGCTGACCATCGACGGGACGGCTGTCGAGGTCGGCGAGAACCGCGAGTATCCGGGACTCTACGACCGGTTCGCGACGCTGATCGCCGAAGGCCGGTCCGAAGTGGACGTGCGGCCCCTGACCCTGGTGGCGGACGCGTTCATGGTCGGGACGCGGGAGGTCGTGGAGGCGTTTATCGAATAGGACTTGCCCCCTCCGGGCCTTCGGCCCTCCTCCCCCGGAGGGGGAAGCAGGACGTCGCCACCTTCTGCCCCCTTCGGGGGCGGACGACCTCGCGCAGCGAGGTCAGGTGGGGGCCTGCTGCACCGGCCGCCTAGTTCACCTGCCGCTCCCGCCCTTCCCAGTACGGTGCCCGCAGTTCGCGGCGCAGGATCTTGCCGGACGCGTTCCTCGGCAGCGCCGCCACGAAGTCCACGCTCTTCGGCGCCTTGAAATGCGCGATCCGGGTCCGGGCGAAGGCGATGATGTCGTCGGCGTCCGGGGTCACGCCTGGCTTAGCCGCGACCACCGCCTTGACGGCCTCACCCCACTTGTCGTCGGGGACGCCGATCACCGCCACCTCGGCCACGTGCGGGTGGCCATAGACGGCGCTCTCGACCTCGGCTGGATAGATGTTCTCGCCGCCCGAGATGATCATGTCCTTCACCCGGTCGTGGATGAACAGATAGCCGTCCTCGTCCAGGTAGCCGGCGTCGCCGGTGCGCAGCCAGCCGTCGGCGTCGACGGTCTTGGCCGTCGCCTCGTCCAGCTTCCAGTAGCCAGCCATGTTCGAGGCCGAGCGGATGGCGATCTCGCCCACGGTGTTGGCCGACAGGCTGTTCCCCGCCTCGTCGATCACCTTGATCTCGACGCCCGGCATCGGCAGGCCCGCCGCCCGCATGCGCGTGTTGCCGGCCGGGTCGTGATCTTCCGGCGGCAGATAGACCACCGTGCCGGTCGTCTCGGTCATGCCGTACTGCTGGACGAAGCCGCAACCGAACACCTCCATGCACTCGCGCAGCAGATCCAACGGAATGGGCGCGGCGCCGTAGAGGATGTGCGACAGGCGCGAATAGTCGATCTCTCGGGCCCTGGGCTGGCGCACCACGATCTGCAGCGCCGCCGGCACCATGAACATCTTCGAGATCCGGTCCTTCTCGATGAAGTCGAGCACCTTGAACGGATCGAACTCGCGCGCCACCACGCCCTTGGCGCCGTTCATCAGCCCGACCAGACCCCAGCCGGTGCCGCCGATATGGGCCACCGGCATAGCCACCAGGCTGACGTCGTCAGGGCCCCACTGGTTCCAGGCCAGCGGGGTCTTGGCGGCCTCGCGCCGCATGCCCAAGAGGTTGTCGTGGGTCAGCATCGCGCCCTTGGGCCGCCCCGTCGTGCCCGAGGTGTAGAGCTGAATGGCGATGTCGGAGGTCGCGACCGGCTTGTGCGGATCGGTTCGGGGCTGGGCGTCACGCCAAGTTTTGAAGGTCTGGTGGTCGCCCGCGCCCTCAGCTTCCATCGCGACGACAACAGGTCGATGGGTCAGCTCGGCGGCCACCGCCTCGACGTGGGCGATCAGTTCGGGCCCGACGAAGACCAGCTTGGCCTCGCTGTCGCCGACGATATAGGCGATCTCGAGCGCGGCCAGACGCCAGCCGATCGGGGTGGTCACCACCCCGGCCTTGGCGGCCCCGACCAGCAGCTGGAAATAGGCGTCGCTGTTCTTGCCGACATAGGCGACACGGTCGCCGGTCCCCAGGCCCGCCGCGATCAGGGCGTTGGCGACCTGGTTCGTCTGGCGGTCGAACTGGGCGAAGGTGGTGTCACGCCCCTCGAAGCTGAACGCCACGGCGTCGGGCCTGGCCTCCGCGTGGTAGCGGGCGACGTCGCCCAGGGTCCGCATGCGGTCGAAATCGATCGCGGTCGACATAAGGCCAGGCTCCCTCGTTCGGCCCGCTCTGATGGGGGCTCAAACGAATGTTGGGCCAGACTTACGCGCGCGACAACCTATCCGTAACGATAGGGGGTCACCGCCAGGCCCTGACGCCCACCACGAACGCCGTGCTCCCCGTCCGCTCGCCGGCGACCACCGCCGGACCGAAGGCCCGCTCGCGGACCAAGCCGACATAGGGCGCGAATTCCCGCGTGATCTCGTAGCGCAGCCGCAGGCCGCCCTCCAGCTTGGCGGCCCCGGCCTCGGCCAGGTCGGCCTCGACACGCGGCTGCAGGATGAGCTTCTGGGTCAGGCGCAGGTCGTAGGACGCCTCGCCCCGCGCCGAGACGTCGCCCTGGTCCGACAGATAGGCCGCGCCCTGAACCTCGAACCAGTAGGGCGCCAGGCCCTCGAAGCCGACGCTCGCGTAGCTTCTTCCCTTGGGCGCCAGGTCGTAGCGCACTCCGGCCTGAAGATCGAAATAGGGCCCGACCGGCCAGGCCTTCAGCAGCTCGGCCTCGCCCTTCTCCCACCCGACGCCGTCAACCCGCTCGCCGCGCGCCTTCACCACCCACTTGCCGTAGTCGTCGCCCCACCAGGCCTCGCCCTCGAACGCCTGGGCGTCGGCGCCCTTGCGCGAGCGATACTCCAGCTGGTCGGCGCGGACGGTCCAGAAGGTCCCGCCGCCGTGCTCCTTCATCAGCTGGGCGCGGGCGGCGGCCATGGCCTTGGGATCGAACAGGCGGTCGGCGGCGTGGCCGGTCGGGACCGGTGGCGGCTTGGCCTCCGCGGCGGGCTTCATGCTTCCCATGTCGTGGCCGGCGTGCGGGTCGGCGGCCTGATGCTGCTCGTGCTGGAGGTCGAGGATCAGCATCACGCGACCTCCCCGTCCAGCGGACGCACGGTGACGACGTTGAACATCCCCGCGTGCATGTGCAGCAGCAGGTGGCAGTGGAAGGCCCAATCGCCCGGCTCGCTGGCCGTCAGGTCGAAGGCGACCTTGCCGCCCGGCGCGACATTGACCGTGTGCTTGAGCGGCTGGCGCGCCTGGCCGTTGACCAGCTCGAAGAAGTGGCCGTGCAGGTGGATCGGGTGGGCCATCATGGTGTCGTTGATCAGCACCACCCGGACCCGCTCGTCGCGGCGGAAGGCGATCGGCTTCTTGATCGGCCCGAACGCCTCGCCGTCGAACGCCCACATGAAGCGCTCCATGTTGCCGGTCAGGTGGATCTCGATCGTCCGTTCGGGCGGACGCTTGTCCGCCGGCTCATGCAGGTTGGCCAGCTGAGCGTAGATCAGAACCTTGTGGCCGACGTCCTCCAGGCCTTGCGGCGGCTCGGCCATTCGGTCCATCGGCATCGGCGAGATGGTCTGGACGCCCGGCGTCAGCGGCACGTCCGGCGCGTTGCTCTGGGCCCGCATCGACATGTCCGTGCCGGGCATGTCCATCCCGTGATGCATGTTCCCCATGCCCATGTCCTTCATGGTCGCCAGGGGACGCTTGCGCAGCGGCGGGACGGGCGCGGATAACCCCAGGCGCGGCGCCAGGGTCGCGCGCGCCATTCCCGACCGATCCGAGGCCTCGGCCACCAGGGTGAAGGCGCGGTCGTCGACGGGACGCACGATGACGTCGAAGGTCTCGGCCGGAGCCATCTGGAACTCGTCGACGCTGACCGGCGACACCGGCTGGCCATCGACCGCCACCACCTCCAGCGCCAGGCCGGGGATGCGGACGTTGAAGATGGTCATGGCCGCGGCGTTGATGAACCGCAGGCGCACCCGCTCGCCGGGCGTGAACAGGCCCGTCCAGGCCTCGCCGGGTCCGTGGCCGTTGACCAGATAGGTGTAGACCGAGCCCGTGACGTCGGCGACGTCGGTGGGGTCCATCCGCATCTTGCCCCAGGCCAGGCGGTCCTTCAGCGACTGGTCCTGGCCCTTCAGCAAGCCGGCGACCGTCTGCTTCTGCATGTTAAAGTGGCCGGCATTGACCTTCAGCTTCCGGAACAGTTCGTGCGGATGCAGGAAGCTCCAGTCCGACAGTACCACCACGTGCTCGCGGTCATAGGCGATCGGGTCCTCGCCGGCCGGATCGATGATCATCGGGGCATAGAGGCCCACCTGCTCCTGCAGGCCCGAATGGCTGTGCCACCAGTAGGTGCCGGCCTGGCGCACCGGGAAGTCGTAGGTGAAGGTCTCGCCCGGCTTGATCCCCGGGAAGGCCACGCCCGGCACCCCGTCCATCTGGAACGGCACCAGGAGGCCATGCCAGTGGATCGAGGTGTCCTCGTCGGCCAGGGCGTTGGTCACCGCGATGCGGACGTGCTGGCCTTCCTTCAGCCGGATCAGCGGGCCGGGCAGCGAGCCGTTGACGGTGACGGCGTGGCCCGAACGACCGTCGATGGTCGCCATGGTGTGGCCGACGGTGAGCTTGATGTCCTCGCCCGTCAGCGCCGCCGGCGAGCGGCCGGCGTCGGCCAGCGCCCACTTGGGCAGCAGGCCGGCCGCGCCGAGCCCAAGTCCGCCCCGCAGAAGGGTCCGTCGATCGATCATCCGCAGTTCCGTATTCCAACGCCTGGCGCACTTGGGTACTACGCCAACCATGTCCAAGAGCACCCCCGCCACGATCGCACTGACGAAGGCCGGCGTCGCCTTCGACCTGCATACGTACGAATACGACCCCGGCTCGGAGCGCGTGGGCCTGCAGGCCGCCGAGGCGCTGGGCGAGGATCCGCGCCGAGTGCTGAAGACCCTGGTGGTGATGTTGGACGGCAAGCCCGCCTGCGCCATCCTGCCTTCGGACAAGGAGGTCAGCATGAAGAAGCTGGCCGCCGCCCTGAAGGGCAAGTCGGCCGCCATGGCCCCGGTCCCCGACGCCGAGCGGATCACCGGCTACAAGGTCGGCGGGGTCAGCCCCTTCGGCCAGAAGAAGCGCCTGCCGACAGTGCTGGAGGAAGCCGCCCTGGCCGAGCCCTACGTCTTCATCAACGGCGGCCAGCGAGGGCTGCAGGTCAGATTGGCCCCGGCCGATGCGGTGAAGGCGCTGGGGGCGACGACGGCGGCGATCGTTTCCGAGTAGGCGCCCGCTTGATATCCCGCGCGGTTCTCGCCTATAAGCCGCGCCTCCTGGTGCGGCTGGGTAGCTCAGATGGTTAGAGCGGTGGATTCATAACCCACAGGTCGGCGGTTCGATCCCGCCCCCAGCCACCAATCGGAACCCAACGGACGGGGGTTCTGTAACCGGGTGAAGGAACTGCGCCAGGTCGCCCTGGACATCGATCTTCACGTGCGCCCACTTCTCCTTGGAGATCGGCGTCAGGGTGATGCGATCGGCCAGCGCGCGGACGGCGTCCATCAGCTGGCGATCCTTGAACGTAGGCTTGGGGCCGATCTGGCCGAGGCGGGCCTGAAGGACCTCGACGCGCTTGGCGTAGAGTTCGGCGGCCCTGGGGTGCAGCTGCACTGGCTCGTCGGGCCCGATGGTCTGCAGGTCGACCGTCAGGGTCGCTTTCTCGGCCTCGAGGTCCTTCAGGCGCGCGGTCATCGCCGGTGTGTCCGAGCCGTTGCAGATAGCGTCGACGATGCGCGTGATCGACCGCTCGACCTCGGCGAGGCGTTTCTGGATCGGACCGCGCCGATCGCGGCGCTGGCCAGCCTTGGCCGCCCAAGCGGCGTGGTAGGCGCGGACGTAAGCGGCCGTCGCCTCGGGCGTCAGCAACTGGCTGCGCAGGCCGTCCAGGATCCGCTGTTCGATCTCATTGCGGCGCATGACCCGTCCGTTGTCGCAGGCGGCGGGGCCGCGGTGCTTGGCCGTGCTGCACTTCATGCGCCGCGCATCAATCGAGATGATGTTCGCGCCGCAGCACCCGCATTTCAGAAGCCCGGTGAACAGGCCGGCATTGACCCGCCCGGCCAGCTGTGCCGGCCGGGTCTTGCCGATCTCGGCGAAGCGCGCCTCGACGGCCGCCCAAGTCTCGGGATCGATGATGGCCAGCTCGGGCACGGCCGTGCGCTTCCACTCGGCCTCGGGGCGCATGGTCAGGATCTTGCGGCCGGTGGCGGGATCCTTGGCGTAGCTGAAGCGGTTCCAGACCTTCACGCCGTTATACATCTCGCAACGCAGGACGCCGTTGGCGCGCTGGCGCGATCCGGTCAGGCCAGCCGAAGTCCAGGCGCCGCCGCTGGGCCCGGGCACACCCTGGGCGTTGAAGTCGCGGGCGATCTCCATCCCTGTCTCGCCGGCGGCGAAGCGCGCGAACGCCGTTCGCACGACGTCGGCCTCTTCCGCGTGGATCTCGACCTTGCCGCCTGGCGACGAGCGATAGCCGAAGGTTCGTCCGCCGGTCGACTTGCCGGCCTCGGCGTTGGCGTGCAGGCCGCGCTTGGTCTTGGCCGACAGGATGTCGAGGTACATCTCGGACATCAGCCCCTCGAAGGCGACGTCCAGCTTGGTGACCCGGTCGGTGCGCAGGGTGGCGATGCCGACGCCCACATAGTTCAGGCGCTTGAACGCCGCCGTATGGTCGGCCAGGTCGCGGAACAGGCGGTCCTGATGCTCGACCAGGATCAGGTCGAATTCGCGCCGATCGGCGGCGGCCAGCAGCGCCAGCGCGCCCGGCCGGGTCACGACGAAGTCGGCCGAGATCGCCGCATCGGTATAGTGCGCGACCACGGTCCAGCCACGCGCCTGGCAATGGCGGATCAGGATCCGGAGCTGGTCTTCGATCGACGCGGGGTTCTGGACGGCGTCGGAATATCGGGCGTAGAGGGCGACGCGCACGATCAGGTACGATCGCTACGGCGGCTCAGTAGCCGGCGTGGCTTGCGGCGGGCGAGCATATCCCGAGCCAATGCGCCGCCGAGGCCTCGCAGGTAGGCGGCGATGATGCTGAGCGCTAAGAGCGCCAAGACGGCGGCCCAGAGCGGGAGATCGCCAATGGCATAGAAGGCCGGTGATTGGCCAAGCGCGTGGAAGAGATCGCGGATGGTCATATTCAACGCGCTAAGCTCCGTGTCATTTTGCGAGGGTCCTGGCCGTCAGGCCAACCAGCCGAGGTCTGGTAGATCCGGTACGGTGCCGAAAATGGCGGTGATGCGCCGGGGCCGAGAAGAGCAAACTCGCGACGATGGGTCTTGGTCGTGTCGTCATAGATCCAATCGCTGACGGCGAGATCCGCGCCCTGCTCCACTGCCATCACGATCATGTTGTCGAGCGCTTCGGCCACGCGGGCCTCGGCGTCGACTAGGCCTGACCGGATCTTGAAGTAGGTGTCATGGTTGGGATCGTCGGTAAGCATTGCGCGCCATGACCAGGCATTCTTACGCAAGGTTGACGGTTCGAGGTGAGCGTTGACCCATGGCGCGCCGGCCGGAGCAACCGCCAGTTCCATTAGCGGAGCTTGAAAGAGATCTGGGCGGTAGGGAAACTCTCGGGACGTCATGACAGGGCTCCGTCGGCCGCCTTCTGGGCGGCGTCATAGTCGCGTTCGACGTCGGCGACGGCAAGGGCCTCGATGATCCGGAGGATCGCCGGGTGAAGGCCGCCAGTCGCCGGCGGGCGCTCGTCGACCTGGTGGACGGGCGGCGGTGTCATGCCCAGCCGTCCTGCTGCGCTGGCGCGCTGTCAGGCGGTCGGATCCAGCCACGCTTGTCCATGGTCTCGACGGCATCAACCAGGCCTTGGTGATAGGCGTTGGCCAGCAAGTCGATCAGCTTCACCTGGTCGGGTCGGTTGACCTCGTAGAGTAGAAAGGCTGTGCGCGCGCGACACAGGCGGTGCTGGTCAGGTGTGAGCATGACTTGCTCGGCGCGGCGGGGCTTGGGTTGGCGCGCCATTAGAAGTAGTTCCCGCTGATGCCGAAGATGCGGCGGCGGATCGTCAGCTCGCGCTTGTCCTGGCGGCGGCGGGCGATCTCATGCGGGTACTTCGCGTCCATGATCGCATCGAGCTCGGGGTCGACGTCTTCGATCAGGAATAGCTCGGACTTGCTGATCGGCTTCCGCTTTGATCCCAAGGTTACGACCGGCGGGAATTCGCGGCTCTTGAAGCTATCGCACTTCACGCACCAACCGGCGCCGTTCGTATAGGTGCCGCGCTTGCGACTGGTGCGGCTCCAGACGTGTTCGCACCCGACGAACCGCTGATACTTGGCGAATGCCTTCTCCTCGGCGGCGTCGATGGTGTCGGCATCGCCGCGCAGGAAGGTATCCGCGACAAATGCTTCAAAGAACGGATTGGCTGGGATGATGCCATTGCCCCACTGAACGTAAGCTTCGTCCGGCCACGGTTGCTTGGGTGTGTAGAGGACTTCCCGATCGAGCGCGCTGGACAACTGATGTTCAGGCGTTCCTGGGATGTGGTGCGGCGCGATCCGGGGAGGCATCACGCAGCCTCGTGAGTGTAAGTCGCCGGGAAGAACCCTCTCGCGCCGCTCAGCGGCATGAATGGCAGCGGCAGGGCGTCGGTCAGTGTGAAGCCGAACGGGCCGCAGAACCACCAGCTTCTATGTTGGGTCTCGCAGCCGGTGATGGTGGCCTGTCCGACAATGCCGCCACGGCGGATTAGGCCCGCCTCCCACGTTTGCCGGTACGCCTCGTGTACATCGGCGGGCAGGTGTCCCAAGTCATAGCAGGGGTGGACGCCGCGGAGCATGTCGGCATGCGCGTCCTGGTCAATGCCCTTGCCGGTGTGGATCAGAATCGGGCCGCGACGGTGGGTGCGCCACTTGCGGTTTTCGATGTCCTTGTAGCCGTTGACGATCAGCCACGCCCAGGGCTGGAGGATCGACAGGGCGACGGTGGGAAGTTGGTCAGGCATGGGCGACCCGTGCGCTGACGCTTGCCTTCATGAAATCGGGGTAGCTGTGGTACCAGCCGGCGTCGGCGAGCTTGAGGTAGAGCTGATATCGGGCGCCCGAGCGGCTCTTAGCGCGGACGGTCGACGTGAACCGCTCCGAGCCGAAGCGAAGCTCAACGGTCCAATCCCGGATGCCGGCCGCCCGCTCGTCCTCCAACTTGGCCAGGCGCGCGGCCCGAACCTCCGCCATGACTAGCGCGACGCCTTCGTCGGTGACGCCATAGATGGCCTCGCGGCCGCCGTTGATCAGCACCTCCAAGGTCCACATGCCGCTCGCCTCGAAGCGCTGGGCGGTCTTGCCGCCAGCGCCGCAGACGAACCGGTTGCGGTAGGGTTCGACCCGCTCGTCGGTTGGACGGCCGAGGGCGTGGTGCATGTCGTCGCGAGTTGCGGCGTCGATTTCGGGCGTCATGGCTGACCTCCCCGATCTGATGCGGCGCTGACCTGGTTGTGCATCCCGATCACGGCGGTCATTCCGCCTGCGGCGATCGCCGCCAGGATGATGGTCGCCCAGACAGCGATGGCGGTGCGGTCGAGCCGGGTCATGGCGCGGTCGCGCGAACGGCGGTCGCGGCCTCCAAGGCTTCCTTGCGCTCCAGCTCGGCGAAAACCGACTTCAGCGCTTCAAGGTCGTACGGATCCGCGCCGGCCATGATCGCGGCGGACGTCGAGGTGATGCCGGCGGCCGTCAGGATCTCGCTGGCGATCGTATCTTCGCCGTGCCCTTGCATGACGATAGTGGCGGCCATGATCAGGCCGATTGTGACATCGGACGACGGCTTGTGCTCCCTCGGCGGGGCGGGCGCGCAGTCGAAGAAATAGCGCACCGGAAATGCGCCTTCGTCGCGGGCGCGCTGGAAGTGGCCGCCCATGGTGCAGCGACGGCCAAAGGCATCGACGCAGACCGACCCAACCTGTCCGCCCATTAGCGGATCGACCGTGCCGGCCAGGCGGTTCGTGGCGAAGTTCACCCAGTCGTCGAAGCTGACGAACTCGCCCGCCCAGCGGGGCTCAAGCGTCGTCGGCGTAGCCTCGCGCGGCCAGCTGAGGCGTGGCGTGACATAGCCTTCAACGCCGGGGATGGGGACGCCGCCGCTCATAGCCGGCCCCGCGACTTCTGCAGCTTGCCTCTGCGGTTGACGATGGCCGGGTCCGGCGCCCTGCGCGGCAGCTTCGGCATGACTGAGCCGCCGAGGTCGGCGGGCTTTACGAACATGCCGTCGGTGCACGAGGCCGCAGCCAGCATCGCCGCGGCGGTCAGGTATCCTGGGAGGCCGATGATGATCCGCTTGCCCATGGCCTAATCCACCGTCGCGATATCGTTGCGCGCCAGCCAGCCGTCGCGGGTGTCGCCGAGGCGGGCGTCAAGCTGGTCTTCGGTCTCGGGCCAAAGGTGCATGTCGTGGACGAGGCGCAGGTAGGTCTTGTTCCACCAGGTGCGCGTGCGCGGGTCCGGATGCTTGTAGCCGAGGATCTCGGCGGCGTGCATGAGGTGGAGCTGGAAGTGGTGCGGAAGGGCGTCAAGCTCGCGCAGATACTGGCCGACGATGCGGTCCATGTACGGCGTCCAGTCGCCATCCTCGCGATCGAACAGGTCGATTAGTTCGGCTGCGCTGAGCTTTTCCAGATCGACGTGGTGCTTTCCGACCCAGAGATCCAAGTTCCTGCCGTGCTCGGCCTCGAACCTCTCCCAACGCTGCTTCTCGAAGTGGAGGCCTATATCGTTGTAGCTGATGCTGGGGCCGGTGAAGGAGCCGCCGCCCAGCTGGTGCGGCGAGGCGAAGGCGGCGCGCTCGAACGAGCCCAACAAGACGCAGCGCCGGAACCAGCGAACCAGCAGCTTGGTCTTGCCGTACTTGGGCGATCCGTCGGGGCCACGAATGGCCGACAGCAGCACGCTCTGCTGCATGAGCGAAAGGTCTTGGACCCAGGGTTGAACGACGTTCATTGGGCCGCCTCCAAGCTGACTTCGACCGTCGCGTCATCGTCGGCGTGTGCGGTCTCGCAGGACTGCCATTCGCTGTCCTGCGTCTGGGCGATTGCGTAGGCGGCCAGGGCGAACGCTGCTGGATCGAAGGGTTCTCCAGCGAGGTTCCGGATGACGTGGACCAAGAAGCTGGCGGAGCTGACCAGGTCGGTGGCCACCATGCGCAGGCTGATTTCCCTGACCAGCTGGGCGTCCCAGGTCTCGCCGTCGGGCGGGTTGATGTCGCCCGCTGCGATGATCGCGTGCGAAAGGATGGCGTTGCGGAAGCCGCCGAGCATGGCGGCGTTGGCCACGCTTAGTTGGGTGATCGTCTCGTTGATCACGTCGGCCTTGCGGCGCGACGGCTGATAGGCGCGCCGGATCCCACCGAGGATTTCGGACATGTCGAAGCGCTCGGCCTCGGACAGATCTCCGGTTCCCCAGCCGCCGAACATCAGCCGGTAGGCGTGCTGCACCAGCCGCGCCTGTTCCGCCGCGTCATCGTCGGCCTTATGGAAGACGCCGACGGTGTGCTGCAGCTTGAGGCCGTTGAGGTCGTAGATGGTTCGGCAATCGCGGGCGGCGTTGTAGCGCCACGGCGTTTTGCGGCCGAGTGCGCGGTAGGCGGCGGCCAGGATGCTCTCGTCGAAGCTGGGGCCATTGCACCACAGCCGATCGGTCTTGAGATCGACCGGCGCGTGCGCGCGATAGAAGTCGTCGAACAGGTCCAGGGCGGTCGCCAGGGTGACGCCCTTGCCGTCGAACTCGGCGCGGGCTTCGGGGCTCTGATCGTTCCACCACTGCTCGGTCTGGGCGTCGACGGTCAGGCCGGCGGCCTCGCACGAAGCGCGGTCGATGATGACGTACAGCTGCTCACGGATGACGTCGTCGGTCGGGTCGAAGTGGACCGCGCCGATGGAGCGGATGACGCAGCCCGGCGCGGTGCCGAGGGTTTCGAGGTCGAGCATGATGTCGGCCATGGGGATCTCCAGGTTCTCAGCCGCGCGGGCCGAAGGTGATGCGTTGGAGTTCGAGCAGGGCGATCCACGCGGCCACGGCCAGCAGCGTGGCGACGCTCCAGCCGAGGGCGCGCGGCCAGCGCATTAGGGGGCCTGCTGCTGGGGGAAGCAGAGCCCGGCCATCTCGGCGTGCTCGCTGGCGATGGCCACGGCCACGCGGGGGCAGGCCTCGAAGTCTTCGCGGCGAACGCCGTTCGCGCGGCCGTCGGCGCGTGTGGCCTCGCGCTCGGCGGACTGTCGCCAGTTGGCGCCGATCGCGAGATAGCGCTCGGCTTCGGCCAGGTGGTAGGCCCGGACGTCGTCCAGGGTCTTGGCGCGGATCTCGGTCATCAGGGCTCCGATCAGGGGTGGCCGGCCGGGCTGGCCAGCAGGTGGATGGAGAGGGTCCAGGCGGCGTGGAAGGCCAGGCCGCTGATGGCGGTGATGGTCAGGGCGATCGACCAGCCGTGGGCGCGGGCCGCGCTCACTGCGCGGACCACGTGCTAAGCAGCGCGCCGCCTGGGCCGCCGTCGTAAATGTCGACGGTGTCGTACTGCCCGGACGCCTTCAGGATCTCGGCGACCTCTTCGGCTTCCATGGCTGTTCCGAAAGCGGCGTGGCTGTGGATCGCGTCTTCAGGCCGGGCGAAAACCAGGAGGTACGCCGCGCACTGGCGGATGTAGCCGTCGACTTCGTCGCGAGAGAGCGTCGCGCCCACGCCGACCTGATCGATCTCGTTGAAGTCGTCGTCGAATGAAGCGCCGAGTTCTCCGCCGCCGCCGAAGGCTTCCCCGGCGGGGGCCTCGAAGGCCTGAGTTGGCGCCGGTGCGGCCGTGGGCGTCACGCGCTCGACCTTCACCGGATCCTGAAGCCAGTCGGTCAGGTACTTGCGGCCCGAGGCGTGCAGGCTGTTCAGCGTGTCCTGCCCGAGGTTCTCGAACTGGTGCAGCTCCAGAACCGCGTCGTCGATCGAGCCGTCGATGTAGTCCCAGCCGGCCTGGGTCAGGCTGGCCAGCAGCTCGTTGCCGCTGGGGGCCTGGACGAAGGCGATGTAGCGCTTCTGGATCAGGGCGCTGGCCAGCTTGGCGTCGGGACCCGAGAAATAGTTGCCGACACGGCAGCCGCGAAGGACGCCGCCACGCGTGTCGATCCCATGGTGGGTGATCTTGTGGCCCGTCTCAACCAAGGCGACGAACAGGTCGGGCGACAGCTGGCTTTCGTCGCGGACCGGCTCCGGGGACGACGCGCCGCCTATGGCCGCCTGGATGGCGGGCTGGTCCGTCAGGTTCTCGGTCAGGCCCATCGCGGCGGGCTTGTGCAGGCTGACCTGGTCCTCGGGCGGCTCGTTCACCTGGCGGATCGCCTCAGCGAAGCTGTCACGGGCGGGCGGCGTGGGTTCAGCGGGCGCTGGCGGGGGCGGAGGAGCCGGGGCGGGCTTGGGCGGGTTGAGGAACTGGGTGTTCCAGATCCCTGCTTCCTCGGCCAGCTTGACGGGCATGGGCGTCAGGACCTCGACCGCCAGGGCCTTGGTCCAGGCGCGAGGATCCTTGTCGAAGCCGGCGTCCTTCAGCCATTCGCGGGCCACGGCGGTGACGCCGCCGTAGATCTTGCCGTCCTCTCGGTAGTCGACAGCGACGCCCAGGTCCTGGGCTTCGCCCCAATGGCCGCCGCCGGGCGGGGTGGAGATCAGTGAGGCCTTGGCGGTGACGCCATCGTAGCCGACCTCGTAGACCTCGACCGCGTCAGGATCGGCGTCGACCTTCATCGCCAGCTCGGCGACCATCAGGGTCAGGCGCGAGCGCTTCTCCAGCATGGTGACGTAGCGGGCGGTCTTGACCGTGTCGCGCAGGGTTTCCCAAGTGAACAGGCGCTTGGTGCCGGGAATGTTCTGGGCCTTGCCCTCGGCGTAGGCGCGCTCGCTCTCGACGTAGCGGGCCTTGTCTTCGGCGGAGGCCTCGCGCGCCACCTTGATGGCGATCTGCACGAAGCGCGAGGTCTTGCCGACCGTCTTGGCGATGTCCTGGGACGTTCGGCCGTGGCGCTCGTGCAGGATCAAGAAGCCTTCGGCCATCTCCAGGTTGGAGATGTCGGCGCGCTGCAGGTTCTCGACCAGGCCCGCCTCCAGGCGCTCGACCTCGCCGCGGTTCTCCAGCTTGCAGACGATCAGCTTGTCGGCCGGCCAGTCGCCGCGCTCGATGTTCAGCCCCCACCCGCGCCAACGGCGCTCGCCCATGGTCAGCAGGTATTCTGGCTCCCAGGCGGGATAGTCAGGGTTCTTGCGCAGCTCGGGCTGCTGCAGCATGCCCTTGTCGACCAGGCTGTCGGCCATGTCCTGGATGGCTTCGGGCGACAGGCCGGACGTCTTGCGCGCGTTGTCCGGATCCTGGCCGATCTGGTCATGGCGCACGGCGACGAAGCCGTCGGGGAGCGCCGAGCTGCCGCCGAGATATCCATCTTCCGCCTGCTCCAGCGCGGCCAGGGCCGCCTCGCCCGCCGCCGTCAGGCGGCCCGCCACAGGGTTGGGGTTGTCGATGATCAGCAGGCCGTCTTCCGCCACGGCGTTCAGCGACTTGCGCACGTTGCTGGGGTCTCGCTCCAGCATGTCGCCCAGATCCTTGAGGGCGTGGATGACCTGACCGCCGTTGCGGGTCTCGGTGCGAAAGGCGCGAAGAAGGGTGGCGTTCTGAAACGCCAGGAGGGTCAGGGCTGACAAAGGGTGTGGCTCCTAGAGGGGTTCGAAGCGGAAGGCGGCGAACCAGCCGGGATGGGCAGAGGTTTGGGCCTGCTTTCCGTCGCGGGTCAGCTTGTTGATCTTGACCAGGTCGCCGACGACGAACGGGACCTTGCCCTTGCCGGGCAGGCGGATGCCGTCGACGTTGACGACGCGGGCGCTCATGCCGGGGCGAAGGGTCATCGGCGGGTCTCCAGTTCGATCAGCTTGTCGAGGGCGGTGCGGGCTTCGGCGAAGGTCAGGCCCCGCCAGATGAAGGCCCAGGGATCGCGCGGCTGGTCGATCGGGTGCACCGACACCGAGCCGTCCTCCAGGCCGGTCAGCGCGATGGCCCGGGGGCCTACCTCGAGGCGCCTGCATAGCGCGTCCATCGCCTGGCCCGGCCGGCGGTTGAACACCTCGAAGCAGCGGGTTCGGTCACTGGGTAGCGACATCTCGCAGCCCGGCGCCCACGGCGTCAGGTGAAACACGACGTTCCGCTTGTGCGGCTCGATGGCCAGGGTCGGCGGCTGAACGTAGGCGGTCGTCGCCTGAAGGTTCGCCTGGCGCTTCAGGGCGGTCACGACAGCGCCCCCTTGGGCGCGGGGCCCTTCAGCACGCGATCGACGATGGCGTCGATGCTGTCGATCAGATCGGCCTCGGCGTCGGGGATGCTGATGTCGAACTCGTCCTCGACCGACATGGTGATGTCGATCAGGTCCAGGCTGTCCGCGCCCCATTCGATGTGCAGGCCGGCGCTGTCGGGAAGCCCGCGCTTGCGATCCGAGGCGGGAATGTTCAGCACCTCGAGCACGATCTTACGCACCCTCGCCGCGCACTTCTCGCGAACGGCGTTCGCGGTCTCGGCGTCGAGGTCGGCGTGCATGGCGGCCATGTCGGTATCGATGGTCATTGGTCGCGGGCCTTCTCAAAGGCCGCCGCGACGCGACCGGCTTTGGCGGCCATCTCCTCCGGACTAGCCGTGGAGGCCTTAAAGGCCGCAAAGATCAGGATGGCGATCACCGCGAGGACGCCGGTCGCGCAGACGGCGATCCAGGCGACCGCGAGCCTGTGCATGAACGCGATCTGGCGGCGGATCCGGATGCGGTCGAGGTCGAAGTCGAAGTCCCTCACAGCGCTCCTCCGAACAGGCGAGCGAACGGCGTCACACGACCGGCGGGCAACGGCAGGACGATCGGCTTGTCACCGACTGCCTCGGCGATGGCCTTGGGCAGGTCGAACCTTCCGAGGCGAGGATCCCAGGCTGCGTCGATCGCGTGCTGGGGCATGGCGATGTCGCGGCGGGCGAAGTGGTCGACGACCGCCTCCAGCGCCCAGCGCTCCTGGGGGCTCAGCAGGTCCGGCTGGACGACCGCGAAGGCGCGCAGCGGCGCCGGATCGAGGCCGGCCCGAAGGCGGACGGCCTGAAAGTCGATCACCTGCGCCGAGGTTCGCTCGGGCGGCGGCGTGTCGATGGCTGGCATCTGAACCCCGAACCGCACCGGAGCGACGGGGGCCAATGAGGGTTCTCAGCGCCTCTCTGGTCCTGGACAAACACCCTGCGTGCTTGCTCGTCCGGTGCGGGTGACTGGGACCATAGATGCGGGCAATTACCCCCGTCAAGAGGCAATGAGGGTAATTACCCGCGTATGCTTCTGCTGAAGCTGGCCTAGGATCGCCTTGAAGAACCTGCCGGGGGCGGAAATGGGGAATGATGAAACGCTTGCGCCGAAGCGCGACCTGAAGACGAACCTCTTGGGCTGCGGCGCAGTCCTGCTGTTTGCGCTCGTTGCTCTCGTCGGCTGCAACGGTTGTGCGGATTATCTCTCAACCCATTCTCCGCCTTCGAGCGAGCCGCCAAAGTCCCTGCAAGATGAGCTGGCCGAGGTCCGTCTTGTCGATAAGGTCGAGATCCGGGATGTCACGGTGACCGTGCGCCTCTATCTTCCGGCGGGCACCGCCAGTGAGGCCAGCTTCCTTGACCATGCGGCGGACGCCGTCCGTAGCGAAGGCAAGATAATCAAGGCGAGAAGCAAGGATCTGCCAGCGACGGTCAAATCTGTCGATTTCCTTGTCGATACAGACGTTGTCGACCGACTTGGAAATGACCGCCGGGAGAAGGTGATGAGCTTTGCCTTGCGCGCCGACGACATGAAGGCGGCGAACTACGATGGCCTGTATGGCAGCGACCTACTGAACATTGTTCACGAGGGTGGGGTTTCCAGCGGAGCCGGCCGAAGAATAGTCGAGGCCTGGTGCGCTAAACCCGACAACGCTGACCGAGGTGGCGCCTTCTGCGCAGAAATGCTCGGCGGCTAAACCGCGTCCAGATGTGCTCTCAACACGAGCGCGGCGATTTCGACCGTGACGTCGTCGCTACCCTCGTGGCCCAGTGCGATTGGGCTGGAATAGGCGGGGTTGTGGCTCCGCGGCCAAAGCTCAACCTGGCCAGTTGGCGTCACCTCAACCTGCTTTAGCGTCCTCTCCATTAGCGAGCCTTGAGCACGGGTGCGGACAGCGATCACAATGTCGCCGTTCCTTGGCGCGTAGCCCATCGCCTTGGCGTCGGCGACCTGGACAAGCGCCCCGTCGGGAATTTTTCGATCGAACGAGTCTCCCGCCACGCGCTCGAGCCATTGATCGTACGGAAAGCGCGCGTCCGGAGCGACCTCGGCCCAACCGAGCGGAGCTTGGGCGGCTTGATCAATTTCGAGCCACGGCCCTGCCGCTGCCGTGAAGAGGATAGGCATTTTTGGTTGCTCCACCGCGCCCTTCATCTCCTCAATCGGCGTCGGATCATCGGTCGCGGCAAGCAAATATTCGACGCTGGTATGAAGGGAGCGGGCCAACGCCAACAGGTTGTCGGCGCGTGGCACGGTGTCTGGTCGGCGCTTAATCGTGCGCACGAACTCACGTCCGAGATCTGCATCCTTAGACGCCTTCTCAGCGGTCTTTCCGGTCGCGACTAAGCGCGCCTCGATACGGGACAAAAGGTCGCGGGTCATTGCCCGCACATTGCCGCAACAGCTACCAGCGGCGAACGCGGGTAATTGGGCCTTGACGACGGGGGTAATTACCCGCATCCAATGGCCTCCATGGTCATCGAGACGTTCATCCAGCGCTGTGACGCCGTCGCATCCCGCCGAGGGATCAGCCGGTCGCGCGTCAGCACCCTGATCTTCAACGACGGCAAGAAGCTGGATTTCCTGGCGGATGGCCGGGACATCGGCGTTCGTACGCTCGCGGTCGCCGAGGAAAAGCTCGTCGAGCTCGAGAAGGCGGCTGCGGAGTTTACCCAGTGATCGCCGGGTGTAGCGATCAGCAGCGCCGGCAGTCGCCGCACCGCGCAAGGATCACGCTGACGGCGTCGACAGCCGCCGCGCTGGTTGGCGCGGCCTCGTCCAGCACGTCCAGCGCCCCCTGCACTGTGATGGCGCAACGGCGCCTGGCGCGCGGACTGTCGCCCAGACCGATGATCATCGCCGCGTCCGCCAGGGCCACGGCCCGACTGTGCCGGGTCGAGAGGCGGCGTGTCTGCTCGGGCCTGGCGGGGCGCAAGTCGATCATGGCCCTGCGTCGTTCGATGCGTGGTTCGCCGCCATTCAACACGGCGGCAACGTCTATCCTTGATCGCAGCATCGCCCCCCCCAGAGGTTGTGATTGCTGCACGCACCCCGCTCACGGTCAAGTGGTAGAATACGACCGAAGCAACTGCGCCGACACGTTTGCAACCCATTTCAGGGTTGGATCGTCCTCCCCGCCATCCTCGCTGACCTCGTTGGCGACGACCTGCAAGTTGACCATGAACACCTCCAGCAGGTGGTGTTCGGTCTTGGAAAGGGTGCTGGCCAGCGCCGATGTGACGATCGTCAGGGCCTTCATCGGGTCGGGCGGGTGCGGCAAGTCGGAGGTGTCGGTCATCCGACACCCATACAGCGTGGCCATTGGCGACACAGTTAAAACGCCCGTCTCGGATACGCGACACATCGCCGTCGAGCCCCGGTTGACGCGCCACGGCGGGACCACTGTTCGGCGAGGTCGCGGCTTCTCCAACGGACCGTGGAGGCGCGCATGAGCGCCTATGAACTGGGCGGCGAATGGCCCGCCGTGTTCCGCGACGAAGCTTGCCCGCTGCGCTCGCGCCTGGTGCTCTTGATCCTGTCAGGCGACGGCTCATCGTCGGCGGCCGAGGAAGTCGAGCGCGCGATCGACAATCAGGTCGCTGGTGTCGCGCATTACTTGTCGCCGCTCCTGCCTGGCGCTCGCTTCGGGGTCAACCTCCGCCTCGGCGAGCGGCGCATGGGGCGTGGCGATCAGATCGCGAATGATCTCGATCTCCCGGTCCGATCGGCTTTTGAGGTGATCGGCCAGCATGAAGGCGACCACGTTGGCCAAGCCTTCAAACCGGGCCTTGGTCATTTCCTCGAACGTCATTCGTGCGCCCTCTCGCCTGAACCGGCCCAGCTTCTAGCGCTTACCCGATCTGGGTCCCATCGCAATCGTGTGGCGATTTTCTCAAGCGGTCGTCCAGATGCGCCGCGAACGGCGTTCGCGACGACGGTCCGGCGGCCCTGGTGGGCGCGCCTGCATCGCTGGCTGTACCGCACGCTGGAACGGGCGGGCGACCTGGTCGCCGCCGGGGGCGCGGCCGTGTCGCGGAGGCGCGCATGACCCTGGAACGTCACCCCGGCGGCGTCGGCGCCGCCATCACCAAGATTGTCGCCGAGCTGGGCTGGGACACTTGCGCCGACATCGCGCAGGTCAGCGAGGGCACGGTCCGCAATTGGTCGAATGACCGCTCGCGCCAGACGCCGCCGATCGCGGCGGCCATGCGCCTGGACGCGGCCTTTGTCGCAGCGACCGGACGGGAAGCGCCGATCCACGCGGCCTATGCCAAGTTCCTGGATCAGTCCGCCCGACCGTCCGCCGACATCGAGAAGATCGTGGCGATCACGCAGTCGGCCCTGAAGGAGGGTGGCGAGGGTGGCGCGGCGCTGGTCGCCGTCATCCAGAACCCGTCCGACCCGCGCCGGCGCCGGCTGGCGCATCGCGAGTGCCTGGAGGCGGCCGACGCTTTCAACGAGGCGGCCAAGCATCTGGATGATGGAGGCGAGGCATGAGCTATCGCGGCAGCCGCCCCTACGGCGGCTCCTCCTATCGGCCAAAGCCGGCGATGTCCGGCGGCGAGCGACGCACGCCCCGCGCGGCGTGGCTGGCCATGCTGGCCTTCGCCGAGCCGGCCGTGGCCGCGCCTTCGGGCGAGCCGCTGTGGGACCTGTCGCACAGTCTGAAGGGCCTGAGCGGCGACAGCTTTCCCGTGCCGAAGGGCGACACGCGGGCCCGCTGGGCCAAGTCGTTCCTGGACCGCATGCACCTGTACGTCGCCGCCGGCGCGGCCATGCGAACGGCGTTCGCGGACGGCCTGCGGGCCGACGTCCGCGTGCTGAAGGAATTCCTGATCGAACAGGGCGCCGAGCTGGCCATCGCCAGCCGGGCCCGCATGGGCTTGGAGGATTAAGCCATGTCTAGGGGGGGCAGTACGGCCCAGGTCGTTCGCACGGCCTGCGGACCGGTGTCGGATGTCGGCGTCGCGCCGCGCGTCCGTATGGGGCGCTACGAGATCGAACAGGTCGAGGGCTTCCGAGAGCGTTTCCGGGCCAGCTGGCAGGCGTGCGCCCAGATGGTCGGGCGGTCGGTGCATGACGTGCGCCTGGCCTGCGATCCGGACTACCAGCCGCTCGGCGATTGTGGCGCTGCTGCCAAGCCGCGCTTGCGTCTAAGGGACTTCGACGAAACCTCGCTGAGGATCCTGGGCGCGCTGTCCGAGTTCGGCCAAGCTTACGCGGCCGGCGCGCGCGATGTGCGCGATGCGACGGTGACCGACATTCGCCAGCGCCTGGATCTGGGCGCGAACAAGGTCGGTGCCTTGCTCCCCGAGCTTGAGCGCCGCGATGTCGTGGTCTCCCGCCGGCTGCCGACCGGACGGTTCGGCTGGCGATTGTCCACTCTCGGTCGCGACCTAGTTGGCGCCGATGGCTGACGGTTCGGCAGGTCCAATCGTTGTTCCGTCGAACGTCCTGGACGACGACGATCCGTTCGACGTCGTCTACTTCGCGGGGTGTGGCGGATCGTCCAAGGCGTACGAGATCGCCCTGGGCATCCATCCCAAGCTCGCGCTGAACCACAAGATCAGCGCGCTCGGCGTCCACATGGCGAACTTCTCCGAGACCGAGCATCTGCTGGCCGACGTGTTCGACATCGACCCGCGCCAGATCCGCCCCGGGAAGAAATGGCGGTCGTTCTGGGCGTCGCCCGATTGCCGCCATTTCAGCCCCGCGAAGGGCAGCGCGCCGGTCAGCGCCAGCGTGCGCGGCCTATGCTGGGTGGTTCTGAAAGTCGCCAAGCTGCTGGGTGATAAGGCGCCGGACGTAATCTTCATCGAGAACGTCCCCGCCTTCGTCACCTATGGCCCGCTACTGCCGCCAGACGAACATGGCCGACAGTACCCGGACCCGAAACAGTTGGGCCGCAGCTTCCGGACCTTCGTCAAGCGCTTCCAACAGTGCGGCTATGTCGTCGAGTGGCGCGAAGATTGGGTGATGGCCGAATTCGGCGTCGCCACTACGCGCAAGCGTCTGATCATGATCTTGCGGCGCGATGGCAAGCCTATCGTCTGGCCGAAGCCTACTCACGCCCCGCGGGCCAAGGCCAAGGCCAAGGGGCTGGAACCTTGGGCTCCGATGGCCGATCACATCGACTGGTCGATCAAGACGCCGTCGATCTTCCTGACCCAGGAAGAGGCGAAGGCTCAGGGCCTGCGCGTCAAGCGTCCGCTCACCGAGGCCACGATGGCGCGGATCGCCAAGGGCGTCTTCCGCTATGTGATCAGCGCCAGCGATCCTTTCATTGTGCCGGTGACGCACCAAGATGAGGAGCGAGGCCGGTCGGTCTATGAGCCGGCGCCTGGCTTCACGTCTGCGAACCGGGGCGAGTACGCCCTTATCGATCCGGAAGTCGTCGACCTGATGGCGGGGTGCCTGGTTCCACGCTACGGCGAGCGGGACGGTCAGGAGCCGCGATGCCGGTCGCTTGACGATCCCTACCCTACCGCTGTTCCGACTGGAAACGGCGGTCAGCTGGTCGCGGCACATCTGACGAAGTTCCGCAACGGCGCGGTCGGGGTCGACATGAACGACCCCATGCCGGCTGCGACCGCGAACAGCTACATCAAGCGTCCGGGCGGGGCCGCGCCTCTGGGGGTCGTCAGCGCCTATCTCGACCAGATGAACACCCGCGACGTTGGTGGGCCGGTCGAGGATCCGTTGCGCGGCATGGCGACGCGGGCCCATCAGGGCGTGGTTACCGCCTACGTCGAGCAAGCCAACACCGGCATGGTTGGTCGCTGCCCGACCGAGCCCATGAGCGGCATGGTCACCAAGGGCTGCACTCAGCGGCTCGTCAGTGCGAACCTGCAGTACGCCTATGGCAGCAATGCCGAGGGCGCGGGTGATCTGCGAGATCCCGCTTGGGGCATCTCGGCGGGTGGCAACCATCATTTCCTCGTCCAGCACGAGCTGGCGATGGCTTACGCGCCCCATGGGCGCGAGTTGCGCGCCTTCCTGATGAAATACTACGGGCCAGCCGTGGGACAGCCGCTGGGCGATCCGATGCACTGCGCCACGACGCGCGCCCGCTTTGGCCTAGTCGTGGTCCGTGGCCAGCTGATGCAGATCTCGGACATCGGGATGCGCATGCTGAAGCCCAAGGAGATGGCCGGGGCTCAGGGCTTCCCAAAGGACTACGTCACCGGCTGGAACGCGATCACCGGCCGGGCGGCAACCCTGACCGAGGAGATCGCGAACATCGGCAACAGCGTCTCGCCCGAAGGCGCTGCGCCGTTCATCGCCTGTAACCTCGGGACGGCCGAACAGGCCGCGCGGTGGCTTTGATGACGAACGGCGTTCGCAACGTGCCGTCACCGGCGCTGATGACCGAGGAACAGGAAGCCTTTGACCGCGCTGTCGCGGTCAAGGTGGTGGAACTTCTCGACCGCGAAGCGGCGGGATCGTCCTTGGGCAAGTACGCCGGGACGGTGGCGGCCATGGGCGCGATGCGCGCCATCGGTCATGCCGTGTGGATGAGCCTGCCGCTCGACCAGCGGGGCGAGGTCCCGTTCCGGGCCCGCATGCAGGCCCTGTGCGGCGTCACCGTCGACAACGTGATGATCGATAAGCGCGGGAGCCGACGTCAATGAAGCGGGATCCTTGGCTGCACGAGTTGTTTGAGCGCCGGCCGCCTTGCGGCTTCGTGATCATCCCTGGAGCTGTCGACGGTGTCGACGGCAAACGCGTGTTCTGGAATGCCGCCAGTCTCTGGAATTTCTACCGGATCCGGCCGTTGTGGAACGACGGCCTCGCGGTCTTGGTGCTGCCGGGCTCATTCACGTACGAGCCTGAGGTGGACTGGTGGCGATGGCACGAGCTGCCTCGGGCGCGGGCGCTGTGGCCCGACTACGTTCCCCTCACGCCTAGACCCGACGGCGACTATGACCTCATGCGCGCCGTGATGCGCTGGGCGCAGTGGCGCTTGAGTGAGGCGCATGCCCGCCTCGCGCGGAATGGCCGGCAGGTCGACGCCATGCAGGCGGGTTTAGAGCAACGCATCGGCAAGCTAGCCGAGCGCATCGACGCGTTCGAAGCTCGCTCGAAGCATCGGAGCGCGGCGTGACCAAGAAGGCTTTCCGGGGTTGGGCCGTCACGGCCGCCAAAAATCCTGAGCTGATGCGCGCCATCGCCGCGGCGGGCGGCGCCGCCCAGCCTGGGCGCGCGCGATCGTTCAGCAAGGATCCGGTCAAGGCCGTCGAGGCTGGCCGCAAGGGCGGCTTGGCCAGCGGACTTTCCCGGGCGGTTGTCGCGGAGTTCGAGGGGGCGGAACTGGCCGACTACCGCATGGCCAGGGCCAAGGGCTTTTCGGTCGCCGAGGCGCGGGGGATCGTGATCCGGAGCCGCCGCCCATGACGAACGCCGTTCGCGAGGCGGTCGCGGGGCCGCATGCCGACTATCGCGCCTTCCTGGCCAGCAAGGCGCCCGTGGTGGTGCAGTCGGGCCATCTGGACCTGACCTTGGACGCGGTCAGTCCGCGCCTGAAGGATCACGCGCGGATCGCCGTGCTGTGGGCGTTGCGTGGCGGGCGGCGGGCGATCTTCGCCAACTTCGGACTGGCCAAGACGTCGATGCAGCTGGAATGGGCCGACCAGGTGGCGCGCCGATCGCTGGCCGAGGGCGGACCGGGCGTGGCCCTGATCGTCGCGCCGTACGGCACGCATCAGGAGTTCGAGCGCGACGCCCTGACGATCCTGGGCTGGCCGGCCGGCCCGCGCTTCATCCAGCGCGTCGAGGATGTCGACGGGCCCGGCGTCTACATCACTAATTACGAGCCGATCCGCGACGGCAAGCTGGATCCGAACCACTTCGTCGGCACGACGCTGGACGAGGCGGACGTGCTGCGCTCGTTCGGGTCCAAGACCTATCAGACCTTCCTGACGCTGTTCGAGTTGGTGCCGTTCAAGCTGGTCGCCACGGCGACGCCGTCGCCGAACCGCTACAAGGAGTTGATCCACTACGCGGGCTATCTGGGCGTCATGGACACCGGTCAGGCCCTGACACGGTTCTTCCAGCGCGACAGCGCCAAGGCCGGCAACCTGACCCTCTATCCGCACAAGGAAGAGGAATTCTGGCTGTGGGTCGCCAGCTGGGCGTTGTTCATCCAGCGGCCCAGCGACCTTGGGTGCAGCGACGAGGGTTACGACCTTCCGCCGCTCGATGTGCGCTGGCACGAGGTGCCGGTCGACCATTCGACGGCCGGGTGCGAGCCCGACGGCCAGGGTCGCCTGTTCCGCGACGCCGCACTGGGCGTGGTCGAGGCCAGCCGCGAGAAGCGCGAGACGCTGTCGACGCGGGTCATGAAGGCCGTGGCGCTGCGCCGGGCCCGGCCGGATGATCGGGTGGTGCTGTGGCACGACCTCGAGGCCGAGCGCGACGCCTTGGAGGCGTGTCTTCCGACCTGCGTCAGCATCTATGGTTCCCAGGACATCGACGCGCGCAAGGATGCGATCCTGCGCTTCTCGGAGGGCTGGGTCGACGAGCTCGCGGCCAAGCCGTCGATCGCGGGCGCGGGATGCAACCTGCAAAAGCACTGCGCCTGGGCGGTGTTCGTCGGGGTCGGGTTCAAGTTCCGCGACTTCATCCAGGCGATCCACCGCGTCTATCGCTTCGGCCAGACGCGGGTCGTGACGATCGACGTCATCTACGCCGAAAGCGAGACCGAGGCGGTCCGCACCCTCAAGAAAAAGTGGAAGGCCCATGAGCACATGGTGGCGCGAATGAGCGAGATCATTCGGCGATACGGCCTGTCGTCGCCCGACATGGCCGCCGAGTTCGGCCGGGCGATCCGCACCGACCAGCGCATCGAGGCGCGTGGCGCGGGCTGGCTGATGGCCAATAACGACTGTGTCGAGGAAGTGCGCGGCATGGCCGACGACAGCGTCGACCTGGTGGTGACCTCGATCCCGTTCTCGAACCAGTTCGAGTACACGCCCAGCTACAACGACTTCGGCCACACCGAGAACAACGGTCGGTTCTTCGACCAGCTGGCGTTCCTGATCGACGGCCTGCGCCGCGTGATGCGGCCGGGCCGGATCGCCTGCATCCACGTCAAGGACCGGGTCGAGTTCGGGTCGGTCACGGGGACGGGGCGCTATACGGTCGAGCCGTTCCACGCCCAGACGATCGAGGCGTTCCGGCGCGGGGGCTTCCTCTACATGGGGATGCACGTGATCACGACCGACGTGGTCTATGAGAACAACCAGACCTATCGGCTGTCGTACGGCGAGATGCTGAAGGACAGCACCAAGATGGGCGCGGGAAGCCCCGAGTTCCTGCTGATCTTCGCCAAGCCCCAGACCGACGCGAGCAAGGGCTATGCCGACCAGCCGGTCGTCAAGACGGCCGAGGCGTACTCGCTGGCGCGATGGCAGCTGGACGCGCACGCGCTGTGGCGATCGTCGGGCGACCGCCTGTTGTCGCCGGAGGAGTGGAAGGCCGTCCCTTCGGACGCCATCGTCAGGACCTGGAAGCGCGAGAACCTGGCCGCGCTCTACGACTTCGACCACCACGTCAAGGTTGGCGAGGCGCTGGAGCTGGTCGGCAAGCTGCCCAAGACCTTCATGGCCCTGCCGCCGCACGCGGCCGACGACGACGTCTGGACCGACGTGTCGAGGATCCGGACGCTGAACACCGACCAGGCCGCCGCGGGGCGGGAAAAGCACGTCTGCCCGCTGCAGTTCGACATCGTCGACCGCGCGATCGAACGCTACAGCATGCCTGGCGAGCTGGTCTTCGATCCCTTTGGCGGCATCGGCACCGTGCCGTTCCGCGCCCTGCACCTGGGCCGCCAGGGCCGGGGCGTCGAGTTGAACCCCGGCTATTTCCGCGACGCCCTGGGCTACCTGCAGGGCAAGGAAAACGAGCTGGCGATCCCGTCGCTGCTGGAGGTCCTCGAGGGCGCGGCGCTGGCTTCGGAGGTGGCAGAGTGACTAGCAAGCTTTATCCGCATCCTGACGGCATTTACTGGCTCCGGCGCCGAAGGGACGGCGCTATGCGAATGGGCTTCTTCTGTCGGCTGACCTGGCGTGTTGCCGACGAGATCGGGCGTACGCGCATCTATGGCGGCAGCATTGACCGCTTGTTCGAGGTCGGACCCCGCATCGAGCTGCCCTTCGACGCCTTTCCGGCGAGACCCTGACCATGCTGGGGGGCGTCAAAGACATCGCCGACGTGCTCAGCCGAGGCCGTTTCTCGCTGTCAAGCGAGAGCTCGCTTCAGCTTGAGGTCGATCCGTACCTTCGCGAGGCTTTCCCCGGCGTCGAGATCTCGCGCGAGCACCGCCTGGACCGCGCCAATCGGCCGGACTGGCTGATCGACGGCCGCTTCGTCGTCGAGGCCAAGATCTCGCGGTCCTCGCGCCGCGACACGGTGCGCCAGGTGCAGCGCTACGCCGAGTTTCCGCAGGTCGAGGCGATCGTCCTGATCACCGGGCGCAGCATGCCGCCGATCCGCGCCGCCAAGCCGGTGCTGATCGTGCATCTGGGGAGGGCCTGGCTGTGAAGGGACCTGACAATCGCAGCCTGCGCAAGCGTCAGAATGGCGCGGCGTTCTTCGCGCCGATCCCCGTCGCGATCCCGGCGGGAATGACCGATCCGGACGAGAAGTTGCTCGCGGCCTGGTCCGGCCAACCGACCCCGACCATCGGCGCCGGCGTGCCGACCGTGCGCGCCGCTCGCCGTCGGCTGATCGAACTGCGCCGGGATCGGGACGTCGACCGATGAGGACCTACGGCAACCTCGCCTTGGTCGCGGACCAGTGGGTGATCAACGACCTGGAGCCGCACGTCGCGATCAAGCTCAAGGCGCTGTTCCCCGGCGTGCCCAAGGCGAACAAGGTGGTGACCTTTCCGGCCACGCCCTTGATCGCGGCCGATCTGGGCTGGTTCTGCGAGCGATATCCGCTGCGCGCCAGCAATGACGACCTCAACGCTCTGGACACGGCGCGAACGGCGTTCGCGGGTCTGCGCGCCGAGGCCGACAGGATCCGCGCGACCGACTACACGCCGCCGCTCTTGACCGGTCTGCGCGAGGGTCAGGCGCTGCGCGAGCACCAGGCGCGCAACATCGAGCTTTTGGGGCTGTTCGGCGGTCTGCTGGTCGGCGACGAGGTCGGCAAGGGCAAGACCTACACAGCCGCCGGGGCCATGCTGCTGCCCGGCGCCCTGCCAGCGGCCGTCGTCGTCCTGCCCAGCCTGAAGCGGCAATGGCAGAACAAGATCCAGCAGTTCACGCACCTGACCTGTCACCTGGTCGAAGGCGGATCGCCGTACGAGCTGCCGCCCGCCGACGTGCGGATCTTCAGCTACATGACCCTGGCCGGGTGGGCGGACATGTTCGGCTCGCTCGGGCACGGGCTCGTCGTCTGGGACGAGATCCACGAGTTGCGCGCGGGCCTGGACACCGAGAAGGGCAAGGCGTCGATGCGCCTGGGTGAGGCTGGGCGCTATCGCCTTGGCCTGACCGCCACGCCGATCTTCAATTATGGGACCGAGATCTGGAACATTATGCGGTTCCTGCGTCCCGAGGTCCTGGGCGAGCGCGGCGACTTCCTACGCGAGTTCGCGCCGCACGGATCGGTCGACGGCAAGGCACTCGGCGCGTTCCTGCGCGATCAGAACGCCTTCGTGCGCGAGCGCAAGGATGATCCCCAGCCGGTCAAGGTCGTGCAGGTCCTGGAGGGCTACGACGAGGGCGAGCTGGAGGCCGTGGAGGGCATCGCCCGGGCGCTGGCGCACACGGCCGCCACCGGGGCTTTCCGCGAGCGTGGCGAGGCTACCCGCGAACTGGACCTTCGGGTCCGCCACGCGACCGGTGTGGCCAAGGCCCGGGCCGTGGCGCGGGTGGCGCGGATCCTGGTCGAAGGGGGGGCTCCGATCCTCCTCTTCGGCTGGCATCGCGAGGTCTACGACATCTGGCTGGAGGAGTTGGCCGACCTCGCGCCGGCCATGTTCACCGGCTCGGAGACGCCGCGTCAGAAGGCCGCCGCCCAGGCGCGGTTCCTGAATGGCGAGACGGACATCCTGATCATGTCCCTGCGCTCCGGCGCGGGCTTGGATGGGCTGCAGGCACGGTGCTCGACCGTGGTGTTCGGCGAGCTGGATTGGTCGCCGGGGCAGCATCACCAGTGCGTCGGTCGGGTCGATCGCGAGGGCCAGCCGCATTGGGAGCGTGGCGAGGGTGTGTTGGCGATCTATCTGGTCGTCGAGGACGGCTCCGACCCGCCGATGCTCGATGTCCTCGGCCTGAAGGCCAGCGAGGCGCACGCGGTCGTGGATCCCGATCTGGGCGTCCAGGCCGCCAATACCGACGAAACCAGGCTGCGCGGGTTGGTGCAGCGATATCTCGACAGGACGGGGGCCGGCGAGGCCGGGCAGTGCCATGAAGCGTGAGAACTTCTATCGCCGCGATCCCAGCAAGGCCCTGGCCGGCATGGTCGGCCTGAGCCTGGAGGAGCGGGCGGTCTACAACACCATCATCGACCTGCTCTACAGCACCTGGCTCCCCCTGGAGGACGACCGCGCCTTCATCGCCAATTGGTGCGGATGCGCGGTGCAGAAGCTGAACCCGATCATCAAGCGCCTGATCGAAAAGGAGCGGCTGATCACCTTCACCGAGGGCGCGCGCACCTACCTTTCGGACGCGGCCTTCGAGGTCGAACGGCGGGCCGTAAAAGGGCCGTCCAAGACCCGTTCGGGGCGGGCTCAGGTCGGGGAGAAGTCGGGAGAAGTCGGGGAGAAGTCGGGAGAAGTCGAACAGAAGTCGGATGGTGTCGGGGAAAACCTGCCACTTCTCGACCACGAAATAGAGGAAATTCAGGACGTTGGAGCGCTAGAGAAGAGAAGAGAAGAAGAGAATAGAAGTTCGGAAGCTAAAGCTTCCTCACAAGGCGCGGAGGTGGGCGCGAACGTCGTTCGTGAGGTCGTCGAGGCGATCTGGGACGTCTGGCCCAAGGACGGCCGGAAGACCTCCAGCCGACACCTGCTGGCGCTCGCCGTCGCCGCGCTGCTGGCCGATGGCGTCACGGCGGCCCGGCTGATCGCGGCGGCCTTCGCCTATGCCGCCGACAAACCGGCCTGGGGCGTCCGAGGTCGGCCCAAGTCCTGCCACGGGTTCTACGACGAGGGTCGCTGGGAAAACTTCGGCGCGACGGCCGATGCCGCAGGTCTCCCCGGCGGCGTGGCGGACCTGTTCGGGTTCGATGGGCCGGCGCAGGTGCGGGCTGCCGTCGTGGCGGCCGGCGGCGATGACTACGCCAGGTCCTACCTCGACCCGGCGACCTGGCGCGCGGCGGACGCGACGATCCTGACCAGCACCAAGCTGGCGGCCGAGGTGCTGAAGAAAATCTTCGAAAAGTTGGAGCGGGCGGGTGTCCGCGACGTGATCTGGAAAGGGGCGGCCTGATGGAAGCGAATTTGAACCTGCGCTGGTACGTGGTGGTCAGCAAACCCTTCGCGGAAAAGACGGCGCTCTACTGGCTGAACGACATGTTTCGCGAGGTCGAGGGCTATAAGAGCTACCTGCCGTACGCGGTGACTGAGCGCCCGGCGCGAAAGGGCAAGGTCAACACGGACCCTCTGGTTCGCCCGCTGTTCGCCCGCCACCTGTTCGTGCGACTGGACCTCGACGTCGAGCGCTGGAAGCGGATCTTCAACACCCAGGGCGTTTCAACGATGCTGATGTTCGGCGAGCGCCCGCTTCCGGTCCGCGACGCGGTTATTGACCAGATCCGCGAGCGCGAGGACAGCGCCTTGGCCGAGCGGCTGCCGAAGAATGGCCCGCAAGGGAAGAACCCGGTAATCGCCGTTGAGCCCGAGCCGACGGTGTCCGCCGAGGAGATCGCGGCGCTCAAACCGGGCGACGCGCTCAAGGTCAATCACCTCGGTGCGGAGTGGAATGCGGTGTTCCATGAGCCTGTTGACACGAAGCGCGTGTCAGTCGTACTCAAGCTCCTAGGCCGGGACGTGGACGTCGAGGTCACCCATGCTCAGATCGTTCTGAGGGAGGGTGCGGCAGCCATCTAAGACCCCGCTGATACGAGTTTCCGAGAGGCCCGCCGACACCCTGTCGAGCGGGCCTTTTCTTTGTCTGGCGTTCGCGCTGGGCGATCCTCCCTGAAGATCCCCTCTGGCCGGCCGCTCGCGTGTGGTCTGAACGGCCGGCCTTCTCTCGGAGTTCCCATGGAAGTCCGGCTCTATCCGAAGGATGAACGCCTCGCCCGTTTCGAGAACGCCTTGGCGGCGCTCTCCGAGGGCGGCGCGGCCAAGGTCATGGCCCGCGCGCTCAACCACGAGGGCGACAAGAAGCGCACCCAGGTCCAGCGCAAGCTGGCTGAGGCCACGGGCCTCCGCTATCGCGACATCGCCAAGGCGATCCGCACCGTACGGGCGACCAAGGGTCGCCTCGAATACAAGCTGGAATTCAACGGGCGCGAGACGAACCTGAACGTCTTCCAGGCCCGTCAGACCAAGCAAGGGGTATCGGCCGCACCCTGGGGTGTACGCCGGATCTTCCCGCACACCTTCATCGTCGCCAAGTACGGCGGGCGGGTGTTCAAGCGGACGGGCGAGGCCAGCAAGGCCACGCGCTACAAGCTGATGGACTATGGCCACAAGGGTCATGGCCGCCTGCCGATCCGTCAGGTCTACGGTCCGAACCTCGCTCGCGAGGTCCTGAAGGGCGAGCCCATCGAAGCATGGGAGGCCAACCACAACGATCTCATCGACCGCGTCGGTCACGAGATCGAACGCGAGCTCATCGCCGAGATGACCGGCATCCCCATGGGGTCATGGGCGGGCTAGGCCTCCCCCGACCCCTCGGCCGGAGGGCCAACACCCCCCTACCCCCTTAGGGACCGTACCTGCACCGATCACCTGCGGGCGACACCGCTCCCGATTTTCCAGCAGTCAGACCCAGTTTTCGAAGCCTAAAGACCTAAAGTCGTGGCTAAAGAGGCTAAAGATGAGCGCTGCCGCCGCTAAAGACGGCGACCTCATCCTCTCCAAGGGCGAGGCCGCCCGCGAGTTGAACGTGTCCGCCGGGCGGGTGTCCCAGTACATCGCTGAGGCCAAGATCTACGGGCCTGCCATCGTCGGCGAAGGCCGGTCGGCGCGGATCAACGTGACGATCGCGCGCCAGCAGCTGAAGGCTTCGCTGGACCTGGGCCAGCGCCTGGGCAACGGGATCACGACCGACCTGGCTGACCGTGAACCGGCTGTTGCGGAGAGCGACGCCGTTGCGCCGTCACCTGTATCGACCAGCGGCGAGGACGACGGTCGGCCGATGCCGCCATCGCCGATGCGGCGGGTCGTCGATCCTTTCGAGGAGGCGATCAAACAGGAACGGCTTCGGTCGCTGCAGTTCACCAACCGCGAGAAAGCGGAGCAGGAACTGGCCCGGCGTGGGACCTACACGTTGACCGCCGAGATTGCGGCGGCGCTGGCGTCCCAGGCGCGGTCCATGATCGACGTCTTCGAGGGCGGTCTGGCCGATCTGGCGACCGCGATGTCCGCTAAGTTCGGCCTGTCGCAACGCGACGTCCTGCACGAGCTGCGAACGGCGTTCGTGGAGGTTCGCCGCAAGGCGGCCGAAACCGCCCGGCGCAAGGTCGCCAGCATGCCGAACCTCGTCCCCGACGAGGTCGCGATCGAAGGAGAGGAGCCCGGCTAGGTGTGCATCCATCTCACCAACGCCGAGCGCCTGGCCATGGAAACCTCGGCGGAGGCGTGGGATCCGCCGCCGGCTGTCGACTACCTCTCGTGGGCCAAGCGCAACATCGTGTTCTCCGAACGGGAGAGCCCGGAGCGCGGCCCGTACAACGAAGACCGGTTCCCGCTGAACAGCGAGATCCTGAAGGCCCTGGGCCCGGATGATCCGTGCCGCATCGTGACCTTCGCCAAGAGCGCCCAGCTCGGCGGCACGGTCCTGGCCAACATCTTCACGCTCGGGTCCCTCGACATGGACCCGGGCGACTTCCTCTACGTCCACCCGACGGACGACAACGCTCGTCGCTGGTCGAAGATGAAGCTAATGCCGATGCTCAAGGGCACGACGGCAATCGCGCGCCTGTTCCCGACCAAGTCGCGGGATGGCGGCGACAGCGTCCTCTACAAGGAGCGCATCGACGGTCGCGGCGCCCTCCAGATCTCGGGCGCGAACTCGCCCGCGTCGCTGTCGCAAGTGACGATGAAGCGCCAGTGTCAAGACGACCTGGCCAAGTGGGAAATGAACGCCGGGGGCGACCCGGAAACGCAGGCCGACAGCCGCTCGGCCGCGCACATGTTCGCCAAGATTTTCAAGATCAGCACGCCGCTGATCTGGCCGGGCTGCCGCATCACCAAGAGCTTCCGCGCGGGAAGCCAGGAGGTGCCGGAACTGCCCTGCCCTCACTGTCAGCACTACCAGGTGCTGACGTGGGACAACATGTTGGCCAACCTCGACGAGGCCAAGCCGGAAGCCGCCTGCTTCAGCTGCGTCTCGTGCGGTGGCCTGATCGAAGAACATCACCGGCCCTGGATGCTGAAGCGACACAGGTTCGTCGCCGGCAACCCCAAGGCCATGCGCTATCACCGGTCGTTCTGGTGGTGGGCGGCGTACTCGGTGCTGCAAAGCTGGGAGGGCATCGCCCGCGCCTGGCTGACGGCGAAGGGCGATCCGGCCCGCGAACAGACCTTCATGAACGACATGGCCGGCCTGGCCTATGAGGCCGCCGGCGAAGCCGTCGCATGGGAGGTCCTGCGGGATCGGGCCGCCCAGTCACACTACCGGCGAGGCCAAGTCCCCGCGGGCGGCTTGGTCATCACGATCGGCGTGGACTGTCAGAAGGACTATGTCCAATGGCAAGTCGTCGCCTGGGGCCGCGAGGTCCGCCGCTGGGTGGTCGAGCGAGGGGTCTTCCCGGGCCACATCAGCGAGCCTTCGTGTCAGGCGCTGCTGGACGACCTGGTCAAACAGCTGTGGATCAACAGCGCCGGGCGAGGCCTGGGCTGCGATCTGCTGGCCATCGACGGCAACGCCTGGACCGAGGACGTCTGGGGTTGGGCGAAGAAGCACCCGGCGCATCGCGTCATCATGGTGCGCGGCGCCAACACCGAGACGGCCCCGCTGATCGCGAGGGTCAAGAAAGAGGTCAACGCCAAGACCGGCAAGAAGTTGAAGTATAGCCGCCGGTTCTTCAACTTCGGGGCCTCGGTCCTGAAGATGGGTCTCTACCGCCTGCTGAATAAGACCGATCCCCTGGAGCGCGGCTATGTCGGGTTCCCGGTCGGTCTGGAAGACGACTACTTCCAACAGCTGACGTCCGAGCGGCGAAAGGCCAAGAAGAACAAACAGGGCTTCGAGGTCTGGACCTGGATCAAGGACGCCACCCAGGCGAACGAAGATCTCGACACGATGAACCAAGCCGAGACGGCGGCCATCAAGCTGGGCGTCCGGTCGTTCACCGACACGCACTGGGACCGGCTGGAGGCTGAGCGCGAAGCGCCAATCAAGGGGCTTCAGCTGGACCTCGAGGATCTGATGAACGCCGCTGCGCCGCCGGCGTCGGAAGCGCCCACGGGCGCGGCCGACGAGCTGGCCGCGAACGCCGTTCGCGACGACGCCCCTGAAGACGAACCTCCGCCTCCGGCGAAGCCGCCGGCTCCGGCGCCTGCGGCTCGCCCTTCCCTCCGGGACCTGGGACGACGACTGAATAGGAGATGACGCATGTTCGGAGGGCTGCTCCGTCGCTTCGCTGGTGGAGCAGCCCAGGCTAGCGGCAAGTCTGGCAAGCGTGGCAAGCCGACGATGCGTTACTTGCGGCCGGATGGCGCGGGCATCCTCAAGGCCCATAACCCGTCGCTGCGGTCCAAGGCGGACGACGTCCAGGGCGCCTACACCAAGGTCGCGGCCATGGTCGTGGACGCGGCGCAGAACCAAGGCTGGATCGCGGGCGCCGTCGATCAAGGCGTCGTCGACATCAACGGCCCAAAGGGCCTGATGCTGAGTGCGACGCCCGACTACGAGGAACTGGGCTGGACTAAGGACTACGCCGACGGGTGGTCGCGTCGCATCGAGCGTCGTTTCAAAGCCTACGCGAACAACCCTCTCGAAGTGGACGCTCGTGGCAAGCAGACGTTGGCCGGGCTGGCCGATGCCTGGATCCGCATGTGGTACTTCTACGGCGAGAGCACGGCGCGGATGCTGGTCAAGCCTCGCCCCGGATCGCGCTACAGCAGCCGCGTCCAGCTGTTCGCCCCGCACCGCCTGGTGCAGGACCGTTCCGACCTGGATGGCCTGCACCAGGGCGTGTTCCTGGATAGCGACGGCCTGGTCGTAGGCTATCGGATCAAGACCCGTGTCGACGGCTTCGACCGAACCATCGACCTTCCGGCCCGAGATCGCGATGGTCGTCCGATCATCGTTCACGTTTTTGACGGCGATCCCGATCAGACGCGCGGCATCTCGCCCCTTGCGCCTGCCCTTCGGGTGACGCGTCAGCGCGACACGCTCGCCGACGCCACGCTGACGGCTGCACTGCTACAGACGATTTTCGCCGCCACTCTCAAGAGCGCGGCACCTTCGGCCGAAGCGTTCGAAGGCATGATCGAGGATGCAAAGGCCGGCGCGGGCCTGACGGATCCTGGCGGCGTTGCCGCGATGATGGAGATGCGCGACGGCTTCTATGACGGCGCGAGCGTCGACCTTGGCACCCACGGCAAGGTCGCGCACCTGTGGCCGGGCGACGAGTTCGAGATGCACACCTCGAACCATCCGGGCGGCAACTATCTGCCGTTCGACCGCCAGCTGGGGCGCGAAATCGCCGCGTGCATCGGCGTCACCTACGAAGGCTTTTCCGGGGACTACGAGGGGACGAGCTACGCCGCTCTGAACCTGGGGATCGCAACGAAGTATCCTCATGTCGAGCGTCGTCGCGAACGGGTTCCTGTCCCGCTCTATCAGGCCGCTTACGAGGCTTGGCTGGAAGAGGACATCGCCACCGGCCGCACGCCGTTCCCCGGCGGATACTCCGCCTTCCTTCGGAACCGTGTCGCTGCGTCTCAAGCAAACTGGCTTGGTCCGCCGATGCCCAAGGCCGACGATCTCAAATCGGCCAAGGCCGCCGAAGTCCGTCATGGATTGGGCTATTCGCTCCAGACGATCTTGGCCGGCGACGGTCTCGACTGGCAGACCGAGTTCGACCAGCGAGGTCGCGAGAGTGCTTACGCGATCGCCAACGGCCAACCTGATCCGCACGCGCCGAAGACCGCGCCTGGGGTCGACCCGAACGATCCTGACCTAGCCGAGGACCCGCCGCGTGGCCGACCTGCTGGATGATCATCCCGACCTAGATCCGTGCCTGGTGTGGCCCGACCTGATGAAGGCGTATTACCGACGTCTCAAGGGTGACACCGAGGTGCGGGTCAAGTTCTCGACCCAGGCAGGGCACACCGAAGAGGTCGAGTTCGGCGACGTCAATCCGGACAAGATCCTCGCTCAAGCGGAACGCCTCAAAGCCGCCTGCGCGCGCAAGTCCGGAAAGCGGATCCGCTACGCGATAACCGGTCGGTTCCGGCCGCGCTCCTACTGACGCAGGCCTGCGGGCCTCCAATCCAGGAACAGAACCCATGGTCTGCCGTGTCGACGGTAGCACGATCACGCTTACGGGCGTGGTCGGCGACAACTTCTGGGATGACGGCTTCACTTCGGGTGACGTCATCACCGCCCTTGCGATGGTCGGAGCCGGCAACCCGGTGACGGTGCAGCTGAATTCGGGCGGCGGCTACGCCACCGAGGGCGCGGCGATCTATTCGGCCCTCAAGGGTCATGGAGCGTCGGTCACGGTGATCGTCCAGGGCATCGCGGCCTCGGCGGCGTCGCTGATCGCGATGGCCGGCGAGACGGTGATCATGTCGCTGGGGTCGGTGATGATGATCCACGACCCGTCGACCATCACCTGGGGCACGGCGGCCGATCATCAGCGCACGATCGACATGCTGAACGCGCTCGCGACCTCTTATGCCGGGATCTACGCCGCCAAGTCCGGCGGCACGATCGAGGCGATGCGCGGCTTCATGCGCGACGAGCTGTGGATGACGCCCGAGGACGCCGTCGCCAAGGGCTTCGCCGATGAGGTCGAGACCGCCTCGAACGACAACCAGGCCGTCGAGGCCTCCGCCTTCGCCTACGGCATCTATGCCAAGGCGCCCGAGCCGCTTCGCGCGCTCGCCTCAGCCAAGGGGTGGAAGCCCCGTGGCCCCACCATGACGGCTCCGCCCGTCCTGCCCCCCCAGCAACCCAAGGCGGAAAGACCGCTCAAGGAGCCGACCATGTCTGAAGTCACCGACGCCGTGAAGGCCGAGCGCGTTCGCGCCAAGGGCATCATGGCGAGCCCTGAAGCCAAGGGCCGCGAAGCCCTCGCCGAGCACTTCGCCTACGAGACCGACATGTCGGTCGAAGCCGCTGTCGCCGCCCTGAAGCTGGCGCCGACGGCGTCCGCCGATGGCGATGAACCCGAGGATCCGCCTGAAACCTTCGCGGAACGCAAAACCCGAATGCAGGACGGCGATGGCCTGGGCCTGCCGGGCAAGCGCCCTTCAGCGAGGGCCGAGCAAGCGGAAAAGGCCAAGGCCGGCTGGGGCAACGTCGTCGACAAGCACAACAAGGCCGTCGAGGCCCGCCGCCGCTAAACGCGAACGCCGTTCGCGCTGTGACCTGAAACTCAACTGCGGGAAACCTCCCTATGGCTATCAAGAAGATGGGGCCGCGGGCCCTGACGTTCGTGCTGTCGGAAGCCGACAGCAACCTGTCGCGTGACGAGGGCGATCTGGCGGTGAGCCAAACGATCGTTCCCGGTCAAATCCTGGCGCTACTCGCCGCCGCCACCGGCGTGACCGTCACGTCCGCTGCCCGGGCGGGCAACACCGGCAACGGCGTCCTGACGCTGGCGACGCCCGCCTATACCGCCAAGCTGAAGCCTGGCGCCTATTCGGCGGTCTGCACCATCGCCGCCGCCAACGGCGGCACGTTCCGCCTGGAACGGGATGGCGTCGAGGTCGAAACCAAGGCGGTGGCGGCGAACTTTACCAAAGAGCTGAAGTTCGCCATCGCCGATGGGGCTACTGACTTCGTGGTCGGCGACGCCTTCGACTTCAACGTCGACATGGGCGAGGACGACGACGCCGGCGAGCAGTATGTCGAGTGGGATCCGACCGCCACCAATGGCGCGGAAACCCCGGTCGCTTTCAGCTGCTACGGCGCTGTGACCGACAGTTCCGATACACAGCGGATCGTCGTCATCGACAAGCTCGCGGTGATCAACGGTCAAGACATCCAGTGGCCCGACGGTGTCACCGACGCCCAAAAGAACAAGGCCATTCGCGAGCTGAAGAAGCGCTTCATCAAGATCCAATAGCGCGCCGCTCCACGTCTCCAACCTTTCATTCCTCGCGGCCTATCGAGGCCCCGAGAGGGTAACCTGCACATGATCGATATCTTCGACGACGACGCGTTCGGCGTCGTCAGCCTCAGCGGTGTCATCAACGAGATGGCCTTCGTGCCGGGTCGCTGCGCCGAGCTGGGCATCTTCGGTGCTGGCGATGGCATCGCCACGACGACGGCCGTTTACGAGCGCGAGGGCGACATCCTGGTTCTCGTCGAGCCGACCGAACGCGGCGGCGACGGCGTCACGATGGAGAGTGACCCCGATCGCGACCTGGTTTCGCTGCGGGTTCCGCACTTCGAGATCAACGACAGCGTCTTGGCGGAGTCGGTCCAGAACGTCCGTAAGCTCGGCACGACCGACGAGCTGGAGACGGTCCAGGACCGCGTCGGCAAGAAGCTGGCGCGTCACGTCAACAGCTTCGCCGCGACCTCGGAACTGTCCCGCATCGGCGCCGTGAAAGGCATCATCACCTACAAGGGCGGCAAGACGCTGAACCTCTTCAGCGAATTCGACGTCACCCAACCGACTGAAATCGACCTGGATCTGGATAACGCCAACCCGGTCGACGGCGCTCTCCGCAAGAAGTGCGCGGCGATCGTGCGCCAGACCGCCGGAGCGCTGGACGGTCTGATCTGGACCGGCAAGGTCCGCTCCTTCGTCGGCGACAACTTCTTCGACGATCTTCTGGCTCACCCAGAGGTTCGCGCGACCTACAAGGGCTGGACCGAGGCCCAGATCCTGCGCGAGGGCTATATCGAGGCCAACGGCAAGTCCTACGGTGCCTTCGAGTTCGGCGGCGTGATCTGGGAAAACTACCGCGGCTCGGTCGGCGCGACGAACTTCGTCGACACGAATAAGGCCCACTTCTTCCCCGAAGGTGTCGATGGCCTGTTCGACACGGTCTGGTCGCCGGCGGATTACGAGGAGACCGTCAACACGATCGGTCAGCGTCTCTATTCCCGTCAGTACAAGATGCAGAACGGTAAGGGCCGCAAGCTCGACAGCCAGATGAACGAGCTGAACGTCTGCACCCGTCCGAAGGTGCTGATCGGCGGACGGCGCACCTGATGTCGGCGCGGGCGGAGCGTCTCGCCCGCGTCCGAGCCATCGTGGATCGGCGTCACGGCTCTCAATTGACCGTGACGCCAATGATCGGTGGCGGGCCTTATGGCTCGCCGCAGGTCGACCCCGCGAGAGAACCGTTCGACGTGGTGGGCGCGCTGATCGTGGGGGCCGGCAGCCAGGTCGGCTTCAGCGACAAGTCGGACCTCCAGATCCCCGACGGCAAGGCCGAGGCCTACGTCGATCCGGTGGCCTGGCCGAAGATCCGAGCGCTGAAGTCCGGCGATGTCGTGCGCAGCAAGGACCATCCGACTTCGGAGTTCGAGGTTGAGCGCCTGGATCGTCACCAGGTCGGGCGGCTGGTTTTCCGGCTCAGCGTCAAGGAAATCTGTCCATGAGCCTTGCGACCATGGCGTTGCGCATCTGCACGGTTCTGGCTCTGTTCGGTCGGACCGATGCGGGGGATCGCGTCGCCGACAGCGAAATCCGCGCGTTGGACGACGAGGTCGAGGGCGGCGTAGGCGTCGCCGTCTATGTCGACGAGATGAGCGCAACCGGCGGCCTCGCCGACTTCGGCGCCGGTGAGGGTTCCGCCCAGTTGGTGGTGGAGATCCTGGCCACGACCCGGGGGCCAGATAGTAGTCTGGGTGTGCCGCAGACGGGCAGCGGTCTGGAGTTGGCGATCGACCTGGTCGAGCACCAGGTCCGCCGTGCGCTGTTGGACGAGACGGTCGTATGGTCTCGCCTATGGCGCCAGCTGACCTTGAAGCAGGGCACGTACAAGTTCGAGCGCGGCGCGAACAAGGCGAACGGCGTTCGCCTCGCGGGGCGGGAGATCTCCATGACCTGCGGCTTGTTGGCGGACCCGCCGATCGGCGCGCCCTTGCCGATATTCTGGACGGACTTCCTGGCCGCCCTGGCGGTCGAGCCGCTGTTCGCCGAGGTCTACGACAAGATCGTGGCGGTCGTGACCGGCGAGCCACTGGCGTCGTGGCGACAGGACCAAGCGGCCCAGGCGCTGACCGCGAACGCCGTTCGCGAAATCGGGGTCACGCCGCCATTCGAAACCATTGACGACGAAGCGCCGGAGACCTCGGAGATCGAGATCGTGGCCGACGACTAGAACCGGGAGCCGCCGTGTACGCCGAACTCGAGGCCCGCATCGCGCAACTGGAACGTCGGCTGGCCTCCATGATCCAGCCGGGCCGGGTGACGCACGTCGACCTTGCCCGCAAGCGGATCCGCCTGGACCTCGGCGACGAGGACGAGCCGATGCTGTCGCCCTGGGTGCGCTACGCCCAGGTCGCCGGTGCGTTGAAGATGCACACGCCGCCGAGCCTCGGGCAGCAGATGACGTTGTTCAGCGCCTCCGGGGATCTTGAACAGGGCCTGGCGACACCGCTGGGCTGGTCTAACGACAATGTTTCGCCGGGCGATGGCGCCGAACCAGTGATGACGTTCGGCGATGTCCGCGTCACCGTCGAGGAAGGGGCCGTCGAGGTCGCGATTAGCGGGGCGGTGATCCGGTTCGCGGCGGCGGACGGCCTGTCCGTCACCGTCGGTGCGTCATCCTTCAACGTAACGGCTGACCAGATCCGGGCCGCTTCGACCGAGGTCCGTACGAGCGGCAAAACCGTACTGAATGACGGCACACGCGAGGTCGTCTTCAAGGGTTCGCTGGACAGTCACGGCGACACGAACAACCAGGGCGCGGGAAGCGGGGTGCTGGTCTGATGGGTCTGAACCGCGACACCGGCCGGATCCTGAGCGGCTGGCCGCACGTCGTCCAGTCGCTTGGCATTGTCTGGTCGACCCGACTGAACGAGCGCGAGATGCGGCCGTGGTTCGGGTCCGAACTGGCCGGCGAGTTGGGCAAGCCGCTGACGCCGGCGGTGGCCTTGCGCGTCAGTCAGCTGGTGACCGTCGCCATAGAGCTGTGGGAGCCGCGCTTTGGGGTTAAGCGCGCGGCCTTCACCAAGATCGGTGCGGGCGGAAACCTGGTGCTGCGGATCGACGGCGAATATCGGCCTAACGGCCATCTGGGTGACCTGACGCCGGAGGGCGTTCGCACCGTCACGCTTGGCCCCTCGGGGGTGGAGACCGCATGACCCGCTTCGTCGCGCCGAACCTGGCCGGCCTGCCGCCGCCGCCCGCCGTCGAGGCCCTGGACTTTGAGACGATCCTGGCGGCGCGCATCGCCGACCTGCAGGGTCGCCTTGAAGCTAAGGATCTATCGGCCGTCGCCGCGCTGCTGGTGTTGGAAAGCGAGCCGCTGACGATCGCCCAGCAGACGGGCGCCAACTTCGAGCTGGTGATCCGGCAGCGGATCAACGATGCGGTCCGCTCGAACCTGATCGCCTCGGCGACCGGTGCGGATCTCGACCAGCTGGTCGCAACCTTCTACGGCGTTGAGCGCCTGGTCCTCGTCGCGGAAGACCTCGACGCGGATCCGCCTGTCCCTGCCGTCCTGGAAAAGGATGATGACTTCCGGGCCCGGGCGGTCCTGTCGCTGGAAGCGCGGAGCACGGCGGGGCCGGAAGGCGCTTACGTCTACTTCGCCCTGAGCGCGGATCCGGACGTTCTGGACGTGGCCTGCTACGGCGAGGAGGACGATGCGGTCTATGCTGGCTCCGGTAACCCGGTGTTGGCGCCCGAGGTGCTGCTGGTCGTCCTGTCGCGCGTCGGTGACGGTGAGCCCGCCGACGAGCTGCTGGACACGGTCGCCGCCGCGGTGAACGCCGAGGAGGTTCGGCCGATCGGCGACAAGGTCACGGTCGAGCCGGCGACGATCACGCCATACGCGGTCGCGGGCGTCGTCAAGCATCGACGCGGGGCCGATCCCGCGCCGCTGCTGGCGGCGGCGACCGCCCAGGTTCAGGCCTATTGCGACGCACGGCGGCGCATTGGCCGGGTCGTGCAGGTTCTGGGGATCGGCGCGGCGATGAAAGTCACGGACGCCGAGGAATTGGAGCTGTCCAGCCCGGTCGCCGATATCGATCCCGGGTCGAAGGGCGCGGCCTACTGCACCAGCATCACTTTGACGGCCGAGGTCGTGGAGGACGATTGGCGATGACCTTCAGCGGCTCCGACGCCCTGCCTGACAACTCAACCGGTCTGGAGCGCAGTTGGGCCGACATGGAGTGGGCAAGGCTGGCGGGGCTGGATCCGGCGATCGTCCGGACGCTGGTCGATCCCGCGACCTGCCCGCTGGAGCTTCTGCCCTGGCTGGCCTGGTCGATGTCGGTCGACACATGGGATCCGTCCTGGTCCGAAGCGACCAAGCGCGCCGTTATCGCCGCCGCGCCGGCCACCCATCGCGCCAAGGGCACGGTTCGCGCCGTGCGCCTGGCGCTGCAGGCGCTGGGGATCGACTTCGATCTCGACGAATGGTGGCAGATGGCCCCCGAGGGGCGGCGCGGCACGTTCCGCGTCACCGCCTGGGCGGACGGATCGCCGCTGATCGACCTGCCGCTGATCGTCGCCCTGAGGCAGGCGATCCGGGGGGCAAAGCCCAAATCCCGCGTTGGTGACCTGCGCCTTGGCCTCCGAGAGATCGGCACGGTCCATGTCGGCGGGGCCGGTCAATCCGTCATCACCTCGCTGTTCGTCGTGGACAGCGGGATCTAGCTGGAGGCCAGCTTGGCCGACTATTACGCCATCCTTACCAATGCCGGCGCGGCCGCCTTGGCAGCGAAGACGTCGTCGTCGCCGGTGCTACTGGCGTCGATGGTTCTGGGCGACGGCAACGGCGCGTCCTATGAGCCCAATCCCGCCCAGACCGCGCTGGTCCACGAGCTGGCCAGCGTGGCGATCGACGCGGTGGCGATCGATCCCGGCCATGCCAATTGGGTCAACATCAGCGCCATCGTCCCTCTGGACGTCGGCGGCTTCACCATTCGCGAGGTTGGGCTGAAGCTGGACAACGGCACACTGTTTGCTGTGGTCAAGTATCCGCCAACCCTGAAGCCGGCGCCGGGTGATGGCCAGGAAGCAGAGATGATCATCACCTTGCGGCTGGTGATCAGTTCGACCTCTGACATTACCGTGGTGGCCTCGGGAACGCAGTACGCTAGCCAGAACTACGTCCAGGCGTCGAAGGACTTCGTCGCGGTGATCAGCGCAATGCTGACGGCGCCGCCGCCGACGCCATCGAGCGGCGACGCCTACCTGGTGCCCACGGGAGCCACCGGCGCCTGGGCGGGCCTGGATGGCGCGATTGCGGTCTGGTTCGCCGGAGAGTGGCTGTTCAAGATCCCGCGCATCGGGGCCCATGTCGCCACCGGCGCGAAGCTCTATCGCTTCACCGTCACCGGCTGGGTCGAGTTGGTCGCGACTGATAGCCAGGCCGGTCTAGTCGAGCTGGCTACGACGGCTGAGACCATTGCTGGCGCGGACGCCCTGCGCGCTGTGACCCCGGCCGGTCTGGCGGGCCTAACGGCCACAGCGAGCCGCCGCGGCCTCGTGGAGCTGGCGACTGGTCCCGAGGTCATCGCCGGTACGGACACTGAACGTGCGGTGACGCCGGAAGGCTTGGCGGCTCTAACCGCCACGTCGGCGCGGCGCGGATTGGTCGAGTTGGCGACTGACGCTGAGATGCGAGCTGGCGTCGACACCGATCGCGCCGCTACGCCACGGGGCGTGTCGCTGATCATTGGCCAGGCTGACAGTGACACCTTCTTTCTGGGATTGATGTGATGGCTAGAACCGCAGTCAATGGCAACGTCACCACCGGAAGTCCTTACGTGGTCCCGACCGGCAAGCAGGCAATATTGCGTGTAATGCCTCTGAGCACTACCTCGGCGGTACTTGTTAACGCAGTGCAAATTGCGAGGGCGACCTACACATCGGGCTTTGAGGGGGGGCCGTCGCCACTCTGCCTCAACGCTGGTGATACCTTATCCACCGACGCCAGCTTCGGCTTCACTGGCTTCCTCTACGACGTCTGACGGAGCTCGCCGATGATCTATGCCAGAGATTTCGACGGCATCGCCGTAACCGCGACTGCTGCCGCATGGTCACGTTTCGACGCGGAGACCAAGAAGCTGTTCAAACCCGTGACGGACGAGGTCCGCGACGGTTGGATCAAGGTCAACGGCGTTTGGACCGCGCCGCCCGATCAGCCCGTGCCCGCGCCGACCGAATATTACCTCGCCAAGGTGACGTTCGAGCGCCGGTTCAGCGATCCGGCGTTTGCCTTGCTCGACGGACTGCGCATCACAGCGCGCAACCGGCCGGCGGACTGGCCGACGAACGAGGACCCTACCTGGGTCGCCTTGCGCCCGTATGTGCGGGCCCTGGCCGACTATGACGCCGCGGACCGCATCAATGTCCTGGACCCCGCTGTCGCCGCGCTGCTGCGTGGCCTTCAGCAGGACCGTCAGGTTTTCGGTGACGATCCCGTCGCCGCCGAAACGATCATCTCGGCGATCCTGACGCCGGCTCAATTGCCCGGCGAGCCGACGCCCTAACCGCTTCATCCGCTTGTTCGTCCATCATCCCCGCGCTTGCGCGGGCGCTTCCACGTGGAGACACCCATGACCGAGCCGACTTTCGGCATCACCCTCACGCCGGTCGACAACGAGACGCGGACGCCGTCGGCGGCCGACATGTCGATCGTCGGGATCATCGGCACGGCCGCCGACGCCGACGCCGGGACCTTCCCGGTGAACACGCCCGTCCTGATGACCTCGGACGATGCGGGCATGCTGGCGGACCTGGGCGCGGCTGGCGAGCTGAAGAACGCCATCGCCGAGCTGGACGCCAACACCGGCGGGCGCGCGGCCAAGATCGTGGTCGTCCGAGTGACGGCGGGCGCCAACACCGCCGCGACGATGGTCAACATCATCGGCGACGCCTCGACCAAGACTGGCCTGCACGCTTTCAAGGAGGCGGCCCAGGTCCTGGGCGTGACGCCGCGGCTGATCCTGGTCCCGAATTTCACGGGCGTGGTCCAGAAGGGCGTCAGCCTGGCCATCACGACCCCCGGTAACAGCGGCGCCAACGGCACCTTCAACTTCGTGTTCAGCGGCGGCGCCGGTACGGGCGCGGCCGGTACGTTCACGGTGACCGGCGGCAGCATCGCGTCGCTCGCCGTCACTAACCCGGGCATCTACACCGCCGCTCCAACGGCCGCCGTGACCGCCTCGGCCGGGCTGACCGGCGCGGCGGTCGCCGTGACGTTGGTGGACCTGGCCAACTCGGTCTGCGTCGCCCTGGGCCCGGTTCTCGACGACCTGAAGGCCGTGGCCTTCGTCTCGGGTCCCGACAGCACGTCGACGGCCGCCAAGGCCTGGCGCGCCCTGCTGACCCATCAGCGCCTGATGCCCGTCGACAATGGCCTCAAGGTGCAGGTCGGTGAAAGCCTGGTCACGATCGATCCGGCCAGCGCCTTCAACGGCCTGCAAGTGCTGTGTGACGCCGAGGCTGGCGGCGTGCCCTCGAAGGTGATCGCCAATCGTCCCGTTCAGGGTTCGGTCGGACTGACCCGAGCGATCCGCTTCAGCCTGACCGACGGCTCCGTCGATGGTCAGGACCTGCTGGCGCATCAGATCGGGATCACCGTTCGCGGCTCGACCGCCGACGGCGCGATCGCTGACAGCGGTTTCGTGGCCGTCGTCCTGGACAACGCCGGCGAAGACGAGCTGTGGCGGCAGTATCACCAGGTGCGGATGCGCGACTACATCGACCTGCTGCTGGTGCGCACGACGCGCAGCTACATCGGTCGCTTCGGCCTGAAGGTGCAGACGATCCAGGCGGTGCTGAACACGATGAACACCATCCTGCGCGACCTGCAGGTCGGTGGCCACGTGCTGGGCGGCAAGGTCGACTATGACGCCGCCGGCAACACGCCGGAGGCTCTGCGCGCCGGCAAGTTCACCGTCAACTTCCGCGCCGAGCCGGTGCCGACGCTGCGCAACCTGGCCATCAATACGTACCGCTACAGCGCCGCGCTCGACGATCTGCTGACGCAGATCGCCGCGTGATCCCCGAGCCGCTCGCGAACGCCGTTCGCGGGCGGTGACCTTTCCCCTTCCAACTGGAGCCGATGATGGCCAGTTCCCTGTATTTCATGGAAGCCGCGAACCTGTTCGTCGGCGATCACGACCCGACCGCCTCGCTGCACCTGGTGCTGGAGAGCCTGAAGCTGCCGGGCCTGGAAGAGACGACGCAGGAATGGACGCCGGGCGGCGCCGTCGCGGGCGTCGAGGTCGGCATGAGCGTCCTGAAGAAGCTGGACGCGGGCTTCAAGCTGAAGGGTGTCCAGCCCGAAATCCTGACCCAGTTCGGTCTGGGGTCGAAGCGGCGTCAGAACTTCACCGCCTACGGCTCGATCCGCGACAAGCTGACGGGCGCCTCGCTGCAAAGCAAGGCGATCCTCGAGGCGCGCATGACCAAGGTCGAGGCCGACGAGTTCAAGCGCGGCGAACTCCAGGGCTACGACTACGCCCTGACCGAGGTCTTCCACTACGAGCTGACGATCGGCGGGCGCGAGATCTACTACTTCGACTTCATGACCTCGGCCTGGCGCGTCGGCGGCGTCAGCCAGAACAGCGACGTGATGGCGAACCTGGGCATCGCCTGATCGGCGTCCGCCAAACCGTGAATGTGAAGGCCCGTCCGGTGCTGCTGGGCGGGCCTTTTTTCATAGGCCCTCACGGCCAAGATCTTCGGGAGCAGAGCATGCCGGTTATCACGCTGAAGAAGCCGATCGAACACGACGGCAAGACCTACGAGACGATCGACTTCGATCCGACGGTGAACCAGCTGGAGCGCTTCGAGGCCGATGTGGCGGCTGGTGGCGACCAGGTCCCGCTGGTCAAGGCCATGATCTCGCAAGCCGCCGAGGTGCCGGTCGAGGTCGTGGGCGAGATGCGGTTGTCGGACATCATGAAGTTCGCGCAGGCGATCGACGGCCCTTTTGGCGCTGGCTCGACCAGTTCGGCGGCTGGCGGAGCCTAGCGGCCGACATCGCCCATGTCTTCAACACCCCGCTTCCCGCTGTTGGCGAGATGCGGTTCTCACGCGTGAAGGCCTGGCATCGAGAGGTCGAGCGCATCGTCCGAAATCGGGAATGATCCATGGCGCGCTTTGTCACCGAACTGCTGCTCCGTCTGACTGACGCCGTCTCCGCGCCTGCCCGTCAGGCGACCCAGTCGATCCAGGGGATCACCAAGGCGATCCGCGATAACAACGTCCAGCAGTTGACCGCGACCAGCCGCGCGCTGAGCGGTAGGATCCGAGGCCTCACGGGTGATCTGGTCGGGGCGGGCGGCGCCTTGGCCGCCTTCGGCTTCGCGCTGTCGGGGCCGATCAAAAGCGCCACGGCGTTCGAGGCCAAGCTGACAACCATCGCCCAGAAGGCGAACCTTACGCGGCAACAGGCCACAGCCTTGGGCGTCGAAATCGTTCGCGCTTCCAAGGCGACCAACCAGTTCGCCACGGATCTGGCGGAGGGCGTCGATGTCCTGGCTGGCGCCGGCCTGGACCCGCGTGTCGCCCTTCGCCTGATCACGCCGATCGGCAAGGCCGCGACAGCCTACAAGGTCGAGATCAAGGATTTGGCGACGGCCAGCTTTGCGGCCTACTCGAACTTGAAGGTGCCGATCGACCAGGTCGGTGACGCGCTCGACGCGATGGCTGTGGCGGGCAAGGAGGGCAACTTCGAGATCGAGGACCTCGCCAAGTATCTGCCCGGTCTGGCCGCATCGGCGGCGGCGGTCGGTCAAAAGGGTGTTCCGGGCGTTACGGATCTGGCCGCCGCGCTCCAGATCGTGCGGCGCGGGTCATCGGACAGCGCCGAGGCCGCCACTAACCTAGCCAACCTATTGCAGAAGATGACGGCGAAACAGACCGTCAAGGCGTTCGAGAAGATGGGCGTCGACCTTGTCGGTTCGCTCAAGCGCCTAGAGGCCGAAGGTCGTACGCCGATCGAGGCGATCGCCGAGCTGACGAACAAGACGCTCGGCGGAGATCTCTCGCGGCTGAGCTACCTGTTCGAGGACGCTCAAGTGCAGAAGGCCCTGCGACCGCTGATCACCGACATGAAGGACTATGTCGCGATCCGTGAAAAAGCGAGCAAGTCCAAGGGCGTGGCCGACAAGGACTTCATTGAGCGCATGCAGGACGCCGAGCAGAAAATGCAGGCGGCGAAGATCGCGGCGCAAAACCTGTCCCGGACCTTCGGCGAGGCATTGAAGCCGGCCTTCGGCCTTGTCGCCGGCATCCTTGGTCCCATTCTGGATCGCCTGACCGCCTTCGTTTCGGCCCATCCTCGTCTCGTCGCGAACGTCACGCTAGCGATCGGCGCGCTCCTGGCGTTCAAGACGGCGCTGATCGCTGTGAAGCTCGCGAATGCGGTCGGGAAAAAGGCGCTCGTCGATATGGCCCTGGGCTTCAGCCAACTGGGCAGCTTCGCCTTGAACGCCGCGCGACAGGTGATCTTGGCTGCCGTGGGATCTGCGCTGAATGTGACGATGTTTGTTCAGAGCTTGAGCCCTGCGTCGATCACGGGCTTTGGGCGCTCTCTCCTCAGCCTTCTGAACCCCATGAACCTGGTCCGTGGCGCAATGAACCTCATGCGCCTCGCGTTTCTGGGTAATCCGATCGGCCTGATCGCCGTCGGCTTGGGCCTTGCCGCCGTGTTCATCATCCGCCACTGGCGAGGCTTCCTGACGTTCTTCCAGGGTGTCGGGCGCGGGATCATGCAGGGGCTTGCACCCGTCATGCCCGCGCTCCAGCCACTGATCGGCTGGGTCCGAGGCCTGGGTGCTACGATCGCCAAGTTTTTCGGCGGCGTGCCAGGCGAGGACTGGTCGAAATGGGGTGTCGCGGTCGGGAACGCCATTGCCTGGCCGATCGCCACCCTGGTCAACTTCATCAAATGGGTTGGCGAGGCAATCGCCAAGGTGCGCGAGTTCTTCGGGATCAGGGGCAAGGCGCCGGATGTCGGGACCGAGGGCCGCAAGCGGATCTTCGGCGGTCTGTTCGGCGGGGGCGGCAAGAAGCCGCCGCCAGGGCGAGCGATCGGCGGCTGGGGTGAGCCTGGCCACGACTATTGGGTCGGCGAAGAGGGGCCGGAAATCGTCCGCTTCCCTCGCCGGGGCATGGTCTATCCCAACGGATCATCGCCGCCGACATCCGGCGGTCGAGGTCAGGCGCCGGTGTTCTCGCCGACGCTGAACTTCCACATCGCTGGCGGCGACCCTCGCGCGATCGCCGATCAGGTGTTGGCGCGCCTGAAGGCCGAGTATCGCCAGTTCTCCCAAGCGTCGTTCTACGACAGCGACATGAGGCCCGCCTGATGCTGTACGCCCTTGACGGGATCCTCTTCGAGGTCGCGCCGCTGAACGTCGAGGGCTTCGAGCGGACCACGGGCTCCGAGCTGGTCGAAAAGGCCGTGCTCGGGGCCCAGCCGCCGCTAGAGAGCGTCGGGCCCACGGGCGAGGACTGGTCGTTCCGGGGAAAGCTGTACGCGGCGTTGATGCCCGATGGCGTGGCGGCCTTCGAGGTGCTCCGCTCCGCCTCCAAGGACGGCAAGGCGCGGCACCTGCAGCGCGGCGACGGAACCAACATGGGCTGGTGGCGCATCGCCCAGCTGCGCGAGAGCGGGTCGTTCATCGACGGCCAGGGCGTGGCGCGCCTGAGCGAGTTCGACCTGTCGCTGAAGCGATCCCAGGCCCCGGCCGGGGCCGCTTATCGGGGGGCGCAATGAGCGAGGTCGTCCGCGTCGACATCGAGGGCCTGACCCTCAGCCGCTTCCTGTGGCGGCGCTATCGAAAGCCGACCCCCGGCCTGGCCGAGGCGGTCCTGGACGCCAATCCGGGCTTGGCCGACGTCGGTCCCGTCCTGCCGCTGGGGCGGCTGATCACCATACCGACCGTGGCCACGAAGACCGTGGAGGTCGTGCAGCTGTGGGACTGACATGGCCGACGCCCAGTTCAAGGTGACGATCGACGGCAAGGACATCACCTCGGCGCTGGAGCCGGTCGTGTCGGCGATCTCCATCAAGGACAGTTCAGGCGCGGCTAGCGATACGGCCGATATCACGCTGGACGACGAGGGCGGTCGGATCAAGTTGCCACGCAAGGGTGTCGGCATCGAGATCTCGCTGTCCACGGCCGACGGCCTGGTTGCGGCGTTCAAGGGGACGGTCGACGCCGTCCGCTCGCGCGGCGGTCGCGGCGGGGCCGAGCTGTCGATCACGGCCAAGGGCGCGGACGTCACCGGCGGGCTGAAGGAGCTGCGCAGCCGGCATTGGGACGACGCCAAGCTGGGCGCGGTGCTGGACCAGGCCGCGCGAGACGCGGGCCTTGAAGGCGCGACGGTCGACGAGAAGTTCGCGGCTCAGGCGCGCGACTATGTCGCCCAGCAGGGCGAGAGCTTCATGGCCTTCGGCCAGCGCCTGGCGCGCGAGGTCGGCGGCACGTTCAAGATCGCCGGGAAGAAGGCCTATCTGATCCAGCGCGGCGGCGGTGTGAACGCGCGGGGCAAGGCGCTGGCCACGGTCACCGCCGAGTACGGCGTCAACCTGATCGACTGGGACATCGCGCCGGATGTCGGGCGGACGGCCTACGGATCGGCCGGCGTCCGAGTGTACGACCCGGACACGGGCGGCTGGACCACCCACACGGCGACGGCCAAGACCAAGAGGTCGAGCGCCAAGCACAAGTCGCGCTTTCCCGCGGGCAGCGCCTCGGCGGCGGCTGGCAGGGCCGAGGCCGACGCCGGCGAGGTGGTGCGCCATGGTGGCAGCGGAACGGTAAACGTCCTTTGCGACCCACGCGCCAAGCCTGAAGGGCAGTGCGTCATCAAGGGCGCGCGCGCCGGGATCGACGGGACCTATCGGATCACCTCTGTCGGACACGCCTACACTCGGGGCCAGGGCACCGAGACCAGCCTGGAGCTGGGCGAGCCCTCCGGGACTGCTGGCGTCGACGACCGCTGATCGCGCGAACGCCGTTCGCATCCTCTCTCATGGTTGGAGTTGCCCGATGACCCTTCGGCTGAAGGATCCGCTGGATATCGTCTGGAACGATGTCGACTGGGCGTTTCCGTTCACCTTCGAACTGACCGACGCCGAGGTCGATCCTTGGACCGCCAGCGACTTTGACCTGGCATTCGCCGGCGTCGGCGACAGCGCCGAATTGCCCGGGTTCCGGCTGGGCACCGTCGGCGGTGGCCTGGTCGCCAACGGACCTGACGTCGTCGAGATCCGCGTGGCGGCCGTCGACGTCGGGGCGATCCCGATCGGTGACTACGAATGGACCCTTCGGCGGATTGGCCAGGACGGCTCGACCGAGGGCCTGCTGATCGGCCGGCAGTCGATCCGCGAGGGCGTCTCGCGCCGCGCCGGGGCCCCGCTGGTCGGTACCGGCGCCGCCGTGTCCGGCGTTGCGGCGGGCCTGAAGATAATCCGCGCCGCGAACGGCGTTCGCGTTGTGCGCTCGCCCGAGGGCCCGCGCGGCCTGACCGGCGCGCAGGGGCCGAGCGATGCCGACGGCGTCAGCTTCGACGACGCCCTGACGGGGCTGGGCGCGACCGACGTCCAGGCGGCCATCACGGCCATCTGGGCCGAGTTGATCGCGCCTCACGACGACTTCAGCAACATCGACAATACGGGCCTTGGCCTGGTTCTGGGGGTCATCTGACATGGCTATCTTCACGCGGACCTTTCGGTCCGGCGCGGGCAACTTCATCGCCTCCTTCCTCGGCGGCCCCAGCGGGCAGGACGGCCCGGCCGTACCTCTGCACGCGCTGGCGCACTCGGCCGACCAGCCGGTCGATGACGGCCACCCGCTGCCGACGGTCGACGCGGCGCTGGCGGCTGCCGTTCTCAGTCTGGTCAACCAGCAGGTCGCGGACGATCCCGGCGGCTTTGCCGTCGACGTTCCGGCCGATGACGCGACCGACGTCGTGGCAGCGGCCAGCTCGCCTCGCGCGGTGCGCCTGTATCTGCGCAGCGCTGGCAGCGCGGACTTCGTCACCTTCAAGACCGGCGCCGACGCCCAGGGGGCCGACAGCGAGCGCCGGCTTCTGGTGGGCCAGCATCTGACCCTGTTCGAGGGCCGCAAGTTCACCGACCGCGTCTCGGTGTTCGCCGCCTACCCCTCCGTTATCGAAGTGGAGTTCTGGGGATGATCCGTCGCCTCTTCACCCTAGTCGCGCTCGCCAGCGCGATCAGCTCGCCGGCGTCGGCGCAGATCCTGCGCAAGCCCGACAATTCCTCGGCCTACCAGGCCATGGACCAGGCTACTGGCCAGGGCATCAAGGACGGCGTCGGCGCGCCGGCTGACGCGACCTATACCGGCACCGGCTCCTCGACCCTGATCGGCGTCGAGAAGGGCTCCTACGCCAAGATCGAGGCGGTGCGCGCCCTCCTGGCCGCCCAGCCGGCCGGCACGTCGGGCGCTCCGGTCTATCAGGTCCCCGCCGCTCTGCCGGCGAGCGGCGTCAGTGCCGTCACCGGCTCTCTGGCCAGCAACACCCTGTCATCGACCTTCACGCCGACGGCAGGGCGGACTTTCTACGCCACGATCAGCGGCACCGGCTCTGCGACCGTCACCGTGATCTACAGCCGTGACAGCGGAACGACCTGGGCCGCTGAGGCCACCGGCGTCGATGGCTCTGCACCGATCACTTCGAACAAGGTGGCCTACGCCGGCGTCCCGATCCGGATCCCGCTGGTCGTCACCGAAAGCGGCGTCATCGCGGCTCTCTGCCCTGGCTCCATGACCTCCGGCTCGGCCTGCTCTGGCACCGTGACCGGCACGGTCTCGTTCGCCTTCAGCCAGTAGAGGGTGGACATGTTCAAGACCTTCTTGAGTGTCGCAGGCGTCTGCGCTGTGTCTCCTTTCATCCTGATCGGTGCGCTTCTTTTTCTGATCGGCACGCTGATCTCGTTTGCGGTTCCCGCGCCCGCCGCCGCTAAGACGGTCCCGGACGCGCCACTCGCGGTCGAGCGCCCAGTGAATAGCGTTCTATCGTGCCGATCGACGCGCCTCGTTCCGAGATTTGGCAAGGGTGCGGTGGCGGCGATTATCTTGATCACCGCGCCTGCTGCCCCGGCATTCGCTGATGATCAAGCGGTCGCCCTCAAAGCCTACGTGAACTCGTCTACGACTGCTGGGATTTCGGCCGCAGGCGGCCTCACACGCGCGGAAGTGCCGACCCTTGCCGATGTAGGGGCCACTACGACCAAGCCTTACGTCTTGGTTCTGGCGGGTCAATCGAACGCGAACGGTCGGGACCACAGCGGAGACAAGACCAATCCGGCCAACACGTTCATCACCAGTACGATGAACGGGGGAACGACGTTCGTTCCAGCCGCTTTCGGAACCGCCCCTCTTAACCAGGGGCCGGGCGGCGTCGGAACGACATCAGACCCGGCGCAAGCCACGAACAACATGGGCGTTCATTTCGCTAACGCCCTCCGCGCCTCCGGCCTGATCCCCGCATCGCGGCCGATCGTGATCATCATGAACGCGGTCGGCGGCCAGTCCATCACCCAATGGGTCGGCTCCGGCGCCAGCTCGGCCTATTTCGTCAACCTCAAGAGCAGCCTCGCCGCGCTGACGGCCGCTTATCCAGGCGCAAAGATTGACCATGTCATCTGGTCGCAAGGCGAAGGCGACAACAATGCTAGCGGGACGTCGTACGCCAGCAAGTCCACGTACATCTCTGCGTTCTCCGCCCTTCTGGGCCAATGGCGGGCTCTGCCGGAATGGCAGTCCAGCACGACAGTGTCGGTCCAGGAACTCGGCGACTGGGGCGACGCCATCCAGCGGGACCGCAACGACGCCATCTACACCATGAGAAGCGGTCTCTTCGATCCTTACGTCACGACGGTGTCCAGCGCTGGTATTGGCGAGAGCACCGATAGTCCGCAGTTCCACTTCGATGGCGTCGGTCTCGCAACGTTGGGGCGATATCACTTCCAGGCCTGGCATGAAGCCCGGATCTCGGGCGGTTACTCGCCCGGCCATCTGTCGGCCGACACGGCTTCGGCCCCGATCTTCTCCGGCGGCTTGTCCGTGGCGACGTCGGGGACGCTCAATGTTGGCGTCGGCGATCTTCGCGGTGGCGGCGTCTCTATCAACGTGACCGGCACGGGAGCGACCATTAATCTCCCGAGGGCCGCGACTGTCGGTCGGACCGAGGTCACCTTCTATCAAAGCACCGGCGCGGCATTCACCTTATCAGCGGCGACCAGCACGATCTTCAACGAGACCGGCGCGCCGGCGGGGAGCGTGACTGTCGGTTCGGGGCAGAACTCCAGCATCTACCGCGCCACCAGCGAGCCCGCGAGTGACCGATGGCTGTTGGAAAGCGTCTACCCTAAGATCGGCTCGTCCAAGCGCTACTTCACGAACGTCCCGTCGGGCCAAAACCGAAGCGTCACTACTTCCGAAATCCTCCACAGCATCATCACGCTGAACGCCTCGGGCATGACGCTTCCGACGAGCGGGCTACAGACTGGCTCTAGCGTCGTGGCCTATGCTGTCACGGGACCGTCCACGGTCACCGCGTCTGGATCTGTGGCCTTTCAGTTCGAGGGTGGCGGGCCGACCGTCCAGTCAATCACGCTCAATGCCGGTGAATGGGTTGAGCTGACCTGGGCAAGTTCGGTCTACATCGTTCATCCGTCGTCCAGGCTGAAGGTTGTCCTGCCTAAGCCGAGCGCATCGACGCTGCTGGCTTCACAAGCCGGGAGCGTCATCACCAATGAAGGCGCGACGGCCATTTCGGCCCAGACGCTTCCAGCGGCATCGGCTGGTCTGACCTATACTGCGGTTGTGCAGGACGGTGACGGTATTCGGCTTGTGGCCGGCTCTGGCAATACGATCAGGATCGGCGCCAGCGTCTCAGCGGTAGCTGGCAACATCCAGGCCACCACGATCGGCAACACCGTAACATTGGCTGCCATCAACTCGACGGAGTGGGTCGCGACGGCGGTCAATGGGACCTGGACCGTCAACTGAGATCAGTGCGCCTCGGCGCGCCTTAAGCCGCTCGGCAGATCTTCCGGGGCGGCTTCTTCATAATCCGGAGAACTTAAGATGAGCACCAAGCTCCGCCGCCTGGCGGCGATGATGCTGCATGTCCTGTTGGTGGCGGTGATCGGCTTCGCGCCGGTCACCGAGGCGTTCGCCCAGAACAGCGCCGTTGGCATCGCCGGCAAGGCCTATAAGGACGCGCAGCTCGCAAACACGTCGGCGGGCATCTCGGCGGCCGGGGGTGCACTCACCTCGGACGTCGGCTTCGTCGCGCTTCCGAACCTCTACTCGCCCCAGGCTGACGCCCTGGCCGAGTGGATCGCGAATATGTCGATCTCGACGATGGTTCAGCCGAACCTCTTCAGCGGACCCCCGCAGGTTTGGCTGGGCGGAGGAACCTACACGCTGAACTCCGACGTCTCGGCGCGGATCGTAAGCGATGGAACGGGGGCGGCGGGCGTCTACAAGAAGATCCGGGTGGTTCCGGGTAGCGCCTACAAGGTGCAATTCAAAGTCGTTGGAGCGGCATCTCAGACCTCAGTTCGCGCTGGCGCTGCGACCACAGGGGCGGAGCTGTTCTCTCGGGCGGTGAACGCGGGCGACAACGTCACCTACACCAACGCCTTCACTCCATCGACGCCGGACATCTACCTCAACTTCGGCTTTGGGTCGTCTGGCGCGGACCTGACGATTTCCGAAGTCGTGCTGACGCAAACTAGTGTGCGTCCGGCCCTGTTGGAGTGGGGGAATTCGATCGAGGCGGCCACGGGGGCGACCATTGTCGCCAACGGTTATCCTGGTCGTTTGGCCGCCAAGTTCACGCCGACTAGGCTCAGTTTCCCAAAGGGAAATGGCGGCGATATTTCCACCCAAATCCTCACGCGGGTGACGTCGCAAGGCTCGGGGCTTTATCCGGGCAACATCCACATTCTGGGAATGTTGGAGAACGATCCTGCTAACGGTGTAACGGCTGCGACAACCAAGGCCAACATCGCGACGGCTATCACCCTTCTGGGCCCGCACTACTTCATCCGTTCGGGTCTGCCCAATTGCGTCGACAGCGCTGCGGCGCTCAACGCGCAAATCGTCCAACTGAATGCAGACCTTAAGACGCTCTATGGGCGCCGGTTCATCGACATCAACAGCGCCCTGGCGGCGGCGAACGATGGTTCACCAGGCGATCTGTCGGACATCGCAAAGGGTTGGACCCCGAGGTCCCTTCGCTTCGACGCGATCCACCTGAACGACGCTGGTTACCAGGTCGTCGCCGACACGATCTACGCCGCGATCGGGCGGCAATAAGGGGTCTTCCCCTCGCATCACAAGGAGACCGTCCCCATGGACGACAAGCACCGGCTGCACGCGGCGGCCGTGGCCCTCATCGTGTCCACCCTTTGGGCGGGCTTCAAGATGGTGGCCTTCATCTTCGGCGAGCCGCCGCCTGGGCGGCGCAAGGTCATCCAGCAGGCCTTGGAAGCGGTTCTGACCATCGCCTCGGTGACTGCCGCCGCGCCGCTCTGCGCGCCCTGGGCGGCTGACGCGGTCAATTGGGCGCTCAGCCTCGTCAACCTGATCAGTCCGGTCAAGGTCGGCTTCAAGGTCGACCACCTGACGGCCGTGGCGCTGCTGGCCAGCCTGACCGTTCTGTTGATCGCCAATCCCGACGCGCGGGCAAGGCTGTTCGCCTGGATCAAGGGCAAGGTCGCGCCGGGGGTGGTCCAATGAGCGGCTTCCTGCAGGTGCTGAGCGTCGTGCTCGCGATGGTCGCGGTCGGGACGTTCGCCATGTCGGCCTTCTTCTTGGGGCATGACGCCAAGGGCTGGCGCGACGCCCCGGTCTGGCTGCGCCAGGTCCTGCATGGCCTGGCCATCTTCTGGCTGGTCGCCGCCATGGTGGCGATGGTTCAGCCGGCGGCCGTCGTCTCCTGGACCACGGTTGGTCTGGTCGCCCTTTTCGCCCTCGCGGGCTTCGCCGTCCTGGCCTGGGTGATCAAGCGGCGGCCGGTCCGTGCAGGCAATCGGACGCCGCCCCGCCCCTGACCGCGAACGCCGTTCGCCTCTTTCCGGAGACTTCCATGAAGATCGCAGACTTCGCGGGTCCGGCGCTGCCGGTCACCGACGACGACGTGTGCGCCGTCGCCAAGATCCTGAACGTCACCATGCGCCACGTGCGGGCCGTGATGGCGGTCGAAAGTAACGGCCGTGGCGTTCATCCCGACACAAGGCGGCCGATCATCCTGTTCGAGCCGCATGTCTTCTCGCGCGAGACCAAGGGCGTGTTCGACGCCTCGCACCCAGACATCTCCTATCCGGACTTCGGCGCCCGCGACTACCCGTCATCGCAGATCCAGCGCTACAACCAGCTGGAGCGGGCCATGGCGCTGAACGAAACGGCCGCTTTGCGATCGGCGTCCTACGGCCTGTTTCAGGTCATGGGCTTCAATCACCGCGCCTGTGGTCACGCCACGGTGCAGGGCTTCGTGGCCGACATGATCAAGGGGGAGCGCTTTCAGCTCACCGCCTTCGCCATGTTCATCATCGCGAACCCGCCGATGCATGCCGCGTTGCGGGCGTCGGACTGGGCGGGCTTCGCGCGGCTGTACAACGGCAAGAGCTACGCCAAGCACGCCTATGACCAGAAGCTGAAGGCCGCCTATGCGCGGGCCAAGCCGTGATCGGCGGGCTGGGCGTGTTGGCGGCGCGCGGCTGGACGATCGCGCGCGACCTTGCTGGGGCTTTCTTGAAATCCCGAGCTGGTCGGTTGGCGGCGCTCGCGCTGCTGGTCGCATTTGTCGGCTGGCTGGCCTGCCGTCATGCCTACGGCGTCGGGGTCTCTGACGAGAGAGCCGCCCGCGCGGCGCGCGACGCCAAGGCCGCGAAGGTAATCGCCCATGTCGCAACAGCTGGAAAGGCGATCACCGCCGAGGTTTCCCACGACCTCGAGGCGCGCCGGGTCGAGATCCGAACCGTCACCAAGACCCTGACGAAGGAGGTCCCCGTCTATGTCACCGTTCAAAGTGATCGTGCTTGCATTGTGCCTGACGGCTTTGTCCGCCTGCACGACGCCGCTGCCGATGGCGCCGCCCTTCCCGGATCCGCCAGTGGATCTGTCGAAGCCCCCTCCGGCATTCCGCTTTCTGTCGTCGGCGAAACGGTCGTCGTCAACTACGGCGTCGCCCACGAATGGCTTGCCGAGGTGATCGCGTGGCGCGCCTGGTACGTGCGCCACGCCGACCTCTGGAAGCAGAACATCAGGCCGCCGGATCCGGCGTCTGACCGCTCGCCTGCCGGCTGAGCGACCAATCGAACGGCCCCATCGGCGTTGCGCTGATGGGGCCGTTTTCGTTTCAGCGATCGGCCGCTCGATACGGCCGATCGGGCTAGCCCAGAAGCTCCGGTGGCGGGAAGTCCCGCTCGACAGCGAGCGTGCCGGCCAGCGCGGGGCGAAGGATATCGCCCTCGGGTTTGGTCAGGTCCAGCCAATCGCGTCCCTGCTCGCCGGGCAGCACGACGATCTGACGATCATGGTAGGGCTGGATGTCCGGACCAGGCTCGGTGGTCAGCATGGACCAGCAGCCCTGCTTGACGATCCCGGCCACCCAGAACAGCGGGCTTTCCGGCATGGTGAACTTCCAACGGGTCTTGCGCTTCTGGCCCGGCAGCGGATCGGTGAACTCATAGAAGGCGTCGGCCGGGATCAGGACGCGATCACTATCGCCGAAGGTTCGACCGTCGGATCGGAAGTTGAACACGGGCTTCCCGCCGGGCCCCGCCCAGGCCCACTTGGTCATGGAGACCACGGCCTGATCACCGACATGGCGGACGATCGGCGCGATCTCCGTCATCCGGATCTCGGGTCGGGGTTCAAGGTTCGATACCGGCCTATCGCTGTCCCAAACGACGGGCAGGCGCAGTACGCGTTCCCAGGTTCGGAAGAGATCGGCGGTCTTGAGGCTGTATAGGTTGCACATCGCCTCAGGCCTTCAGCCAGAGTGAAGCCGTCCAGCAGTCTCCGGCCGGGTCGTCGTCGACCAGCTGGTGCAGCTCGACATGTTCGACGGACGGGTGCGCCGCCCAGAAGTCGACGTCGGTCTTCCACTCGCCAGTCAAGGTCATGTCGGCCGGCCGAGAAGGGCGCGCGGTGTTTGGCGCCTCAGGTGCGCCGAGCATCGCCAGCCAGATCCGCACCGTCGCGGTTTCGCCGTCCGGCCCCGCAGTCTCGATCGCTTGGGCGATCAACGGATGACGCTGCCAGAAGGCATGGGGCGCTCGGGTGCCTGTCGCAACAAGCGCCGCGCCATCGGCGTAGAAGCGCCGGACCTCGTTGGTCGACGTGTCGACGATCTGCCAGGTGAAGGGCTCCGGGGTTGCGGTCATGTCGGTCTCCATGGCTGGAAGCTATCGGCGCGGTCGGCCGGCGCCTAGGTAGGCTTTGGGCTCTTGGTTTCGCCCTGCAATGCGGTCGCTGTCACACCATGGTTCCGGTAATGGTCTTCGACCGATGCGCGGGCCCAGATGTCCCCGTCAACTCCACGGGCCCCGCACTTCGAGCACTTGGCCACTCGCTTCAGCTGTGGATAGGTCGTGAAGGCCCCGAACAGTTCGATCGCGCGCGGAGCCTCGATCAGTTCCCGCCGCCCGCACCGACAGCAGCCGATTTCGAGACGCTGGTTCGCGGTCATCAGGTCTCCGACCGTTGGCGGCGGCGCCGCGCTGGCGTGCGTACTGGCGCGCTCCTGAACGCGGGTGGTCGGCATGGAAAGCTCCGGAATGTTCTCCAAATGTTCTGCGCCAGCGCGAGCGGAAGAGTCAAGGCTCGGCTCGCGAACGCCGTTCGCGTCAAGGGCTTAGCGGCGTTGCCTCGGAGGCGCTAGACGGCGATCCGATATGGCGCGCGCGGAGGTGTGGGTTCCGTCATGTAACCGCCCCCCGCCACCAGGACGATTTCCGCGACAGTCTGGTTCTCCCACGCGTCTCATCGCCAGCGCGCTCGAAGGCGCCAGCGGACGCTGATCGGTCCGATTTCGCCGCCATGACGCGGACGGCTCCGCGGATGATTGATCACCGTTATGCCAACTGTTACGTGCGTGGCGAGCTGGGGAGCCTCGATGCGCGGGAATGATCGGTGGGCGGTAGTGCTGCTTTGGGGCGTCGCGCTCGGCGCCGCCACCCCGGCGCTCGCCCAGCGCACCCGATCCGTTCCGATCGACACGACCGGTCAGTCCTTGACCGCCGCCCTGACCGACATCGCCCAGCGTTCGGGGCGGGAACTGCTGATGGCGCGACCGGCGCTGAAGGCCCGTCCGGCGCCGCGCCTGAAAGGCCGCTATACGCTCGATCAGGCCCTGCCGTTGCTGCTGGCAGGCTCAGGCCTGACCTATCGGCGCACCACCGACGGCGCCTATGTCGTCGACGCCGCGCCGACGCTGGCGCCGCCCGCGCCGGACGTGCCGGTCGCCCTGCCCGAGCTGCTGGTGACGGCGCGCTCGCAGAACAGCGACATCCAGCGCACCGAGAACGACATCCAGGCCTACAAGGTCTGGAGCAGCCGCGACATCCAGCAGTCCCACTCCGCCGACATCAACGAGTTCCTGCGGATGATGGCGACCGGCGACACCCAGATCGCCTCGGCGCTGCAGGATCCTTCGAACACGACCGCCAGCCCCCGTTCGGAGGTCAATCTGCGGGGCATGGGCTCGAACCAGACCCTGATCCTGGTGGATGGTCGCCGCATGCCCGGATTGCCGCCGGCCGGGGGCGCCACGACGATGGTCGCCCAGACCGACGTCAACGGCCTGCCGCTGGCCGCGATCGACCGTATCGAAGTGCTCAACGCCACGGCCGGGGGCGTCTATGGCGCCGGCGCCACGGCGGGCGCGATCAACATCGTGCTCAAGCGGGACTATCGCGGCGCGGACGTCGGCGTGACCTACGGGATCACCGATCGGGGCGATGCGCCCGTCCGAAGGCTGGACGGACGCATCGGTTTTTCGCCAGACGAGGGTCGGACCAATGTCATGGTCGCCTTCGGCCTGCTGCGCGGCGACGGTCTGGACGTCGGCGACCGCGACTACGAGGTCACGGCGCGCGCGCGGCGCTATCGCAACGATCCAGCGCAGGCGTCGATCGAGAACCCCGTCAGCGGCTCGGTCAATATCTTCAGCGCCACCGGCGAGCCCCTGACGCTCGATCCGGCCTATGGCGGCGCCAGCCTGGGCGCGAACTCGACCTTCGCGCCGGCGTCGTACGGCGGGGTGGCCTCGGATCGCGGCGCGATGCTGCTGGCCAATGCCGGTCGCGTGGACACCGGCCTGTCGCCCGATGTCCGCGGCGCGCGCCGGGCGCTGCTGAGCCGGAGGACGACCGCATCGGTGATCGCCAGCATCCGCCATCGGTTCGGCGCGTCGGTCGAGGCCTATGCCGATGTGCTGGCGATGCGCAACCAGGGGCGGGCGCGGGTTCCGCAAGGCGGCGTCGGCGGCGTTGTCGGCCTTGACGCCGACGCGCCGGGCAATCCATTCCAGCAGTCCATCTACATGACCGTCCCGCTGCCGGGCCTCGATCCGGTCGGACGCAACACGGCCAAGACCGCGCGCGCATCGTTCGGCGCGATCATCGACCTCCCAAGGGACTGGAAACTGAACGCCGACTACGGCGTCGGCCGCGCCAGCATCGACGCCGATCTGGTCGAGCAGGACCTGGCGGGGGCCTACTACGACGGGGTCGCGTCCGGCCAGATCGACCCGCTGGGCGGGCAGCAGGCGTTTCTCGCCAACGTCGCCAAGGTGACGGTGCCCGCCCATTCGACGCTCGCCCAAAGCAATCGGTTCAAGGATATCTCGCTTCGACTGGCTGGGCCCGTGCTGGACCTGGGCGGCGGTCCGATGACCCTGTCCCTGGCCGTCGAGGATCGACACGAGGCGGTGCCGTCAACCACCGCGCATCTCTCGAGCGGCGGATTCGGTTCGATCGACCTGATGATCAACGGGCTGGTCCAGTCGACGCGCCAATACTACGGCGAGCTTCGCGCGCCGCTGACGGATCGCTATGCGGGTCCCGCGGGTCTGAGAGGCCTGGAATTCCAACTCGCGCTGCGGCGGGAGACCTCGCGACAGGGCCCGCCGACCAACGCGTCGCCTGGCGGCCTGATTAATGCGGTCACCGAGCACAGCAGCCAGTCCTCGACGCTCTACACCACCGGCTTCAAGGTCTTCCCCGTGTCCTGGCTGATGGCGCGGGCCAGCCTGTCGTCAGGCTTCGTTCCGCCGGTGGCCGCGCAACTCGGCTCCACCACGATCCACTATACCTCGGACCCCGTGGCCTATGCGGCGGCGACCGGGCGCAAGGTGCTCCTGCCCGCGGAGAACCAGCCCGTGGATCCTCGCCGCGGTGGCGAGCCGCTGGGACAGCTCGGCGTCTACGACCTTCGTTCGGGAGGCGCGATCGGCCTGCGGCCCGAGCACGCGCGGAGCTTCTCGGCGGGTCTGGTCGTGACTCCGCTGAACCGGCTGCGCGTGTCCATCGACTACACCCAGATCAAGAAGCGCCAGGAGATCTTCAACTTCCACAACGGCGACACGACCTTTTTCCTCCAGAACGAGGATCAGTTTCCGGGTCGCGTGCGCCGAGCCGCGCTCACCGACGCCGATCGCGCTCGGGGCTATACGGCCGGCGTCATCACCGCGATCGACACCACCAGTTTCAACATCGGTCGAACCTTCGTCGAAGCGGTCGACCTGCAAGGCGACTACCTGATCCCGACGGAGCGCCTGGGGGACTTTCGACTGCGCGCTGCGGCGACCTGGCAACCGCACCTGCGCCGGCGAACCGATCCGCGAAGCCCCGCGCTCGACTATGTCGACTATGCCGATGGTCCCCTGTCCTGGCGCGCCAACGGCGGGCTCGACTGGTCGAAGGGCGGGACCACGCTGGGCTTCAACGTCTATTTCTATGGCGGGTATCGGATCTTCGGGCGATCGGACATCGCCGAGCGCATCGCCCAGTTGACGTTGTGGCAGGGCGCCGACCGGGTCCCTTCCCAGGCCTATGTCGACCTGTTCGCGAGCCGCCGGATCACATTCGGCCAGGCCCTCAAGGACGCCGAAGTCCGCCTGGGCGTGCAGAACCTGCTGGACCATCGTCCGCCGGTGATCGCCGACCGTGTCGGCTTTGGCCTCGACGCCTTCAACTACAGCACCTACGGCGACCCCCGTCGGCGACGTCTCGAGCTGGGCCTGGTCGCGCGTTTCTAGCTTTCCGTCGCGCCTGATGAGGGTTCTTCGAAAACCTGCGTTCCGCCTGATGAGGACGTCCCGCCGGACGTCCAATCCGGAGGACAGCAGATGTTCAAACTCGCTTCCGTCGCCCTGGCGGCGACATTGCTTTCGACCTCGGCCATGGCGCAGGTCAAGCCCTTCCCCGCCGACTTCAAGATGCAGGAGATCGCCACCAACGGGGTGACGATCCACGTCCGGGTCGGCGGCAAGGGACCCGCCGTGGTGCTGCTGCACGGCTATGGCGAAACCGGCGACATGTGGGAGCCGCTCGCCGAGAACCTGGCCAAGGACCATACCGTCATCGTGCCGGACCTGCGCGGCCTGGGCCTGTCGTCCAAGCCGGCTTCCGGCGGCTACGACAAGAAGACTCAAGGCGGCGACGTGGCCGGCGTGCTGGACGCCCTGAAGGTCACCAAGACCGACCTGGTCACCCACGATATCGGCAACATGGTCGGCTACGCCTTCGCCGCCGAGCATCGCGATCGGGTCGGCCGCTTCGTCCTGATCGATGCGCCCCTGCCGGGCGTCGGGCCGTGGGACGAGATCCTCAAGAACCCGCTGCTATGGCACTTCCGCTTCGGCGGCCCGGACATGGAGCGGCTGGTCGCCGGCCGCGAGCGGATCTATCTGGACCGCTTCTGGAACGAGTTCTCGGCCACGCCCGCCCGCTTCACCGAAGCCTCGCGCGAGCACTACGCCAAGCTCTACGCCCAGCCCGGCGCCATGCACGGCGGGTTCTCGCAATTCGCCGCCTTCGACCAGGACGCCGCCGACAACAAGGTCTTCGTGGCGCAGGGCAAGCTGACCATGCCGGTGCTGGCCCTGGGCGGCGAGAAGTCGTTCGGCCCGATGATGGCGACCGTGATGCGCTTCGCCGCCAGCAACGTCACCGAGGGCGTGGTCCCCGACTCCGGTCACTGGATCATGGAGGAAAACCCCAAGGCGACGGTGACGCTGGTCCGCGATTTCCTGGATGCGAAACAATGAGCCGCCGCCGTCTCGCCTCTGTCGGCGCCGCGATCGTCCTGATCGGTTTCGCCGGCGCCGCCATCGCCCAGGAGCGCCTCGTGCGCCTGAGCCCCACGGACGTCGCCGCCCTCGTCGAGGGCGGCGCCACCGCCGGCACCTCGGGCGTGTCCGGCATCCGCACGACAGTGCTGTACGGGGATCCGACCAAGGCCGGCCCCTACACGATCGCCTTGCGGGTCCCGCCCAACATGCGCATCGCCGCGCACAGCCATCGCGACGACCGCACCGCGATCGTCGTCGCCGGCGTCTGGCGCTTCGGCTACGGCCGCCAGGCCGACGCGGCGCTGGTCAAGGTGCTGCCGCCGGGCAGCTTCTACAGCGAGCCGGCCGGGGTCGATCACTTCGCCATGACCGGTCCAGAAGGCGCCAGCGTCTACATCTCGGGCTATGGCCCGACCAGCACCGACTATGTCGAGGCCGCCAACGCGCCCAAGCCCTGAGGCGACCGCGACCATGATCCGACAAAAAGGGAGCAAGGCCGACCAGCCTTGCTCCCTTTCTTTTCGCGCCTGCCTCTAGTGGCCGACCGACCGCAGGACGATCTCGGCGAAGCCCTGGGCGGTGTCCTTGCGGTTCCAGTCGCGCTGCAGCTCGCACGCCACCTGGATCCAGCTGACCGGCTTGCCGCCGGCCTGGACGACGCGGTCGATCCCCGCGCGATGGGCGAGTTCCGAGGTGCCGCCCACCGCGTCCACCACCGCGAACACGTCGTAGCCCTCGGCCAGGGCGTCCAGGGCCGGGAACGCCAGGCAGACCTCGGTCCACAGGGCGACCATGATCAGCTTCCGACGGCCCGTGGCCTTCACCGCGGCGACGAAGTCCTCGTCCTCCCAGGCGTTGATGGCGGTGCGATCGATGGGCGTGACGCCGGGCAGGACGTCGGTGATCGGCGTGATGGTCGGCGTGTTCAGGCCGGTGGCGACATTGACCGTGGTCAGCACCACCGGGAGGTCGTAGAGCCGCGCCGTCTTGGCCAGGTTTGCGACGTTGGCGATCAGCAGGCGCTTTTCCATCGTGACGATGGACGAGACCTGGACGGGCTGGAAGTCGATGATCAGCAGGGCGGCGTTCTGCGGCGTCAGCAGGTGATCGGCCAGCGGATCGCGGAGGGTCAGGGGCGATGTCATGTCGGCGTCCTCGCTCAAGTTTTTCGAGCATCGACCGAAATGATTTCGCCGCGCTCTACTGAGTCAGAACGCAGCCTTTTCAAATTTCCTCATGTAGAATGACGACTACCGGCGCGTCGAAACCAGTTCATATGTATCCGCGTCACGCGCGATCATCTTGACGGGCAAGACCTGAGACACCGAACGACCGAAGCGCGGGATGTCACCTGTCTTGAACACACCCGTGATGCGCAGCGCCGCCACCTTCGGATCCTTGATGACGATCTGGGCGCGCGTGTAGCGGTTCAGCACTTCGATCGCGTCGGACAAAGGGCGGTCCTGAAATTCCACCACCCCCTGCTTCCAGGCCAGGGCCTCGCCGAGGTCGGTCGACGACACCTTGCCCGCCTTGCCATCCTGGGCGGCGAAGTCCTGGCCGGGGGCCAGCTTGACCATCGGCGCGGAGGGGCCGCCGGGCGCCGAGGCCACCGAGACGCTGCCCTCGGCCAGCACCACCCGTACCGCCCCCGGCGTCAGGCGCACGTCGAACTGGGTGCCGAGCGCCGTCACGACACGTCCGCCCGCCTGGACGGCGAAGGGATGGGCGCGGTCGTGGGCCACGTCGAAGAAGGCCCGGCCGTTCAGAAGGCGCACGTCGCGCCGCCCCTCGTGAAGGCGACGTCCACCGCGCTCTCGGCGTCCAGCGTGACGCGGGTGCCGTCCGGCAGGTCGACGATCGACTTCTGGCCCTTGCCCGTGACGTAGTCGGCGCGGCCGACGGCGGTGAGTGAGGTCGCCTCGTTGGTCGCGACCTGGACCGGCTTGGCGGCGTGCCCGCCGAACCAGCCCTGCTGCGCGCCGATCAGCAGGGTCGCCGAAACCGCCAGGGTGGCGATGGAGGCGGCGATCAGCTGCGGCCAATAAGTCCTGGCCACGGGCTCGGGCTTGGCCTGGCGGGCGGCGCGGGCCATGGCGGCGATCAGGTCGTTTTCCTCGGCGTCGTCGAAGACGTCCCACATCTCGTGGGCCTTGACCCAGGCCTCGCGGTTGTCCTCGCTGGCGTCCAGCCAGGCGGCGAACTGCTCGCGATAGGGCGACTGGTCCAGATCGTCACGGGCCAGCCAGCGCGCGGCCTCTTGCGCCGGATCGGGGCTTTGGCGGGTCATCGGGCGCCTCCCGCGTGGGCCATGAGATGTTCGATGGCGCGAACCATATGTTTCTCCACCGCGCTCACCGACAGGCCCAGCTGCGTGGCGATGGCCTGGTGGCGCAGACCGTCGATGCGGCGAAGCAGGAAGATCGTTCGCGTTCGTTCCGGCATGGTCATGAGGGCCGCGGCGGCGGCGTTCAAGGCCTGCTTGCCGGCATAGATGCGGGCGGGGTCGAAATCCTGCTCGCCCTGCAGGTCGGGATCCAGCGCGACGTGGTCGTCGGCGTGACGGACCACCCGACGACGGTAGCGGTCGGCCAGCACGCTGGCGGCCGTCTGGAAGATATAGGCGCTGGCGTGGTCCGTATTCTCCGGCGTGCCGCGCACGGTCAGGCGCAGGAAGACCTCCTGCACGAGGTCCTCCACCTCGCCGGCGTTACGCACCCGCCGACGGAAATAGGCGGCCAGCGGTCCGCGCATCGCCGCCGCCTGCCTGGCGAAGGCGTCCGCGCGCGCGGCGGCGTCGGAAGCATCTGTCATCAGCCCCTCTCGCGCCATTCCCATCAGAGACTCCGCCTTGTGTCCAACGTCACGGACGCCGGCTTCGAGGAGGCAGAACGCAGCCCCGAAAAAAGTCCTCACCGGAAAATTTTCTTTTTCGTCGACCTCGCACCACGCCGGCGCTCAGGCGGCGAGTAAGCTCCTGTAAATAAGCGCCTTTTTGATCGAATGAAAAATCTCGCCGGCCGAATTCCCGAACGATGGTCGATGAGGAATTCGGATCGTCCTGCGTGCTCCCAGGTCAGGCGGACAACAGCGGCCGCCGACGGAGGTCACGATCATGAGCATGATGAGCTTTTCCCTGATCGGCGCGAGCGAACTGCCGACGGCGGCGGCCGCGTTCGAAGCCGAGATCCTTCAGCAAGCGTCACGCCTGGCGCCATGGCAGGAGCGCAAGGTCGCCCGGCATATTCGCGAGCATCTCGACCAGCCGATCAGCGTCCACGATCTCGCGGGCCTGGTCGGCCTGAGCGCCAGCTACTTCTCGCGGCGCTTCCGGGGCAGCTTCGGCGTGGCGCCGCGCGCCTACGTGATCCGCAGCCGGCTGGAGCGCGCCCAGAGCCTGATGCGCCAGAGCCGCACGCCGCTCTGCGCCATCGCCCTGGATTGCGGCTTTTGCGACCAGGCGCACATGTCACGCCTGTTCCACACGGTGATCGGCAGCACGCCCAGCCGCTGGCGTCGCCAACAGGCGCTGGCCTAGTTCAGCGGACGCAGGACGATCTCGGCGACGACCGGAAAGTGGTCCGAGATCACCTGGCCATCGTGGGTGTCGGTCAGGGTGGCGAAGCGCGCCGTCCGGAAGCCGCGATCGACGAAGACATAGTCTATGGGCCCCGTCGGCGGAGCGCTGGGCGAGAAGTCGTTGAAGGTCCCCGCCGGACCGGACACGACGGCGCTGGCGGCCCGCGCGTCGCGCAATCCGTTCTCGCCCGAGGTCAGGGCGGCGTGCGGCGGATCGGTCGGGAGGCTGTTGAAATCGCCGAGCACCACCAGACGAGCGTTGGGCCAGGCGGCCTGGTCGCGGATCTGCCGAGCGCACAGCCGCCGCGACTCCGCGCCCTTGTGATCGAGATGGGCGTTGCGCACGTCCAGCAGCACCCCGCTGGCGCGATCGCGCAGCACGACCCGGGTGTAGGTTCTGGGCAGGGCCGCGTCATAGGCCTTGCCGGGCCGCTCGGGCGTCGGCGAACACCAACGGGTCTCGGCCAGCAGTCGCTCGAACCGGGCGTCGCGATAGAAGATGGTCGTGGTCTCCCCGGCCTTGTCGCCGTCGTCGCGCCCGACGCCATAGTGCGCGTAGTCGGGCAGTCCGGCCGACAGGTCCGCCACCATGGGGAGCAGTGCTTCCTGCACGCCCAGAATGTCCGGCGAGATGGAGGCGATCTGCCGCGCCATCGGGCCGCGACGGGCGCGCCAGTCGGGGCGATCCTCGGGATTGTCGTAGCGGATGTTGTAGCTCATCACCCGGAACGAAGGCTCTTGGGCCTGGGCGGCGACGGGATGCGCGGTGGCGAGCGCGAGGGCGGCTACGGCGAGTCGGAGACGGTGCGAGATCATGGCCATGACGCTTAGGGGGCGATGACGACGTTGGCGCGACGGAAGGCCTGGGCGTGGGCCTCATCCAGCGGCGCGTCGGTCACCAGGATGTCGACCTCTTCGGGCGAGGCCGTGCGAATGAGGCCAAGCCGGCCGAACTTGGTGTGGTCGGCGGCCAGCAGCACGCGGTCGGCGCGCTCGTAGACGATCCGGCTCATCACCGCCTCGCGTGCGTGTCGATCCATCAGGCCGTGGTCGGGATGCACGCCGCCGACGGTCAGGATCGCCAGATGCGGCGTGAACTGGGCGATGTAGGCCTGGGCGACGTGGTCCGAAAACGCCCTGTAGTCGTAGTCCAGCTCTCCGCCGGCCAGGAACAGGGTGTTGCCGTTTCGCCCGCCGAGCGTCTCGGCGACCACCAGGGAATTGGTGATCACCTTTAGCCCCTGGCGCACGGAGGCGAGACGGCGCGCCACGAAGCAGGCTGTCGTTCCCGCGTCGATGAAGATGGTGTCGCCGTCCCGGACGTACTCGGCCGCCGCCGCGGCGATGCGGCCCTTTTCCGCGACGTTTTCCTGCATGCGCCGGTCCAGTGGACCTTCGTTGGAGACCACCGCGAGCTGGACGGCGCCATGGGTCCAGACCACGTCGCCGCGCGCGGCCAGCACGCGCAGCTCGCGACGGATCGTTTCCTCGGAGACCGCCAGATCCTGGGCCAGTCGCCCGATCGCATGGTTTTCGCCCGGCTTCAGCTTGCGCAGAATTTCGCGCTGGCGATCCTCGCGCCTGAGCATGCGCCCTTCCTCCCCTGTCGTCGCCAAGTTGTGGAATGTGTGACCCATTCCTGTGGATTTTCCAAGATCAAGGCGCACATTCTCTCAATTTGCACAACAACGTCACAGGACTGTCTCGACGCCCCCTTAAGAGCCCCGCCGTCGCGAAACCGCGTAATGGGCAGGGGCAGACATGTTTGAGTGGACGGGTGAACACGGCGCGCGCGGGGCTCGCGCGACGGGCAAGGCGATCAGGGCCGTCCTGCTGGCCAGCGTCTTCGGCCTGGGTTGGGCCGCCGGCGCTCACGCCGAGACCGCCGCCTCGGCTGAACCGTCGGACACGATCGACTCGCTGGTGATCGTCGCCAATCGCAACGACGCGGCCAAGACCCAGATGCGCGCCGCCAACGCGGTGGCGGTGCTGTCGGCCGAGGACCTGGAGCACACCGCCGTCCACAACGTGGCCGAGGCCCTGGGCATGATGCCCAGCGTCAACGTGATGAACACCGGCTCGTCGTTCTTCGGCGGAATCGACGGCGCCTCGCGCGGCGAAGGCATGTTCGTGTCGATCCGTGGCCTGAACGCCGAGTTCAACGTCAACATGATCAATGGCGTGACGGTCGCCCAGGGCATGCCCTACAGCCGCCAGGTCCAGCTGAGCCTGCTGCCGCCGTCCGGCCTGCACACCATCGTGCTGAACAAGACCTCGACCGCCGACATGGACGGCGACGCCATCGGCGGCACGGTCGACTTCCGCACGCCGTCGGCCTGCGACTTCCGCGACGATTTCGCCGGCTCGATCACCGCGTCGGGCCGCGTCGAGAGCCGGGCTCGCGACTACGGCGACGAGGGCCTGGGCGGAGGGCTGTCGGCCGAATGGGCCCAGAAGTTCGGCCCCGAGCAGAGCTTCGGCGTCTATGCCAGCGCCTTCTACGACAAGCGCAACTACGCCAACAGCGAGATGGCCGGCGTCATGGCCGCCCAGAACGACGGCGGCTGGAGCTATCTGGTCCGCGACGCCGCCGGCGCCAGCTATCCGGGCCTGGATCCCGAGAAGAACATCACCCAAACCGGCCTGAACATCGGCGTCTCCAACGGCTACACCGAGCGCTGGGGCGGCAACTTCACCCTGAACTGGCGCCCCGACGAGACGCTGGACGCTTATCTGCGCGGCTCCTACGCCTTCGCCAAGACCCAGCAAAACTCGACGCTCAGCCAGTTCGTCAGCACAAGCAAGAGCTACAAGGAGACGGTCGCCGGCAGCGGTCGCTACGCCCTGAGCGTCGACCAGATCTCCACCCGCGTCTGGTACGAGACCAACCCGGAAGAAGCTGATCTGGCCACCGTGCAGGCCGGCTTCGACAAGACCCTCGGCGCGTGGACGCTGTCGCCGCAGGTCTTCTACAGCGCCGGGAACAACGATCGCCCTAACCACATCGAGGCCTCGGCCCGCATCAATCAGAGCGACCGGTACAACAGCGGCTCGAACCGGCCGCTGGGCGGTCTGTCGATCGGTTACGCCGACAACCTGCCCTACCCGCTGTTCACCCCGACGATCCACGATGACCTGAACAACGCAAACACCGCCCTCCTGGCGCGCCGCGCGGGCCAGCTGACCGAGCAGTTCAGCGGCCAGCAGAAGTACGGCTTCAAGTTCGACGCCAAGCGCGTGTTCGAAGGCCGCGCCCTGCAATGGGTCAAGCTGGGTGGCAAATATGTCGACAGCCACCGCCGGGTGACCAACCGCGACTGGACCAACGACCACTTCGCCAACCTGCTGGGCCAGGGCGGCCTGACCTGGCAGAGCCTGGGCCTGTCGACCAGCTATTACGACGCCGTGTTCCCGGGCCAATACGAATGGCGCGTGCCCAAGGTCAGCCAGGAGAAGCTGTTCGAGTACTTCTACAAGTACAAGACCGACGCCTCTTTCGACACCTGCGGCTCGAACGCCGTCAACAACTGGAACTGCAACACCCAGAAGGGCGACGAGGCCGTAGCCTCGCTTTACGCCGTGGCTGACTACCAGTTCGGCGACGTCGAGGTCTCGCCCGGCCTGCGCTACGAGCACACCAAGATCGACAACCTGTACTGGGCGATCCCGACCACCAGCGCGGGCGAACAGACGGGCGCCTGGGCCACCAGCCGCACCGAGTACAACGAGGTGCTGCCCAGCGTGTTCGTGACCTGGCGCCCCAGTGACGCGGCCGTCTATCGCGGCTCGGTCTGGACGTCCTACACCCGTCCGGCCTTCATCCAGTTGGCCGGCGGCGAGCGCCGCGCGATCAGCGACGACGGCAGCGTCTCGATCTCGCGCGGCAATCCCGACCTGAAGCCGATCAAGGCGATCAACCTGGATCTGTCGGGCGAGTGGAGCAACAGCAAGGGCGGCTACGCCATGCTCGGCGGCTTCTACAAGCGCCTGTCGGACTACATGTACGACAACGGCTCCAGCTCGGTGAACACCGACACCTACGCCGAGGGCAAGACCACGATCAGCCAGCCTACCAATGGCGGCGACGGCGATGTCTATGGCGTGGAACTGCAGCTGCGCCAGAAGTTCGCGGACCTGCCGGGCCTGCTGAGCGGCCTGGGCGCGGGCGTCAACGTCACCCGCCAGTGGACCAGCGTCGACCTCGGCGACGGCGTCGACAACCGCATCCAGAACGCCCCCGACTGGCTGGCCGACGCCACGCTGTTCTACCAGAAGGGCGGCTTCAGCTTCGACGTGATCTACCACTATTCGGGCGCCTACCTGTCGGCGTACGACGTGCTGGATCAGGCCGGGGAATGGGACAATCTGTGGGTCCGGCCGATGCGCAGCGTCGACCTGCACGTGGGCTACGCCTTCGGCAATGGCTTCAAGCTGGACCTGTCGGTCGCCAACCTCCTGAAGAACTACACCTACTGGTCGCACGTCGGCCGCGACAGCTTGGCCGTCTCGGACGTCGTCGACTCCGGCCGCACCACGCTGCTGACACTCAAGAAGAGCTTCTGACGGCGCCGCCATCCCCGGCGCTTTGAAGACGCGATGCGCTCCTCCCGCGAGGGGCGCATCGCCGCGTTTCGGCCAGACACCGCAAAGGACTTGATCATGCCCGGCCTCCGCCCTCGCCATTTGCTGGCGCAAGTGCTGCTCGCCTGCGCGATGATGGCGTGCGCGACCGCCAGCCTGGCCGCCTCTCCGCGTGTCGAGCGGGTCGTCATCATCATGCGCCACGGCGTTCGCGCGCCGATCGTGGGCGAGGCGCCGCTGGACACCCTGACCGGCGCCCCCTGGCCGACCTGGTCCGTCCCACCCGAGCATCTGACCGCGCATGGCGCCAAGGCGCTCGACATCCTGGGGCGCTCCGACCGCCGCTGGCTGGCCGGCCTGGGCGTGCTGCCGGCGCTTGGGTGCCCCGCCGAGGGCCAGGTGAGAATCTGGACCAACACCGCCGAGCGCACGATCGCCAGTGGCGAGGCCTTCGCCCGGGGCCTGACGCCCGGCTGCGAAACTCCTGTCGGCCATCGCCCGCCAAACGAAGTCGATCCGCTGTTCGAACCGCTGCGCGCGGGTGTCGCCCCGTTCGATCCGGCGGCGGCCATCGCCTCGATCCAGGCCTATACCGGCGGCGTCGATCACCTGGCCGCTCGCCTGCAACCGGCGCTCGACGAGCTGGACCGGGTGCTGGACTGCGGCGCGGGCAAGGCCTGCTCGCCCCGGCGCGCCTCCAGTGTCGCCCCTTCGGCGGACGGACGCGGGATCGATCTGACCGGACCGATCCGCGACGCCTCGGGCACGGCCCAGGTGCTGCTGCTGCAATATGTCGAGGGCCTGTCTCCCGCCGCCGCCAGTTGGCGCGGTGTCGAGCCCGACACCCTGAAACGCCTCGGCGCGCTCCACGCCGCCCTGTTCGACGTCTTCACCCGCCCGCCCTACATGACCGCGCGCCAGGCCGGCCCGCTCAGCCGGCGGGTGCTGGAAGCCCTGGATGCGCCCAGCGTTGGCGGCGTCGACATCTTCATGGGCCACGACACCAACGTCACGGCCATGGCGGCGGCGTTGGGCGCACGCCTCGACGCGCCGGGCTACGCGACGGGCGACGTTCCGCCCGGCGGCGCGCTGATCTTCATGAGCCTAGTGGACGACGCGGGAAGCCGATCGGTCCGCGTCTACTACCAGACCCAGTCGCCACAGGCGCTGCGCGGCTTGAACGACCGCGTTTCGAGGCCGGCGATCGGTGTCCTGGGCCATGACTCCCGCGCCATTCCATCGGGCGAATTTCGCCGCCGCCTCGAAGCGGCGATCACGACGAACACGGACTCGCCAGACTGAACCCGCCCTCTAAGGCTCTCTGCTAAAGCTTCTCCCAGCCATATACGCTCCACGCTAGGTGCGGATTGAAGTCTTTTAGAAACGCCAGCTCAACCTTTGTCGCCAAGTATAGCTGCTTCAGCTTTGATAATGAACTTGAGAAGGCGTCCAATGGGTACACTTCACTACGATAAGGTTCTGGCCGATATGGACGCGACTCTGAGCGTTGCAGCCTCTGTCGCCAATGTTTCTTATTCATATACTCCAGGGCACAACATCAGCATGCAGGCCCCGTGCGAAGACGGCCTGACGAAATGGATCGCATGCTATGATCGCGATGATAGAACGCTCCGCTACTGGCACTATCTTCCGAGCTCCGTGACGGCGTTGACTCAATGGATCCAAGATGCGCCAGATGGAATTCGGCGCGGACAAGAGTTCATTAAGCGCCCCTGTCCATGAACTTTCAGCAGACTGAACTTATTCAAGTTTTGAAGATGCTCTAAATTGGACTCTCCCACGCCCAACCCCACCTTCAGAGGCGGATGCCTGTGCGGCGCGTTACGTTGGGAAGCGTCCCGCGCGCCCGACTTCATGGGCATGTGCTGCTGCGGTGACTGCCGGAAGGCGTCCGGGGCGGGGTTCATTCCGTTCATGGGCTTCGCGGCCTCGGCCCTGGCCATCACCGGTCCGGCGCGCCAGTACCGCAGCCTAGCGTTCCGGGGCGGCGAGGCGACGCGCAACTCCTGCCCCACCTGCGGCGGCCTCGTTTTCGGCGGCGAGCACGGCCTGCACGACAGCCACACGATCTACGCCGGCTCGCTGGACGACCCGAGCCTGTTCAAGCCGACCATGCTGCTGTTCGACCGCGACCGCCCGGCCTGGGTGATCCCGCCCGAGGGCGTGACGCGGTTCGAGACCATGCCGGACTAGGCTCGCCTCGACCGCCTCCCTCACCAGGGCCATCGATCTTTAAAATACATCCTATGCGAGATATTCTCGCATTGAGACATCTCATGCTTGCATAAATGCCCTTATGCACCTAATAGGTTTATATCAGCAATTCTCGCTCAAGAATTGCATTTCATAAGGGAGGCCTGTCATGTCCGCTTGCGCTCAGCTCAACTACAACAACGTCACGCCCGCCGTCTGGTCGTGCGTCAGCCAACTGGCCATCAACCATGGCGGCCCCAACCCGTTCCCCAACAGCGGGTCCTTCTCCAAGAGCGGCTTCACCTTCGCCTGGTCCTATGACCCCGGCTCCCAGACGGCCTGGGTCCAGTGCACCGACAGCCCCTGGATCGTGCCCTGCTCGTCGATCAACAGCGCGCTGCAGTCCAATATCGACGGCTGCTACCAGTCGAGCGGCGTCACCGTGGAAGCCTTCGCCTAGGGCCAGCCCGGTGTCCTCCGAGAGCCCCAGATCTCTCGACGGTCAGGAGGAGGCCCTGGCGGCCTTCTCCTGGTCGCTGGCCCAGGCGCTGGAACTGGACGAGCCTGTTCCCCGGGCCGTCGCGTTGCGCGCGGCCGTCGACCCGATGTTCCTGCGCGACCTGATCGAGGAGCGCCCCGGCGCCCTGGCCGGCTCCCCAGTCGCCGCCCGCGCGGTCGGAGCCAGCCTGCCCAAGTGGGCGCCGCCCCCGACGTCGGCGCTGCTGGGCGCGGCGACGAAGGCCCTGGCGCGATGGGCCCTGATCGGCTTTCGCCCCGTGCCCGAAGCCCAGGTCCAGACGCGCAAGGCCGCCTGCCAGGCCTGCCCCGAGCTCCGGCCGCCGGGTCAGCACCTGGTCCACAGGCTCGTCGGCGCCGGACAGAGCCAGGTCTGCGGCCTCTGCGCCTGCGCGATCGACAAGAAGGCGAACCTGCCCACCGAGACCTGCCCCGCCCCGTCCGACGACCCAGCCGTCAACCGCTGGGGCGAACCGCGCGATCCCACCGCGCCGTGGGCGGGACGCTAGGGCCTAGCGCCCGGTGCTATCGCCCCGGCAGCGTCCCCGGCCGGATGTAGGCGAACATGTGCGGGACCCAGTCGGGCTTGCCCAACGGCACGCCCTTGTGGCGCAGGATCGCGTAGGCCGCCGTCAGGTGGAAGTAGAACTGGGCCAGCGCCCAGTCGCGCAGGAACTGCTCGCCGGTCAGGTCGAAGATGATCCCGTTGGGCATCTTCAGTTCGATCTTCCGCTCCGCGGCGCCGTCGAAGGCCGAGGCGGGCGTCGCCTGGACCCGCGCGATGGCGTCGGCCAGCTGGGCCCGCAGGCCGTCGAAATCGGTCGCGTCCTCGGCCGGGGCGAACGGCTCACCGCCCGCCAACTGCTTGAGCATGTCGCTGGCCTGGGTGCAGACGAACCGCACCTGGGTCGCCAGCGGGAACATGTCCGGCGCCAGGCGCGCGCCGATCAGCGCCTCCGGCCGCATGACACCCTCGGCCGCATAGGCCTCGCCCTTGGTCAGCTGGGCCGACAGGCCCTTCAGCATCTGGACGTAGGTGGGGATGGCGATCGCGTGCAGGTCCATGGCGTCCTCCGGTTCGGCGGAAGCTAAGCGGGAGTCCGCGTCAGGCGCTAGGCCCGAACCGCGCCACCAGATCATAGGCCTCGCCTGGGAAAACCTGCCGCACGCGGGTGACGTGCTGGCCTTCGCGCCAGGTGCGGCGGTCGACGACCAGGCAGGCCGCGCCTTCGTCTAGGGCCAGCAGGCGGGCGTCGGCGGCATCGGCGTTGATGGCGCCGATGCGGCTCTCGGCCTCGGTCCAGGCGACGTGCTCCAGAAGCCAGGCGCCGGGCGGATGTTCGGCGAAATCGGCGGCCTCGATCTCGGGCGCGGCCTTCAGCGAGACCAGCCGCCGCTCCAGGGCGAACGGCCGGCCGCCGGCGTCGTGCACGCCGTCCAGCTCCAGGAGCTTGCCGCCGGCCGCCAGCGCGACCTCGTCGGGGCTGTCGCGATCGGCGGCCCGCACCGTGCGCGACAGCAGGCGGAAGGCGTAGGCCTCGCCGCGCGCGACGATCTCGGACTGGATGTCGGGGATGTTCAGCACCGGCGCGTGCACCTTGGGCCGGGCCACGAACGAGCCGGCCCGCTTGCGGCGCACGATCAGCCCGGCCTCGACCAAGGCGGTCATGGCCTTGTTCACCGTCATCCGCGCGCAGCCGTACTGTTCCATCAGCTCGGCCTCGGTCGGGGCCCGGTGGCCGGGCGCCCATTCGCCCGAGCGGATGCGAGCCTCGATCTCCGAGCGGATGCGCTGATGCAGCGGTCCGGTCACGCCAGCAGGGCCTTCAGGGTCTGGACGTAGCGCGCGGTGATCGCCTCGCGCGCATGGTGGCGACCACCGGAGACCCGTTGCTGGCCATGCCGCCAGACGGTGTCGATCCCGCCGCCGGCGAACACCAGGCTGTCGATCAGCGTGTCGCCCGACCGGCCGACCAGGTTCGGATGGTTCGGATCCAGCGTGATGAAGTCGGCCGGCGCACCACGACGCAGGCCGCCGCGGCCAACGCCCAGGGCCTGAGCCCCGCCCACGGTCGCCGCCCGCCACAGGTCGCCGCCGGTCGAACGGCGCGAACCGCCGGCCAGCACGTTGCGCGCCCGCTTGGTCAGGCGCTGGGCGTATTCCATGGTCCGCAGCTCCTGGGCGGCGTCGATCACGATGTTGGAGTCCGTGCCGATTCCGAAGCTTCCGCCAGCGGCCAGATAGTCGGGGGCCGGAAAGATCCCGTCGCCCAGATTGGCCTCGGTCACCGGACACAGGCCCGCCACCGCGCCGCTCTTGGCCAGGCGCTCGGTCTCGGTGGCGTTGATGTGGGTGGCGTGGACCAGGCACCACCGCTTGTCGACCTCGGCGTGGTTCATCAGCCAGCGGACGGGCCGCGCGCCGGTGGCGGCCAGGCAGTCGTCGACCTCCTTGGTCTGTTCGGCCACGTGCATGTGGATCGGCCCGCCGGCGGCCAGGGGCAGGATGGCGGTCAGTTCCTCGCCCGTGACGGCGCGCAGGCTGTGCGGCGCGACGCCGACCACCGCCTCGGGGAGCGGCGCGACGATCTCGCGGCAAGCCTCGACCAGCCGGGCGAAGCCGTCCACGTCGTGGATGAAGCGCTTCTGGCCGTCCGAGGGCGGCAGGCCGCCGAAGTTGCTGTGAGCGTAGAACACCGGCAGCAGGGTCAGGCCGATCCCGGTCTCCTCGGCCGCCGCTGCCATCCGCACGGCCATCTCGGCCGGATTGTCGTAGGCGCCGCCGTCGGGCGCGTGGTGCAGGTAGTGGAACTCGCCCACCCGCGTGAAGCCGCCCTCCAGCATCTCGACCTGTCCCATGGCGGCGATGGCCTGGGCCATGTCGGGGTCCAGCCGCTCCAGGAAGCGGTACATCACCTCGCGCCAGGTCCAGAAGGTGTCGCCCGTGTCGCCGCGCGTCTCGGCCAAGCCCGCCATGGCCCGCTGGAAGGCGTGGCTGTGGACGTTGCCCAGACCCGGCAGGGCTGGACCAAGGCGCTGAGCGTCGCCCGCGCTGGTGTCGGTGTCGATCCGGGCGATGCGGCCGTCGGTGAGCGTGAGCTTCACGCCGCGCGCCCAGCCGTCCGCCAGCAGGGCGCTCTCGCACCAGACCACCGTGGACGTCGGCTCGGGATTTTGGGCGTCGGTCACTGGACAAGCCTCATCGTTCGCAAATATGTCTATACATATTAGACCCCGCCGCAAGAGAGGGAGGCGACCAGGATGCAGTGCGACACCCTGTGGATAACTTGCCGTCTCGCCACCCTCGACCCGACGCGGCCGGGCCTGGGAATCGTCGAGCGCGGCGTGATCGCCGCCCGCGACGGGCGCATCGTCTACGCTGGTTCGGCCGATGACGCCCCCGCCTTCGAAGCCACCCGCACGATCGATTGCGAGGGTCGCTGGATCACGCCCAGCCTGATCGACCCGCACACCCACCTCGTGTTCGCCGGCGACCGCGCCCACGAGTTCGAGCTGCGCCTGGCCGGGGCCAGCTACGAGGAGATCGCCCGGGCCGGCGGCGGCATCGTCTCGACCATGCGGGCCACCCGCGCGGCTTCGGAAGGCGAGCTCGTGCAAGCCGCTCTGTCCCGCCTGGACGCCCTGATCGCCGAAGGCGTCACCACGGTCGAAATCAAGTCCGGCTACGGCCTCTCCCTGGAGGACGAACTCAAGAGCCTGCGCGCCGCCCGCGCCCTGGCCGACATCCGCCGCGTCGGGATCAGCACGACCTTCCTGGGCGCCCATGCCTTGCCGCCCGAATACCGCGACGACGCGGACGGCTATGTCGACCTGGTCTGCGAGAAGATGATGCCGGCCATCTCAGCGCGGGGCCTGGCCGACTCGGTCGACGGCTTCTGCGAGGGCATCGGCTTCTCGCCCGCCCAGATCCGCCGGGTGTTCGAGGCGGCCCGCGCCCACGGCTTGCCGGTCAAGCTGCACGCCGAGCAGCTGTCCAACCTCGAAGGCGCGGCGCTGGCCGCCGAATTCGGGGCGCTGTCGGCGGACCACCTCGAGCATCTGGACGCCGCCGGCGTCGCCGCCATGGCCGCCTCGGGCACGGTCGCGACCCTGCTGCCCGGCGCCTACTACTTCACCCGCGAGACCAAGGCCCCACCGATCGCGGCCCTTCGCGCCGCGAGCGTGCCCATGGCCCTGGCCACCGACTGCAACCCCGGGACCTCGCCCCTGACCTCGCCGCTGCTGGTCATGAACCTGGCCGCCACCCTCTTCCGGATGACCGTCGAGGAGTGCCTGGCCGGCGTGACGCGCGAGGCCGCGCGAGCGCTGGGCCTCCTGAACGACCGCGGGACGCTGGAGGCCGGCAAGGCCTGCGACCTCGCCGTCTGGGAGGTCGAGCGTCCCGCCGAACTTGTCTATCGCATGGGCTTCAACCCGCTCCATGCGCGCGTGTGGAGAGGCCAGTGACCCAGCTTGTTCTGAACCCCGGCGACGTGCCTTTGGCCGATTGGAAGGCGATCTATCGGGGCGCGAAGGCCGCCCTCGCCGAGGCGGCCTGGCCGGTGATCGCGGAAAGCGCGGCGGCCGTGGAGCGCATCCTGGCCAAGGGCGAGCCGGTCTACGGGATCAACACGGGCTTCGGAAAACTGGCCAGCGTCCGCATCGGCGACGCGGACCTGGCGACCCTGCAGCGCAACATCGTCCTGTCGCACGCGGCAGGCGTGGGCGAACCCTCGCCCGTCCCGGTGATCCGCCTGATGATGGCCCTGAAGCTGGCCAGCCTGGCCCAAGGCGCCTCGGGCGTGCGGGTCGAGACCGTGCGGATGCTGGAGGTGATGCTGCGGCAGGACCTGATCCCGGTCGTGCCGGCTCAGGGCTCGGTCGGCGCCTCGGGCGACCTGGCGCCCCTGGCCCATATGGCCGCGACGATGATCGGGGTCGGCGAGATCTTCGTCGACGGCGAGCGCAAGCTGGCGTCCAAGGCGCTGAAGAAGGCCGGCCTGGAGCCGCTGACCTTGGGTCCCAAGGAAGGCCTGGCCCTGCTGAACGGCACCCAGTTCTCGACCGCCAACGCCCTGGCGGGCCTGTTCGAGGCCGAGCGGCTGTTCCAGTCGGCCCTGGTCACCGGCGCGCTGTCGACCGAGGCCGCCAAGGGCTCGGACACGCCGTTCGACCCGCGTATCCACGCCCTGCGCCGCCACGCCGGCCAGATCGAGACCGCCGCCGCCCTACGCGCGCTGATGGCCCAGTCCGAGATCCGCGCCTCGCACCTGAAGGCCGACGAGCGCGTACAGGACCCCTACTGCCTGCGCTGCCAGCCCCAGGTGATGGGCGCGGCGCTGGACGTCCTGCGCCAGGCCGCCACAACGCTGGCGACCGAGGCCAACGGCGTCTCCGACAATCCGCTGATCTTTCCGGAAGCCGACGAGGCGCTGTCCGGCGGCAACTTCCACGCCGAGCCGGTGGCCTTCGCCGCCGACATGATCGCCCTGGCCGTCTGCGAGATCGGCTCGATCGCCGAGCGCCGCATCGCCATGCTGGTCGACCCGGCGCTTTCCGGTTTGCCGGCGTTCCTGACGCCCAAGCCGGGCCTGAACTCCGGCTTCATGATCCCGCAGGTCACGGCCGCCGCCCTGGTCTCGGAGAACAAGCAGAAAGCCTATCCGGCCAGCGTCGACTCGATCCCGACCTCGGCCAACCAGGAGGACCACGTCTCGATGGCCGCCCACGGCGCGCGGCGCCTCTTGGCCATGGTTGAGAACGCGACCGCCGTCCTGGGAATCGAATTGCTGGCCGCGGCGCAGGGCTGCGACTTCAACGCCCCGCTGCGATCAAGCGCGGCGCTGGAAGCGGTGCGCAAGCTGACGCGGAGCCAGGTGCCGCACCTGACGGACGACCGCCACTTCCACCCGGACCTGGAGGCGGCCAACGCCCTGGTGCGATCGGGGGCGGTGATCGAAGCGGCGGGCGAGCTGCCGGGGGTTAGCTGATGCCTCCCCCCCACCCCGATCTCCCCGGCGAAAGGCGGGGCCCAGATCGAACCCATGGGCGCTTGGCGATCGGCCGAGGTCGCGGACGCGAACACCCAAGCCGCTCAGGCTGAATCTGGGCCCCGGCTTTCGCCGGGGGGGTCGGAGGTGGGATTGTGAGCTGGCTCCAGGTGACGCGCGGTGACGCCCCCCCTCATCATCTCCCTGCCCCACACCGGAACCGAGATCCCGCCGGACATCGAGGTCGGCCTCGTCTCGCCGTGGCTAGCGCGCAAGGACGCCGACTGGTGGGTCGACCGCCTCTACGCCTTCGCCGAGGGGATGGGCGCGACGATCGTGCGGACCGCGATCTCGCGCACGGTCATCGACGTCAATCGCGACCCGTCCGGCGCCTCGCTCTATCCGGGCCAGGCGACGACCGAGCTGTGCCCGACCACCACCTTCGACGGCGAGCCGTTGTGGCGCGACGGCGGACCGGACGCGCCCGAGATCGAGCGGCGGCGGACGCTGTACTTCGAGCCCTACCACGCCGCCCTGCGCGCCGAGATCGACCGCCTGCGCGCGGTCCATCCGACGGTGGTGCTGTACGAGGCCCATTCGATCCGCTCGCGTGTGCCGCGCCTGTTCGACGGCGAGTTGCCGCAGTTCAATCTCGGTACCAATAGCGGCGCCTCCTGCGCCCAAGCCCTGACCGCCGCCGTCGAGGCCGCCTGTGACGCCTCCGGACGATCACGCGTCACCAACGGCCGCTTCAAGGGCGGCTGGACGACACGCCACTACGGCCAACCCGCCACGGACGTTCACGCCGTCCAGATGGAGCTGGCCTGCCGGGGCTACATGGACGACCCGGCCGAGCCGCCCACCGAAGACACCTGGCCCCCACCTTTCCACGCCGACCGCGCCGAGCCTTTGCGCGCGGTGCTGGAGGAGGTGCTGCAGGCCTGCCTGCATTTCGCGATCTCCTCTCCTCCCCCGCGTGCGGGGAGGGGACCGCCGAACGGCGGTGGAGGGGGCGTCCGACGCCGCCCGCGCCCCCTCCGTCACGTCGCCTATCGGCGCCGCGCCACCTCCCCCGCTGCGCGGGTGAGGAGAAAGGACTCCATGACCCGCCGCGACAACACCCGCGTCATCCGCCCGGCCACCGGGACCGCGCTCACCGCCAAGTCGTGGCTGACCGAAGCCCCGCTGCGGATGCTGATGAACAATCTACATCCCGACGTCGCCGAGCGTCCGGAGGAGCTGGTGGTCTATGGCGGCATCGGCCGCGCGGCGCGAGATTGGGAGAGCTTCGACAAGATCGTCGAGACCCTGCGCCGCCTCGACGATGACCAGACCCTGCTGGTGCAGTCCGGCAAGCCGGTCGGCGTCTTCCGCACCCACGCCGACGCGCCGCGCGTGCTGATCGCCAACTCCAACCTCGTGCCGCGTTGGGCCAATTGGGAGCACTTCAACGAGCTCGATAAACGCGGCCTGGCCATGTACGGCCAGATGACCGCCGGCTCGTGGATCTATATCGGCGCCCAGGGCATCGTGCAGGGCACCTACGAGACCTTCGTCGAGATGGGCCGCCAGCACTATGCGGGCGATCTCTCGGGCAAGTGGCTGCTGACCGCGGGCCTGGGCGGCATGGGCGGCGCCCAGCCGCTAGCCGCGGTGATGGCCGGCGCTTCGTGCCTGGCCATCGAATGCCAGCCGTCGCGGATCGAGATGCGGCTGCGGACCGGCTATCTCGACAGGTCCACCGCCAGCGTCGACCAGGCCCTGGCCTGGATCGAAGAGGCCTGCGCCGCCAAGACCCCGATCTCGGTCGGTCTGCTGGGCAACGCCGCCGAGCTGCTGCCGGACCTCTTCAAGCGCGGCGTCCGTCCCGACCTGCTGACCGACCAGACCAGCGCCCACGACCCGGTCAACGGCTACCTGCCGGCGGGGTGGAGCCTGGAGCAGTGGGCCGAGGCCAAGGAGCGTGATCCGGAGCGCGTGAACAAGGCCGCTCGCGCCTCGATGGCCACGCACGTCCGCGCCATGCTGGACTTCCAGGCCGCCGGCGTCCCAACCGTCGACTACGGCAACAACATCCGCCAGATGGCGCTGGAGGAAGGCGTCACCAACGCCTTCGACGTCCCCGGCTTCGTGCCGGCCTATATCCGCCCGCTGTTTTGCCGGGGGATCGGCCCGTTCCGCTGGGCGGCGCTGTCAGGCGATCCCGAGGACATCGCCAGGACCGACGCCAAGGTCAAAGAGCTGATCCCCGACAACCCGCACCTGCACAACTGGCTCGACATGGCGGGCAAGAAGATCAAGTTCCAAGGTCTTCCCGCCCGCATCTGCTGGGTGGGTCTCGGCGATCGCCATCGCCTGGGCCTGGCCTTCAACGCCATGGTCGCCAGCGGCGAGCTGAAGGCCCCGATCGTCATCGGCCGCGACCACCTCGACTCGGGCTCGGTCGCCTCGCCCAATCGCGAGACCGAGGCGATGCGGGACGGCTCGGACGCCGTGTCGGACTGGCCGCTGCTGAACGCTCTCCTGAACACCGCCTCGGGCGCCACCTGGGTGTCGCTGCACCACGGCGGCGGGGTCGGCATGGGCTTCTCGCAGCACGCGGGTATGGTGATCGTCTGCGACGGGTCCGAGGCGGCGGCCAAGCGGATCGCGCGGGTGTTGTGGAACGACCCGGCCTCGGGGGTCATGCGGCATGCGGATGCGGGGTATGAGATCGCAGTAGACTGCGCGCGGGAGAAGGGGCTGGACCTGCCGGGGATTCTTTGAGCGTTAGCGCCCCCTCCGTCATGGCGCGTATCCGCGCCGCGCCACCTCCCCCGTTTCACGGGTGAGGAGGAAGCTGCTCATCCTCCCCCGCGTGCGGGGGAGGTGGATCGATGCGAATACGCATCGAGACGGAGGGGGCGCTCCCTACCGCGCCAGCATCCCCGCCGCCTCGGCCGGGCTCTTCTTCCCCGTATCCCGATCCACCGCGTAGTTGGCCGCCTGCATCGCCTTGACGTCGATGCTCCCGCCCAGCGGCGTCAACGCGTCCAGCAGTCGCCGATCCCCCGCCCGCTTCGGCGAGATCAGGATCACCGCGTCGTAAGGCGGCAGCGCGCCCCTGGGATCGCCCAGCAGCACGAGGTCGTCGGCCGCGATCCGGCCGTCCGACGAGAAGGCCGAGATCACGTCGGCCTCGCCGCTCTCCAGAGCGCGGTACATGAAGGTCGGCTGGAATTGGCGCTTGGCCCTGAACCGCAGACCATAGGCCTCGACCACCGCCGCCCACTCGGGTCGCGAGAAGAACTCCAGGTCGCCGCCCATGGTCAGGTCCGGGGCCTTGGTCGCCAGATCAGCCAAGGTCTTGATGCCCAGCTGCTCGGCGCGGTCGCGGCGCATGGCCAGGGCGTAGGCGTTCTCGAAGCCCAGCGGGGCCAGCAGCACCACGCCATCGCGAGCCTTCAGCTCGGTCCGCAGGCCGTCTAGCACCGCCGCCCGTCCGGGGTTGTCCGTGCGGTTCAGGACGTTGGCCCACAGGGTGCCGGAATAGTCGACATAGGCGTCGATCTCGCCAGCCGCGAGGGCGCGATAGGCCACCGCCGAGCCGAGGTTCACGCGCCGCTGGACGCTCGCCCCCTCGGCCTCCAGCCTGCCCGCCATCAGTTCGGCCAGGATGTACTGCTCGGAGAAGTTCTTGGCCCCGATGACATAGGCGGGCCGCCCTTGCGATAGCGCCGCGCCGGCCAGGGCGCCAGCGCCGCCAGCAGACCGATCACGAGGCCCGCGCCGCCGGCCCACAGGCGCTTGGGCTCCCGCCGCGCCACGCCGCCCTCGATCAGGCCCAGCAGGCCGTCGACGACCAAAGCGAGGCCCGCCGAAGCCGCGCAGCCGACCAACACCGCCACCCAATCCTCGGTCTGCAGGCCGGAGAAGATGTAGTCGCCCAGCGAGGTCTGGCCGACGGGGGTCGAGAGGGTCGCCGCGCCGATCGTCCAGACGGCGGCGGTGCGCACGCCCGCCATGATCACCGGCGCGGCCAGGGGCAGCTCGACCCTCCACAGCCGCTGGCGGTCGGTCATGCCCACGCCCCGCGCGGCCTCGACCACCGCCGGGTCGACGCCCGAGACGCCCGCCGCCGCGTTCCGCAGGATCGGCAGCATCGAATAGAGGGTCAGGGCCAGCAGCGACGGCAGGAAGCCCAGCGCCGGAAAGCCATGGCCGAACACCTTCACGGCCACCCCGGAAAGCAGCAGTAGCACCGGATAGAACAGCGCCAGCAAGGCCAGGCTGGGAATGGTCTGAACCAGGCCCGCGCCGCCCAGGGCGATCCACTTCAGGCGCGGGCTGCGCGCGGCGGCGACGCCCAGTGGCAGGGCGATGGCCAGGCCCAGGGCTAGCGCCGAGGCCGACAGGGCCACGTGCCAGCCCAGGCGCTCGGGCAGGACGGCCAGGGCCGCGTGAAGACGGTCAGCCACGGGCCAGCTCCGCGAGACGTTCGGCCTGCTTGCGGGGCGCGGCGATCAGGTCGGCGACGACCGGGTCGGGATGGCCGGCCAGCAGGTCGCGCGGCGGGGCGTGGGCCAGCACCTCGCCATCGGCCATCACCACCACCTCGTCAGCCAGCAGCAGGGCCTCGCCGACGTCGTGGGTGACCATCACGGTGGTCAGGGAGAGGGTCTCGTGCAGGCGTCGGACGTCGTCGGCCAGGGCCACGCGGGTCACCGGATCCAGCGCCCCGAACGGCTCGTCCATCAGCAGGATCGAGGGCCTGGCCGCCAGGGCTCGCGCCACGCCCACCCGCTGGCGCTGGCCGCCCGACAGCTGCGCCGGCGACCGGCCGGCGACGTCGCGCGGCAGGGCCACCAGGTCCAGCAGCGCGTCGACCCGCGCGGCGATCTCGCCGGGCGGCCAGCCCAGCAGGTCCGGCGTGATCCCGATATTCTGGGCCACGCTCATGTGCGGAAAGAGCCCGATCTCCTGGAAGACATAGCCGATCCCGCGCCGCAGCTCCGGCCCCGGCCGCTCGGCGATGTCGGCCTCTTCGATCAGCACCCGGCCGGTCGTCGGCGTCGACAACCCGTTCATCAGCTTCAGCAGCGTGGTCTTGCCCGCGCCCGAGCCGCCGACCAGGGCGACGAAACGCCCCTTGGCGATCGCCAGCGAGGTCGGGGCCAGCACCGCCCGGCCACCGTATGTCTTGCTGACCTGGTCGAGGACGATGGCGCTCATCGGAACTCCGGACGGTGGGGAATCAGCCGCTCGCCGCCTCGGAGCCTTGCCCCAAAGTCCGGGTGCGACAAGGCGGCGCGCGACAGGTCGTCAGGTTCGCAACGGCCGAGTCAATCTCGACCATGGACGACAGGTTCAAGGAGCCCCTCATGTCCGTCGTCCCGCAAGCCCGTCCTTTCGACCCGCGCGTCCGCGCGCCGCGCCAATGGCCGCTGGGGTTCGCGGTGCTGCTGGCCGCCGTGCTGAACGCGATCGTCTGGGGCGGTCTGCTCACGGTCGCTCGGGCGTTCCTGCATGTGTGAGCTTAGCGTTTTTGCTTCTTCTCCCCCGAACGACTTGAAGGCCGCGTCCCCCGGACGCGGCTCTTTTTTCATGCGCTCAGCCCCGATGGGCGACGGCGCGGTCCAGCGCCGTCAGCACGTGCTCGGCTAGGCGGTCGGCGGCGGGGCCGGCCTCGCGGTTGCGGATCAGGGCGATCTCGCCGTCGGCCAAGGGCGGCGCCGCCTGGCCCAGGATCGTAAGGTCGTCGGGGACCATGGCGCGCGGCAGGACCGAGACGCCCAGCCCTGCCCGCAACGCCGCCAGCTGCCCCGCCACCGACGGGCTCGTATAGGCGATGCGCCAAGCGCGGCCGGCCTCGTCCAGGGCGGTCGTGGCGCGGCGGCGATAGACGCAGGGCGATGGCGCGGCGATCAGCGAAACGACCTTGCCGGACGCCAAGTCCTCGCTGTCCTGTCCGACCCAGACCAACGGCTCGCGCCAGACCCGCACGCCCAGCTCGCCACCCAGGGGCTCTCGCTTGACCAGGGCCAGGTCCAGGTCGCCGGCGCTCATCCTGTCGAGCAGCCGGAGGGTCAGGTCGCAGGTGACGGACAGGGCGATGCGCGGGTGGCTGCGGGCGAAGGCGCCCAGTACCGCCGGCAGGTGGGCGGTGGCGAAGTCCTCCGGCGCGCCGAGCCGCACCTCGCCCTCGACCTCGTCGGCCGCCAGGGCCGCGACGATGTCGTCATTGACTCGCAGCAGCCGCCGCGCCTGGGCCAGGAACACCTCGCCCTTGTCCGTCAGGCTGACGCGGCGGGCGTCACGTTGGAACAGCGGCTCGCCGATCAGGTCCTCCAGCCGCCGAACCTGCAGGCTGACCGCCGACTGGGACCGGCCCAGCCGCTCGCCCGCGCGGGTGAAGTTGCGGCTTTCGCTGACCATCACGAAGGCGCGGAGCAGGTCCAGGTCGAGATTCGTCGTGTTCGGCACAGGTCGAACTATTACATATGCTCATGATAACGATGCAATGGATTACCTTATCGAATTGAGAAAGCTTGGCTAGAGCACCGCCGCGCCTCGACCGGGGGCGTCGCAAGGAGCTCTCTCAGATGGATTTGGCCCAGGGTCTGGCGCAGGCCGCCGGCAATCTCACCCAGCCGGCGGTGCTGTTCTTCGTGCTCGGCGCGGGAGCCGCACTAGCCGGTTCGCCGCTGCGACTGCCCAAGGGGGCCATGAGCTTCCTGTCGATGTACCTGATGCTGTGCATCGGGTTCAAAGGCGGCGCCGAGGCGCGCGCCCACGGCCTGGACCCGACCTTCGTCAGCGCCGCCGTCGCTGGCCTGGCCCTGGCCCTGCTGCTGCCCGTGGCGGCATATGCCGCTATGCGGCGGGCGGGCCTGACCAGCCTGAACAGCGCGGCCTTCGCGGCGCACTATGGCTCGGTCTCGGTGGTCACCTTCGCCGCCGCCCAGAGCTATTTGAGCTCGATCGGCCATCAGCCGGCCGGCTACATGTCGGCGGTGCTGGCGCTGATGGAGACGCCCGGGGTGCTGGTCGCCGTCACCCTGGCCAAGCTGATGTCGCCGAACGAGGCGCGCTCGGCCTCCGCCGGCAAGCTGCTGCATGAGGCGCTGTTGAACCCCGCCGCGGTCGTGCTGCTGGGCAGCTTCGCGGTCGGCCTCGCGGCCAACGCGCCCAACGCGGCGAAGCTGAGCGTCTTCGTCGGGCCGATGTTCCAGGGCGTCCTGTGCCTGTTCCTGCTGGAGCTGGGCGTGACGGCGGCCGAGCGGCTGCGGGCCTGGCGCGAAGTGCGGCCGGCGGTCGTGGCGATGGGCGTGATCATGCCCCTGGCCGGCGCGGCCCTGGCGCTGGGCCTGGGCTGGCTGCTCGGCCTGCGCGGCGGGGAACTGGCGGTGCTGACGGCCCTGGCCGGATCGGCGTCCTATATCGCCGCACCCGCCGCGATCCGCCTGACCCTGCCCAAGGCGGACGCCGGCCTGTGCCTGACGTTGTCGCTGGGGGTGACCTTCCCGTTCAACATCCTGTTGGGCATCCCGCTCTACGCCCAACTGGCTCTAGCCTTGAGCCGCTAGAATCTGTCGGGTTTAGACCTAGAGCGCGTTCGAGCGATTGGCCGCTCACCCTTAAACCGAACGCGCTCTAGATCGGCATCCGCATGATTTCCTGATAGGCCGAGATCACCTGGTCGCGCACGGCCATCACCGTTTCCAGGCTGGCCTCGGCCGAGCTGATGGCGGTGACGACGTCGACCAATTCGGCCTTGCCGGCCACCTGGTCGGCGATCTTGTGCTCGGCGACCTTGGAGGCCTTGGTCGCGCCCTCCATGGCCGACTTCAGCATGTCGCCGAAATCCATGCCCTTGGGCTTGTCGGCCCCGCCGATCGAGCCGATCGACCCGACGGACATCGCGCCTTGCGAGGCGTAGGCCTTGGCGGCGGCGAGCGCGGTGATCATGGCCTAGCCTCTACTTCTTCAGGATGTCGAGCGTGCGGGCTTCCATGGCCCGCGCGGTCTCGATGACGTTGAGGTTGGCTTCGTAGGCGCGCTGCGCCTCCTTCATGTCCAGCGCCTCGACCAGCGTGTTGACGTTGGGCAGCTTGACGTAGCCCTTGGCGTCGGCGGCCGGGTTGCCGGGATCGTACTCGGTCTTGAAGTCGCTCTCGTCAGGGCTGACGCGGAACATCTGCACGCCCTCGGCGCCCTGGACGTTGGCCGGCCGGAACACCGGGACCTGGCGGCGATAGGGATCGCCGCCGGCGGTGCGCGCGGTCGAGTTGGCGTTGGCCAGGTTTTCCGCGATGACCCGCATGCGGCCTTGCTGGGCGCGAAGGGCCGAGGAGGCCACGGCCATGGTCGCCAGCGATTGGGACTTGATCTCGGGCATCGCCTAAATCCTCAACCGTTCGGCTTGCGCGCGGCCTGGCGCAGCATGTTCATGGACTTCTGGTAGAAGCTGATCGCCGCGTCGTAGTTCATCCGTGCGTCGGTCATCTTGAGCATCTGGTCCTCGAGCGAGACCGCGTTGCCGTCGAGGGTGACTTCCGAGTCGGCGCCCGAGGTCTCGCGCCAGGCGCTGGGAGCCTTGGCCGGCGCCAGGTGGGACGCCGAGGTCGCGATCATCTGGACGCCGGTGGTCGGGGCGCTGGTCCCCCCGCGATACGCCGCGCCCGAACTCTGGTTCATCAGCGAGGCCTGGAAGCTGAACGGCTTCAGGTCGTGGGGCTTGTAGTCGGCGGTGTCGGCGTTGGCCACGTTCTGGGCGACAAGCTTCTGGCGCTCGGTCAGATAGCCGAGGCGGCTCTTGAGCATGCCGAAAAGGGGAATGTCGTCGGGTCCCATGGCGATCATGGTGAAGAAACAGGGTTAATTCGACATTAAGAACCCTCAGGCACACCAGGGCTAGCGGGGGCGTTCGCCTGCGCCAAGTTGTCTCGCCACCCCTCTTCCGGGCGCCCATGGACCCCATCGAATTCATTCGCGCCCTGGCGGCGCTGGCGGTCACCCTGGGCCTGATCGGCCTGGCCGCCTGGGCGCTGCGCAAGTTCGGCCCCGACGCCGTGGGCCGCATGATCGCCGCCCGCCAGGACCGCCGGCTGAAGGTCGTCGAGAGCCTGGCTCTGGACCCCACCCGCCGCCTCGTCGTCGTCAGCCTGGACGGTGAGGAGCGCCTGGTGCTGCTGGGCGACGGCAAGCTGCTGGACTGGACCCCGAAGGGTGAGCCCGCCCCTACCGTTCCCGCGCCGGAGCCCGTGGCCTGATGATCCGCGACCTGATCAAGTCCGTGACGGGCGCCAAGCCGGAGGATCTCCGCCGCGCCGCGATCATCTCGGTTCTGGCGGCCATCGCCTGCGCGGTCATGCCCGCCGCGGCGATGGCCCAATCGGCGGTGAACATCAACCTGGGCACCGGCGCGGGCCTGACCGACCGCGTCGTTCAGCTGGTCGCCCTGATGACCGTGCTGTCGCTGGCGCCCTCGATCGTGATCATGACCACCTCGTTCGTGCGGATCGTGGTGGTGCTGGGCCTGCTGCGCACCGCCATCGGCATCCAGTCCAGTCCGCCCAACCCGGTGATCATCAGCCTGGCCCTTTTCCTGACCGCCATCGTCATGGGCCCCACCTTCGAGCGCTCGTACGACGCCGGCATCAAGCCGCTGCTGGATCACCAGATGGAACTGCCCGAGGCCTTCGACCAGGCCAGCGGGCCGGTGAAGCAGTTCATGCTGCGTCAGGTCGATCGTGACGACCTGGCCTTGTTCGTGCGCCTGTCCAAGACACCCCAGACCCAGAACGCCCAGGCCCTGCCGATGAAGGTCGTCACCCCGGCTTTCATGATCTCGGAACTGAAGCGCGCCTTCGAGATCGGCTTCCTGCTGTTCATCCCGTTCCTGGTCATCGACCTGGTCGTGGCCAGCGTGTTGATGAGCATGGGCATGATGATGCTGCCGCCGGCGACCATCAGTCTTCCGTTCAAGCTTATTTTCTTTGTGCTAGTGGACGGCTGGCGACTCGTCGCGGGCAGCCTCGTCGAGAGCTTCCAGCGCGGCGGCGGCGGATAACGACCTCTAGAAGACCCAAAGAAGACCTACGGCCATGACTGTTTTCGTTCTCGGCTCGATCAACCTGGACGCCGTGGCGCGGGTCGACGACCTGCCGCGCCCGGGCGAGACCGTGGCCGGCCTGTCCCTGGAGCTGTTCCTGGGCGGCAAGGGCGCCAACCAGGCCGTGGCCGCCGCGCGCATGGGCGCGGCCACCCGCCTGATGGGCGCGGTCGGCGCCGACGACAGCGGCAAGAACCTGAAGGCCAAGCTGGCCGGCTACGGCGTTCAGGTGGCCGACGTCATGGAGCTTTCCGGCGTGCCGACCGGCCAGGCCCACGTCTGGGTGGCCAACAACGCCGAGAACATGATCGTCGTCACCTCCGGCGCCAACGCCATGGTCACGCCCCAGCAGGTGGCCTCGACCCCACTGGAAGGCCAGCGCGTATTGCTGTGCCAGCTGGAGACCCCGGCCACGGCGATCGAGACCCTGTTCCGGACCGGCGCGGCCAAGGGCGCGCTGCGGGTGCTGAACGCCGCCCCAGCCCTGCCCCAGGGCGCGGCGCTGTTTCCGCTGACCGACATCCTGATCGTCAACCAGACGGAATTGGCGAGCTACGCCAAGCTGGACCGCGAGCCGGTGCGGCTGGAAGAGGTCTCGGTCGCCGCCCGCAAGCTGATGAGTCGCCCGGACCAGACGATCATCGTCACCCTGGGCGTGGCCGGCGTCGCCGCCGTGCGCCGCGACGAGGCGTTCCTGGTCGAGGGCAAGAAGGTCAAGGCGATCGACACCGTCGGGGCCGGCGACTGCTTCTGCGGCGGTCTGGCCGCGGCCCTGGCCGCCGGCATGGACCTGCGCGAGGCGGTCGAACTGGCCAACGCCGCCGCCGCCCTCTCGGTCCAGAAGGCCGGCGCCGCGCCGTCGATGCCGTCCCGCCGCGAGGTCGAGGCGTTTCTCGAGGGTTAGCCTTCGGGATCGCGCTTCAGGTTCTTGCCGACCACCGCCACGATGATCAGCAGGAAGGCGGCCAGGCGGATCAGGTAGATGCCGCCGCGATCCTCCTGCGCTATGCGCAGCACGACCGGCAGGGCTTGGTTCACCGCCATCAGGGCGAACGCCGCCGAGAAGGCCAGGAACAGGCCGTCGCGCGTCCGCCCCCAGAACCGCAGGAAGAACGCCGCCAGCACCAGGAAGCCGGCGGACAGCGCTCCGGCGACCAGCCCCTCCTGCCCGGTCATTGATCAACCTCCCAGATGAAGGCGTAGATCAGCACGCCGATCGCCGCCATCAGCGCGACCTGGCGCGGCCACCACAGCTGGACCTGGGTCGGCAGCAGCACCAGGTCGACGACCAGCAGCAGGTTGTTCACGGCCAGGAAGCCGAATGAAACCGCGGTCCAGAGCAGGAGGCGCGTCCGCGCCGCCAGCCAGGCCCGGGTCAGCAGGCCCGCGCATAGCAGGCTGGCCACCAGGCAGAGTCCATAGACGACGGCGGGCGTCATTTGTCGCCTCCCTTGGGCGGCTTCTGGGACCTGGACTTGCCGGAGAACTTGAAGGCGTCGGCCAGCGACTGCAGCTTTTCGGCCGGCGCGGAGATCCAGCGGATCACGGTCACCGGACGAACGCGATAGGTCTCCTCCAGCTCGTCGCACAGCGCGGCCAGGGCCGGCGCGGCGGGGCGATAGCGGAAGCCGTCGCGATCGTCGGGGACCACCAGGCCCGCGTTCATCAAGGCCGCCAGATTGTCGTCGACCAGGGCGTGGCTGGCGCGCATGGCCTCGACCAGCTCGGCGGCCGACCAGCACCGCTCGGGATCGCCCTTCAGCTTCAACAGCAGTTCCAGCGCCCACACCGACCGGATGTGTTCGCGGATGAAGATCAGAACGTCAGGATCCTTGGTCACGCCGTTTCGACAAGCTGCCCCCTCGCAAGCGCGCGACCTTAAGCGCGTTCGCCCGCTGGGCAAGCTTGACCATTGGGGTTTTTCGCGGCGCTCAGGCCGCGCGGATGCCGGAGGCGCTTTCCGCCTGGGCGCCGACCACGGCGTCGTAGCCCAGGATCATGTCGACGTCCTTGCCGTTGGTGGCCAGCGGCAGGCGCAGCCACAGGATCGACATGTGCGGGGCGCCGCGCCAGGCGAGGTTGTGGACGCCGACGCCCGGACGGCGCTCGTCGACTACCTTGTCCAACTCCTTGCGCCAGTACTCGCTGGCGGCGGTGTTGTAGACGTCGTCCAGCCTGCGGCCGGTGATCTCGCGGCCGTAGACGCCGTAGAGACCGGTGCCGGCCAGGCGCAGGCGATAGTCGCGCGGTTCGCTGACGACGTCGATCAAGCTGACCGTCGGCAGCAGCCGCTTCATGCTCGAAGGATGCAGATCGACGCGCGCGGGGAGGCTCGCCCCCCGACGGAGGGACGCCCAGTAGGCGAACATCTCCTGATGAGCGCGGGCCGCCGTAGCGGATGCGCTCAATTGCGCGGACATCTTCAGAGTCCTCAACAAGCCCTTGGAATCACTTCGATTCACTATCGCTTAAGGAACGAATCGGCGGCAAGCGAAAAACATGTCGCGCGACGAGATTCCCTGTGGGAGTCAACCACCAACGGAAACGCCCGCCGTCCGGGTTCGGACGACGGGCGCTGCGATGCTTTCGGCCGCTTACGGCCAAGCTTTTGTTCCGACTCGACTATTTCGCCTTGCGGGCCGGTTTGCGGCCGCCCTGGCCCAGGCCCATCTGCTTGGCCAGGTTCGAACGCGCCTCGGCGTAGTTCGGCGCGACCATCGGGTAATCCTTGGGCAGACCCCACTTGGCGCGGTATTCCTCGGGGGTCATGTCGTACTTCGTGCGCAGGTGGCGCTTCAGCGACTTGAACTTGCGACCGTCCTCGAGACAGACCAGGAAGTCGGGCGTGATCGACTTCTTGACCGGGACCGCGGGCTCCTTGGGGGCCGGGGCCGGCTCGCTGGCCGGCGCGCCGACGGTGGCCAGCGCGGCGTGAACTTGCTTGATCAAGGCCGGCAGGTCGGTGGTGGCGACCACGTTGTTGCCGACATAGGCGGAGACAATGCCCGCCGTCATCTCGATCAGATCGGATTGGTCTTCCATAAGGCCTCGCCCGTAAGCCAAATCTTTTTGTTGATGCGGCTGATTCACTGCTCAGTCGAACGCTGCATACAAAGATTGCTTGCGCCGGGCAATACGGACCTCTCAAGAGATTACACGTAATAATCTAGTGTTCACTGATTGGGATGAAGACCCGAGACCGGGAGTAAGGGAGGTTGAGTTCCTAAGCGAGCACAAGCAGCCGCGCGAGAAACCAGCGATATCCCATATTTAAGGCACGCGTGACGAAAGTGCGTCCGCCGCCGCCCGTGAAACGCGCTTTAGACTTGCCGGCCCGGGCCACAAAAGCGCGCCAAGGTTGGACGCGCGCGATCAACAGCGCCCGATCATGCTCTAAATGTTTGAAGATAGGGCCTGTTTATCAGGTTTTAGCGATCGAGATCGCGGGACAATGTCATCATCCCCGCGCGTCGCGGGGCCGAATATTCGCCAACAGCGGCCTCCTCGCCCTCGCGGATGGCCTTCAACAGGGCCGGGGTCAGGGCCGAGGTCAGCGACCAGTCCCAGTAGCGCAGCACGGTTTGGGCGCGATCCACGGCGACCATGTCGTAGATGATCATCACCCGTTCCAGCGCATGGTCGAGTTCGCCGCTGCGGTCGACCTCCTGCCGGTCCAGGCCACGCCACAGCTGACGCACGCAGCCGCGCGGCAGGCCCGCGGCCTTGCACAGCACCGCCAGGGGCTCACCGCCCGGATCGGTGAAGATCTTGGCGCCGGTCATCGGCTGCAGCCCCGCCAGGTACAGGATCTCCTCGGCGATCTCGCGGGTGAGGCCGTTCGCGCCGGCGGCGATGGCCTCCTCCAGGCTGCCGAACGGGCTCTTGTCGATGGCCGCGTGGTTGCGCTGGTGGCGATCGATGAACCGCAGGGCCTTGCGCGACAGCGGATCCTCCGCCCCCTCGGCCGAGACGGGATCGAAGACGTCGTCGACCGCCTCCCGCAGGATCTCGCGCGACACCGCGAAGCGCTGGAGGATGATCTTGCGCACCTCGGCGTCGGCCCACCAGAACATCACATAGGCATGGCTGGGACGCAGCTCCGCCCGGCGCAGCAGCAACGGGATCAGATAGGACGCGTCGCGAGTGGCCGCGACGATGCTCTCCACGCCCTGGTGGCTGAGCCTGACCAGGTCGTTGCGCAACAGGGTCTCGATCACCGGCGGCTCGCCCATGTCGACCAGGGCGTCGGCCACCACCTCGCTGACCCCGCGCCGCTGGGCGATCAGGCGGCGATGCTCGGTCGAGGCGTTGTAGAGGCAGCTGATCAGGTCGGCGTCCGTCAGCCGCTCGGCCTCGACCAGCAGGGCCCGCGCCACCGGCAGCTCGTCACGCAGCAACAGCCGGACCAGTACGCCCGGGATCTCGTTCAGCACGGCCAGGCGACCAGCGACCTTCTCGCGTTCGGCCACGCTGGCGTCGCGCAGCATCTCGACCAGCAGGTCGGCGGTCATCGCGCGCTCGAAGGCGTTGATCTGGTTGGTCGGCAGGCAGACCACGTCTGCCAGCCGCTTCAGCAAGGTCAGGCGCGAACGCGGCGGGGCCTTGGGCGCCTCCGGCTCCACGAGCGACGATGTCCGCGCGGCTGAGTTCATCGGCTCGACATAGAGCAGACCGCGCTTAACGGCTGGTGAGGACGGGCGCGACGAAACGCGCCCGCGATGCCCCCGCCTAGCGGAATTCCGGCTCCCGCCACTCCGGCCAGATGTCGGGCAGGTCGGTCGACACCCGGTTCGGATAGACGGGCGCGCGCTTCTCCAGGAACGAGGTCACGCCCTCCTTGGCGTCGCCCGAGGCGCCGCGCGACTGGATGGCGCGGCTGTCGGCCATGTGGGCCTCCATCGGATGGCTGGCCCCAGCCATGCGCCACAGCAGCTGGCGGGTGATCGCCACCGAAACCGGCGCGGTGTTGTCGGCGATCTCGCGCGCCAGGGCCCGGGCTGCGGGCAACAGGTCGTCGGGCGCGTGCAGCGAGCGCACCAGCCCCTTCTCCAGCGCTTCGGACGCCGGGAAGACGCGGCCGGTGTAGCACCACTCCAGCGCCGTCTGCAGGCCGACCAGGCGCGGCAGGAACCAGCTGGACGCGGCCTCGGGATTGATCCCCCGGCGGGCGAAGACGAAGCCGAACTTGGCCTCGGTCGAGGCCAGGCGGATGTCCATCGGCAGCTGCATGGTCACGCCCACGCCCACCGCCGCGCCGTTGATCGCGCCGATGATCGGTTTCAGGCTGTCGTACATCCGCAGGGTCACGCGGCCGCCGCCGTCGCGATAGACGTCACCGACCTTGCCCTCCTCGCGCTCGATCGCCTGGGGCGAGCTGCGGTCGAAGGTCGCCCCGCCGCCGCCCAGGTCGGCCCCAGCGCAGAACGCCCGGCCCGCGCCTGTGATGATCACCGCCTTCACCGCGTCGTCGGCGTCGGTGACGTCGAACACCTCGAGCAGGTCCTTCATCATCCGGGCGGTGAAGGCGTTCATCCGGTCGGGACGGTTCAGGGTGATCGTCGCGATCCCGTCCTCGACGTCGTACAGCAGGGCCTCGAAGGTCGGTTGCGACATGGGTGTTCCTCCTCGTTTGGAGCAATCCAAACACGTGTATGAATTGAGGGCAACGCCTTAGCGCCCCCTCCGCCGCGGCGCGTATTCGCGCCGCGCCACCTCCCCCGTTTCACGGGTGAGGAAAAGACGCGCCTATCCTCCCTCGCCTGCGGGAGAGGTGGCCCGGAGAGCTGGAGGGGGCGCTCAGCCGCCCCGCTTCACGCCCAGCTTGCTGATCGCGTGCACGAAGTTGTTCGGGGCGATCTCGATGTTTCCCGTCCACGTCAGGTCGGGGAACCGCGCCAGGATCTGGCGATAGGCCTCCTCCAGCTGGATCTGGGCCACGCGCTTGCCGATGCAGGTGTGGGGGCCGTAGCCGAAGGCGATGTGCTTGTTCGCGTTGGCGCGGGTGACGTCCAGCTGGTCGGGTTCGGGGAACATGGCCGGATCGCGGTTGGCCGCGCCGTAGTACATGATCGCCTTCTCGCCCTCGCGGATCAGCTGGCCGTTGATCTCGACGTCACGGGTCGCCGTGCGGCGCATGTAGATCACCGGGCTGACCATGCGGATGAACTCGTCGACCGCGCCGCCCAGCAGGGACGGATCGTCGACCAGCCGCTGCTTCTGGTCGGGGAACTCGGTCAGCAGCTTCATCGCCCCCGACAGGGTGTTGCGGGTGGTGTCGTTGCCGGCGAACACGATCAGCAGCCACGAGCCGTCCAGGTACTCGTCGGCCAGCAGCGCCCCGTCGACCTGGGCGCGGGCGATGGCCGTCATCAGGTCCTCCTTCGGGTCCTCGCGGCGCTTCTTCAGCATCGCGCGGCCGTAGTCGAACATCTCCTCGACGCCGTTGTTAAAGTCCTGGACGAACTGCATCAGCTCCAGGGTCGGGGCGACCGGGGCGGCGGCGTTCTGCACCGCCAAGTCCTGGGCGCGCTCCAGATAGTGCATCCACTTCAGGAACTTGGGCCGGTCCTCGGGCGGCACGCCCAGGATCTCGCACAGGGTGAACAGCGGCAGGTGCGAGCTGAAATGCTCGACCATGTCGATTTCGGCGCCGTCCTTCAGAAGCGGCTCCATCGCGTCCAGCAGCCGCGTTACCTCGGCCCGCACCCGCTCGGTCAGGCCACGCAGATAGGCGGGCGTGAAATAGGGCATGTGTTCGCGGCGCAGCTGCAGGTGATGCGGGGCGTCGAGGTTGATCATGGTGTCCATGGACGCCCGGAACAGCAGGGCGTGGCGCTTCTCGGGCGAGCCCATCGCCATCAGGATGCCACCGCGCTGGGACGAGAAGGTCTCCGGATCGCCGTTGACGCGTTGAACGTCCTCGTAGCGGGTCAGGGCCCAGAAGCCGGGCCCGTCGAACGGCTCGGGATGCCACATCACCGGCGCCTCGGCTCGCATCCGCGCGAAGTCGGCCCAGGGCTGCCCCTTGGTGAAGCGGAAGATGTCGGCCAGGTCGACGCCGCTCAAGGTCGGATAGGTTGGCGGCGCGCCCGGGCCGGCGAGGCCATCCACCACCGTCTGGCTGATCAAGTCCATGAGCGCACTCCCTTTTTAACACCGTTCTTTAGGCCGACGATATCCTGGAAACGCGTCGGACCAACGGCGCCGCGACGGCAACTTGCGCGATCGCTAAACCTGGGCGCATGCTCTCAACTGAACACTGATCATGCGGAGACACGCGCGACGGTGAAGGGAGAGAGACGATGACCGGGATCATCGAGGCCGACTACGTCATCGTGGGCGCGGGCTCGGCCGGCTGCGTGCTGGCGGCCAGGCTGTCCGAGGGCGGCAAGTTCAAGGTCGTGCTGCTGGAGGCCGGCGGCGACGACCGCCCGACCAAGAACCTCGGCCAGTTCGCCTCGAACCTGATGATCCACATCCCGGTCGGCTACTCGTCGACCCTGAAGGATCCCAAGGTCAACTGGCTGTACCAGACCGAGCCCGACCCCGGCACGGGCGGCCGCACCCACGTCTGGCCGCGCGGCAAGGTGCTGGGCGGCTCGTCCTCGATCAACGGCCTGCTCTACATCCGCGGCCAGCACGCCGACTATGACGGCTGGCGACAGCTGGGCTGCGAGGGCTGGGGCTGGGACGACGTCGCCCCCTATTTCCGCCGCGCCGAACACCAGGAGCGCGGCGGCTGCGACTGGCACGCCACGGGCGGTCCGCTGAACGTCTCGGACGTCACGACCAAGCACCCCGTCTCGGACGCGGTGATCGAGGCCTGCGAGCAGGCCGGCATTCCGCGCAACGACGACGTCAACGGTTCGTCGCAGGAAGGCGCGACCTACTACCAGCTGACGGTCAAGAACGGGCAACGCTGCTCGGCGGCGGTGGCCTATCTGCACCCGGCCATGACCCGCCCGAACCTGAAGGTCGAGACCAACGCCCTGGCCGGCCGCGTCCTGTTCGAGGGCCGCCGCGCCACCGGCGTCGAATTCACCCAGAACGGCGTCAAGCGCGTGGCCATGGCCCGCGCCGAGGTGATCCTCGCGGGCGGCGCGATCAACTCGCCGCAACTGCTGCAGCTGTCGGGCGTGGGGCCGGCCGAGCTCCTGATCCGCAACGGCGTTCCCGTGATCGCCGACCTGCCCGGCGTCGGCGAAAACCTGCAGGACCACTACGTGATGAGCGTGCGCTATCGGCTGAAGGCCGGCGTCGTCTCGGTCAACGAGCAGTCCAAGGGCGGCCGCCTGGCCGGCGAGGCGCTGCGCTACCTGTTCCAGCGCAAGGGCCTCCTGACCCTGTCGGCCGCGCACATCGCCGCGTTCTGCAAGTCGCGCCCCGATCTGGTCGGCCCCGACATCCAGTTTCACATCCTGCCCGCGACCATGGACCTGGATAAGCTGGTCAACGAGCAGAAGATGGAGCTGGAGGACCTGCCGGGCCTGACGATCGCCCCCTGCCAGTTGCGTCCCGAGAGCCGCGGCCACATCCGCATCAAGTCGGCCGATCCGGCGGAGTATCCCAGCATCTTCGCCAACTATCTGGCCGACCCGCTGGACCAGGAAGTCGCCGTCGCCGGCCTGAAATGGGCCCGCAAGATCGGCGAGGCCCCGGCCCTCTCACCCTATGTCGACAGCGAGATCAATCCGGGCGGCGAGTTCCGCACCGACAGCCAGCTTCTGGACTACGCTCGCCTGTCGGGCTCGACCATCTATCACCCGGTCGGCACCTGCCAGATGGGCCACGGCCCCATGGCCGTCGTGGACGCTCAGCTCCGCGTGCGCGGCCTGGACGGCCTGCGCGTCGTCGACGCCTCGGTGATGCCGCGCCTGGTCTCCGGCAACACCAACGCCCCCACCATCATGATCGCCGAGAAGGCCAGCGACATGATCCGCGAAGCCGCCCGCGCGCCCGTCGCCGCTTAAGCCAAAGAGGTATCGAGATGCACCCCTACCTCCACGCCCAGGCCCAAGGCGACAAGCCGGCCTACGTCATGGCCGGCTCCGGCGAGGTCGTGACCTACGCCCAGCTAGACGCGCGCTCGAACCAAGGCGCGCACCTGTTCCGGTCGCTGGGCCTGAAGCCCGGCGACGTCATCGCCATCCTGATGGAGAACAACGCCCGCTTCTTCGAGGTCGCCTGGGCGGCCCAGCGCGCGGGCCTCTATTTCGTCTGCGTCTCGACCAAACTGACGGCGGGCGAGGCCGAGTACATCCTCAAGGACTGCGGGGCCAAGGTGTTCATCACCTCCACCGCCATGGGCCCACTGATCGACGAGATCGCCCGGCTGGTCCCGAACCTGACCCTGTTCGCCGCCGGCGGTCCGCACGGGGCCTATGCCGACCTCGGCGCGGCCTTCGCCGGCCAGCCGCCCACGCCTGTCGCCGACGAGACCGCCGGCTCGGACATGCTCTATTCATCGGGCACCACCGGCCGCCCCAAGGGCGTCAAGCCGGCCCTGAGCGGCGGTCCGATCGACGCGCCCAACGCCCTGCAGATGATGGCCCAGGGGCTGTTCGGCTTCTCGGGCGACAGCGTCTACATCTCGCCCGCCCCGCTCTATCACGCCGCCCCGCTGCGCTGGTGCATGACCGTCCACAAGCTGGGCGGCACGGTGATCGTGATGGAGAAGTTCGATCCCGAGGCCGCCCTGGACCTGATCGAGAAGCACAAGGTCAACTGCGGCCAGTTCGTCCCGACCCACTTCGTGCGCATGCTGAAACTGCCCGAGGAGACCCGCGCCAAGTACGACGTCTCGTCGATGAAGTCGGCGGTCCACGCGGCTGCTCCCTGCCCCGTGCCGGTCAAGGAACAGATGATCGGCTGGTGGGGGCCGGTGATCTACGAGTACTACGCCGGCACCGAGGGCAACGGGTTCTGCTGGATCAATTCCGACAACTGGCTGGCCCACAAAGGCAGCGTCGGCCAGGCGGTGCTGGGCGAGCTGCGCATCTGCGACGAGAATGGCGACCCGCTGCCGCCGCGCACCGAAGGTACGGTCTACTTCGCCAACGGCCCGGCGGTGAACTACCACAACGCCCCCGACAAGACCGCCGAGAGCTACAACAGACACGGCTGGACGACCCTGGGCGACGTCGGCTGGGCCGACGAAGACGGCTATCTGTACCTGACCGACCGCAAGAGCTTCATGATCATCTCGGGCGGGGTGAACATCTATCCGCAGGAGATCGAGAACCTCCTGATCACCCACCCCAAGGTCGCCGACGCCGCCGTGGTCGGCGCGCCGTGCGAGGAGATGGGCGAGCAGGTGGTGGCGGTCATCCAGCCGATGGACCAGACGAGCGATCAGGCCGCCCTCGCCGCCGAACTGATGGCCTTCGCCCGCGCCAACCTCAGCCACGTCAAGTCGCCGCGGCGGATCGACTTCATGGCCGAGTTGCCCCGCCACCCGACCGGCAAGCTCTACAAGCGGCTGATCCGCGACGCCTACTGGGGCAAGGGCGAGAGCCGGATCGTGTAGTTTCACCTTTTTGTTGATTTTCAACAGAGTTGCCACCACAAATTCAAAAGTGGTGGCAACGGTGATGTCGTGACCCTTCAACGCCTTCCCCTGGCGATCCATACGAACGTCGCCGAGTTGCTGGATCAGCTCCGTGCAGCCGGCATCGCTGAGTTTGGCGAGGGCGCGAGCTTCCTGCGCCGCGAGCGCAAGGGGCGCTTTTATTGGTATGCCCGCTCGCGCCAAACCCAAGGCGAGCGCCCAGAGCGCTATCTGGGTCTCGAAACCCCCGAACTGCTCGACACCATTCAGCGCGCCAAGTCCGTAAAGAGCGCCGCCGAAGGTCGTCGCTTGCTGGTTCGCGCGCTGCGCGCCGCAGGTCTGCACGCGCCCGACGAGCGTACGGGTCGCATCCTGAACGTCTTGGCGCACGCGGGCGTGTTCCGCCTGCGCGCGGCCGTGGTCGGCACGGTCGCTTTCCAGACCTATGGCGCGGCCCTTGGCTTCATCTTGCCCGCCCAGGCGGCTCGAACCGGCAATCTCGACATCGCCCAGGACTATGGGATCTCGATGGCGATCGATGATGGGCTGGACCGATCATTCCTCGACGTCCTGCGCGCGGCCGATCAGGCCTTCTCCCCCGTACCCAAGCTGGATCCCAGCAAAAGCGCGACCTATCGCACGCCGGACGGTTATGCGGTCGACGTCCTGACCACCAGCCGCCACGCCGGCGATGAGGAGACGTCGCGGTTGGAAGCCTTGAAAACGGACGCCACGCCGCTGCGGTTCATGGACTTCCTGCTGCGTGAGACGGTCGAGGCCGCCGTCCTGCACGGCGATGGCGTGCTGGTGCGCGTCCCCGCACCGGCTCGCTATGCGGTCCACAAGCTGATCATCTCCCGCAAGCGCAGCCAGGCCAATCCCAAGCGCCGTAAGGATCTCGAACAGGCTCAGGCTCTGATCCAAGCGCTGGCCCAGGACGATCCCTTCGCCCTGCGCGACGCCTATGCCGAGGCCCGTGACCGGGGCGAGGCCTGGCGGGAACTGCTGGATCAGGCGGTGAGCCTGCTGCCCGAGCAAGCCCGCGCGGCGCTGGAAAGCTTACGGCGCGTCGCCTATCTGCCCGCCATGACCAAGATCCTGTTCGCCACCGCCGAAGGCCCGCCGCTGGACGCCGCCACAACCAACGACCTGCTGGGCGAGGCCTGGGGCGCTGAGGCCGACCTCGTCGTCGTGCCGGTCGAGCGGCTGGCCGACGGCTTCCTGGATCTGTCGAGCCGCATCGCCGGCGAGGTGATCCAGAAGTTCACCAACTACCGCATGCGCCTGGCCTTCGTCGGCGACATCACCGCCCGCACGAAAGCCAGCCGCAGCCTGCGCGACTTCGTGTTCGAGTCCAACAAGGGGCGCCAGGTGTGGTTCGTGAACGATCGCGCCGCCCTGGACGCGCGACTGGCCGCCGAGGGCTGACAAGCGGGGCCGTGCCACTCTAACTAGACCGCATGCTCGCCGCCCTGCTCGACCGCCTGCCCCGGTTCTCGCTTCCAAAGACCGCCACCGCGCCGTTCTGCCCCTCGGAGGTGCGGGGCGCGGTCACGGTTCCCGACGGCCTGCCGACCTGGAAGCGGATGCTGCGGGTGGCGGGGCCGGGCCTGCTGGTCAGCGTCGGCTACATGGACCCCGGCAACTGGGCGACCGACATCGAGGCCGGCTCGCGCTACGGAACCAGCCTGCTGTTCGTGGTGGTGCTGTCCAGCCTGGCGGCCATCGTGCTGCAAACCCTGTCGATGCGGCTGGGACTGGTCACCGGCAAGGACCTGGCGCGGATGTCGCGCGAGCGGTTCGGACCGAAGACGGTCAAGGTCCAATGGCTGCTGGCCGAGTTGGCCATCATCGCCTGCGACATCGCTGAGGTGCTGGGCAGCGCCCTGGCCTTCAAGCTGCTGCTGGGCATACCGCTGTGGGCCGGCGTGCTGTTGACCGCGCTGGACACGGTCATCGTGCTGGGCCTGAAGGGCAAGGGCTTCCGACAGCTGGAAGCGATCATCCTCGGTTTGATCTCGACGGTCGGGATCTGTTTCCTGGTCCAGCTGATCCTGGCCCCGCCGAACGCCGGCGACGTGGCGCGCGGCCTGGTCCCGTCGCTGTCGGCGCTGCAGCAGGGCAACGCCCTCTACCTGGCGATCGGCATACTGGGCGCGACAATCATGCCGCATAACCTCTATCTGCACTCGGCGATCGTGCAGACGCGAGTCACGCCGGCCGACGAGCCGGGCAAGCGCGCCGCCATCCGTCTGTCGACCGTCGACACGGTGGTGTCGCTGCTGCTGGCCCTACTGATCAACGCCGCCATCCTGATCCTGGCGGCCTCGGCCTTTCACGGAACGGGCCTGACGCAGGTGGCCGGCATCGAGGAGGCGCACCAGCTGCTGGCGCCGGTCACCGGTGGCGTGCTGGCGGGGGTGCTGTTCGCCATCGCCCTGTTCGCCTCGGGCCAGAGCTCGACCTTCACCGGCACCATCGCCGGTCAGGTGATCCTGGAGGGGTTCCTGAACCTCAAGATCCCCTGCTGGCAACGGCGGCTGATCACCCGGGGCCTGGCCATCGTCCCGGCCTTGATCGGCGTTCTGACCCTGGGCGAGCACTCGGTCGGCAAGCTGCTGGTCCTGACCCAGGTGGTGCTATCGGCCCAGCTGCCGTTCGCCATCTGGCCGCTGCTGCGCTTCACCGACGACAAGGCGCTGATGGGCGCGTTCGCCAACGGCTGGCTCACCAAGATCGTGGCCTGGTTCCTGTTCGTGGTGATCTCGGCGGCCAATGTCTGGCTGGTGGTCTCGACCTTCTCCGGTTGACCCGCGCGGCGCGGGCTGGTCTCTATCCAAACAATCGTTTGGGAGAGAAAAGTCATGAAGGAAGTCGCCTACGCCGACGTCGCCAGCCTGGTCGGCCAGGAGATCGGGGTGTCGGACTGGGTCGAGGTCACCCAGGAGCGCGTGAACCTGTTCGCCGAGGCCACCGGCGACCACCAGTGGATCCATGTCGACGTCGAACGCGCCACCAAGGAGATCGGCGGCCCGATCGCCCACGGCTATCTGACCCTGTCGCTGATCCCGATGCTGGGCGCCGACATCCTGCGCGTCACCGGCGTCACGCGCGGCATCAACTACGGCTGCGACAAGGTCCGCTTCACCGGCATGGTCCGGGTCGGCAAGCGCGTGCGCATGCGCCAGAAACTGCTTTCGGCCGAGCCCAAGTCGGGCGGCCTGCAGATGAAGAACGAATGCACCATCGAGATCGAGGGCGAAGAGCGCCCCGCCTGCGTGGCCGAGACGATCTCGGTGATCTACGGGGCTTAGCGTTCTCTTCCCACCTACATCGCCTTCCTCCCCCTTGTGGCGAGGACCCATTTGCCCGCCAGACACGGTATCGATTGGAGTTCTCCGCCATCGTGGCAGCGCTCCTCTGGAAATTTGAGAGGCGGAACGATGGGCCCTAGGCACAAGGCCTAGGGAGGCAGTGAGGTTTGGCATAAATCGAGGGATGGCCGTCATTTCGCGAGGCTTCCGCTCGCGCTACCCAGCCGCATGCTCGAGCTCCGCCCCAACTGCGAACTCTGCGACGTCGATCTGCCGCCGGACGCGCTGAACGTCCGCATCTGCAGCTACGAGTGCACCTACTGCGCCGCGTGCGCCGACGACGTCCTACATAACGTCTGCCCGACCTGCGGCGGCGGCCTGGCGCCGCGCCCGATCCGTCCGCGCCAAGCCTGGCGCCATCCGCATATTTCACTCGGCCTGGGCTTCCATCCCGCCAGCCAGACCCGCAAACACACCCGTTGGAGCCGGGACGAGATCGCCGCCATGACTGCGCGGCTGAAGGATGTCCCTCCCCAAGACCGTTAGGGAGAAGCGGCAGATGGCCAAGCAGCACGACTACACCAGCTTGATCGAATGGACCGGCGATCGCGGCGACGGCACGCGGACCTATCGCGGCTATGACCGCACCTGGACCATCGCCACGCTCGGCAAGCCGCCCGTGCCCTGCTCCAACGACCCGCTCTTGGGCGGCGACCCGAGCCTGCACAACCCGGAAGACCTGCTGCTGTCGTCGCTGAGCGCCTGCCACATGCTGTGGTACCTGCACCTGGCCAGCAACGCCCGGATCGTGGTGCGCGGCTATCGCGACCAGCCGATCGGCGTCGGCGAGAGCACGCCCGACGGCGCCGGGCGCTTCCTGCGCGCGACCCTGCGGCCGCTCATCCGGGTCGAGCGCGGCGCGGATCTCGCCAAGGCCGACGCCATCCACCGCGAGATCCATAAGGTCTGTTTCATCGCCCGCTCGGTGAACTTCCCCGTCGACTACGCGGCGACCTACGAGGAAGTGGACGCCTGACCCCAGGCGGGCGCATAGACATCTCCCTTCGCACAGGGAAGATCCATGACCTCCAAAGCCCGCGCCATTCTGCTGTCGCTCCTGCTGTGCGGCGTCGCCGCGCCCGTGCTGGCGCAAGTCTCTTCCAAGGCGCCGCCGCCGGTCCCCGCGATCCTGAAGACCGCCGAGGCGCGCGACATCCACTCCTACGCCCAGCCACTGGTCGCGCGGGTCACGCACATCGACCTGGACCTGACCGCCGATTTCACCGGCCACAAGATGACCGGCACGGCCGCGCTGGACATCGCCGCCGCGCCGGGCGCGAAGGACGTGGTGCTCGACACCAAGGGCCTGGTCATCCATGGCGTCACCGACGCCAAGGGTAAGGCGCTGCCGTGGAGCCTGGGCAAGGCCGATCCGATCCTGGGCGCGCCGCTGACGGTCACGCTCAACGGCAATCGCCGGATCGTGGTCAGCTACGACAGCGCCCCCGACGGCGCGGCCCTGCAGTGGCTGACGCCCGCCCAGACCGCCGGCAAGCAGAAGCCCTATCTGTTCAGCCAGGGCGAGGCGATCCTGAACCGCACCTGGATCCCCACCCAGGACAGCCCGGGCATCCGCCAGACCTGGACCGCCCGCATCGTCGCGCCCAAGGGACTGAAGGCGGTGATGAGCGCCAAGATGCTGACGCCGAACGGCGAGCCGCTGCCGGACGGCTCGCGCGCCTATCGCTTCAGCATGGACAAGCCGGTCGCCTCGTACCTGATCGCCATCGCGATCGGCGACCTGACCTTCACCCCGCTGGGCAAGCGGACCGGCGTCTATACCGAGCCGTCGGTGATGAAGAAGACGGCTTACGAGCTGGTCGACGTCGAGAAGATGGTCGCGGCGGCCGAGAGCCTCTACGGCCCCTACGCCTGGGGTCGCTACGACCTGCTGGTGCTGCCGCCGTCGTTCCCGTTCGGCGGCATGGAAAACCCGCGCCTGACCTTCGCCACCCCGACCATCATCGCCGGCGACCGCTCGCTGGTCAGCCTGGTGGCGCACGAGCTGGCCCACTCGTGGTCGGGCAATCTGGTCAACAACGCCACCTGGTCGGACTTCTGGCTGAACGAGGGCTTCACCGACTATTTCGAGAACCGGATCATGGAGAAGCTATACGGCAAGCCGCGCGCCGACATGCTGGCCGATCTGGGTTGGAGCGACCTGCAGGACGCCATCAAGGACGCCGGCGGCCCCACCGGCGCCGACACTCGCCTGCACCTGGACTTGACCGGCCGCGATCCCGACGACGGCATGACCGACATCGCCTACCAGAAGGGCGCGACCTTCCTTCGCACCATCGAAAAGGCCGTCGGCCGGCCGCGCTGGGACGCGTATCTCAAGAGCTATTTCGCCCGCCACGCCTTCCAGAGCCAAACCACCGCCGGCTTCGTCGCCGACCTGCGCCAGAACCTGATCAAGGGCGATCCCAAGCTGGAAGCCGCGATCGGCATCGACAAGTGGGTCTACGAGGTGGGGCTGCCGGACAACGCCGTGCACATCAAGTCGGCGGCCTTCCCCGCCGTGGACGCCCTGGCCGCCGCCTTCGCCCAGGGCGGGCCCGCGCCGCTGGCCAAATGGAACGCCTGGAGCACGCCCGAGCGCACCCGCTTCGTCGCCAGCCTGCCGCGCAAGCTGTCGGACGAGCGGCTGGCGACGCTGGACAAGGCCTTCGGCCTTTCCGCTCAAGGCAACAGCGAGATCCGCTTCGTGTGGCTGGAACTGGCCGTGGCCAACCGCTACCAGCCGGCCGTGCCGTCGCTAGAAACCTTCCTGACCGAACAGGGCCGCCGCAAGTTCGTCGCCCCGCTGTTCAAGGACCTGATGGCCCAGGGCGACTGGGGCCGGCCCATCGCCAAGGGGCTCTATGCGAAGACCCGACCGCTATACCACGCGGTGACGCGCCAGACGGTGGACGGGGTGGTGAAGTAGTCTTCCGATCCGTCTCCCCGGCGAAAGCCGGGGAGACGAATGAGCCAAGCCCAGACAACAAAAATGGCCGCCGGATCGCTCCGGCGGCCGTTTTCTTTAGTCATAGGCGGGCGTTCAGCGCTTGATGGCGTCGCCGATCTTGTCCTGGGCCTGGCCGACCTTGTTCTGGACGTCACCCTTGGCCTTCTGGACGGCGCCTTCGGCTTCGAGGCGTTCGTTGCCGGTGGCCTTGCCGACGGCTTGCTTGATAGCGCCCGCGCCCTTGTCGATGGCGCCTTCGACACGATTGGTGCTCATGGCTCGCTCCTGATGTTGGTGTTGAAGTCCCAACAAGAACGGGCTTCGCGCGCCTCTCGTTCCGAGAAAGTGGACCAGGAATCCGCTAGTGCGAGGCGCCCATCGCCATGGCCGAAACCGCCACGGCCGGCGTCGCGCCCGGCATCACCGGCTCGGGCTTGGCGGTCCGCGCCTGGGTGACCGGCGCGCCGGGAACCTGGTCCAGCATAGCCAGGGTCTCGCGGATGAACTTGGCGTGGGTGACGATGCCGATCTCCAGGCGCTCGCCCGACAGCTCGACCTGCTGAGTCAGCAGGCCGGCCACGAACTGGACCTCCTGGCTCTCGTTGGCGCCCGGCCGGCGGCGCGCGCCCTCGGCCATGAACACCGGTCCGCCCGAATTGCCGGGGAACACCGAGAAGTCCATCAGGAAGGTCGGGAAATTGGTCGCCGGGGCCAGCGGATACGAGGCCACGCGGCCCGAGCGCAGGATCGGGAAACCGGCCGGGTTCGCGGAGAGACCGCGCGGGAAGCCCAGCGCCATCATCTCGTCGCCGGGGCCCAGGTTGAACTTGTTGAAGGTGTCGTCCTTGGCCAGGTAGTTCAGCGGGATGGCCGCCTTGACGAACTCCGGCGGAGCCTCGACCACCATGGCCGCGACGTCGCGGGTCGGGTGCTTGACCCACAGCGGATGATCGCCGTCGCGGATCTTCAGGGTCTCGGGATCATAGCGCCAGACCGAGTCGCTGCCTTCGATGCGATAGCCGATCTTGGCCGACATCGACGGCATCTTCTCGAAGACGTGGGCGGCGGTCACCAGAATGGTGCGCGGCTTGCCGTCCGGGGTCGGATCGGAAATGAGGAAACCCGTGCCGACGGTCCGCGAACCGTCGCCCAGCGGCTGCTCAAGCTGAACCGTGGCCTTGATCAGGTCTACGGACAGATCCAACGGCATGACGCCCCCTTGTTACGCTTCGCTACTACTCGTCGCCCGACTACAAAGTGAATTTGACCACAGGAATCTCACACCGCAAGTTGTCGTTCTGACGCAGTTGCGCGTTGTGCAGGGTTACGGGGGATTTTGCGCATGAATCGTCGACAAATGGTGACGAGCGCAGCGGCCGTGCTTACGTCTGCCCCCACCATCCTGTCTGGAACAGCTTTCGGGTCCCCCATGTCCGCCGACAACGCCGCTCGCCCCACGCCGCCCGTCGCCAAGAAGATCCCCAAGACCATCGAGCAGCTGGGACGGACCCGGACCGATGACTATGCCTGGATGAAGGATGACAACTGGCAGAAGGTCCTGCGCGACCCGTCGCTGATCAAGGCCGACGTCAAGGAGCACCTGACGGCCGAGAACGCCTACACCAAGGCCATGCTGGCCTCGACCGAGGCTGTTCAACAAAAAATGTTCGAGGAGATGAAGGGCCGCATCAAGGAGGACGACGCCAGCGTCCCCAGCAAGGACGGCCCCTTCGAATATTACACCCGCTTCGAGAAGGGCGCGCAGCACCCGATTCACGCCCGCAAGCCCTCCGCCAAAGCTGGAACGGCGGGCGGGACCGAGGAGGTCCTGCTGGACGAGGAGAAGGAGTCGAAGGGCAAGGCCTTCTACCAGGTCGGCGCCGCCGGCCACTCGCCCGACCACAAGCTGTACGCCTTCGCCGTCGACGAGCAGGGCTCGGAAGTCTATCGCGTCCACGTCAAGGACCTGGCGAGCGGCCAGGTTCTGGACAGCCCCGTGGAGAGCACCACGGGCGACTTCTGCTTCTCGCCCGACAGCCAGTGGCTGTACTGGACGTTCCGCGACGACAACGGCCGTCCGGCCAAGATCTATCGCCGCCCCGCCAAGGGAACGGCCAAGGACGACGTGCTGATCTATGACGAGCCCGATGAGGGCTTCTTCATCGGCGTGGGCGTCACCGCGTCCGAGAAGTATGTCGTCATCTCGTGCGGCAACCAGGAGACCAGCGAGGCGCTGATCATCCCGGCCGCGACCCCGACCGCGACGCCAGTGGTCTTCCATCCCCGCGAGGTCGGCGTCCGCTACGAGGTCGAGCACTGGAACGACCACTGGGTCATCCGCACCAACGCCGACGGCGCGGTCGACTGGAAGCTGGTCACCTGTCCCGAAAACGCCACTGGCAAGGCGAACTGGAAGGACTGGGTCGCCCACCAGCCGGGCCGGCTGATCTCCGGCACCATGGCCTTCAAGCGCTGGTTCGTGCGCCTGGAGAAGGTCGACGCCTTGAACCGCGTGACCGTCACCGCGCTGGACGGGACCGAACACGCCATCGCCTTCGACGAAGCCGCCTACGCCCTGAGCCTGGAAGGCGGCTACGAGTACGACACCGACAATCTGCGCTTCGTCTACAACTCTATGACCACGCCCCGGCAGTGGTTCGACTATGACATGAAGAGCCGCCAGCGGACCCTGCGCAAGACGCAGGAGATCCCCTCCGGCCACGATCCGGCCCAGTACGAGACCCGCCGCCTCAACGCCAAGGCCAGTGACGGGACCGAGGTGCCGATCTTCATCCTGATGAAGAAGGGGACCAAGCTGGATGGCTCGGCCCCGCTGCTGCTGTACGGCTACGGCAGTTACGGCATCGCCATGGAGCCCAGCTTCTCGATCCGCAACCTCAGCCTGGTCGACCGCGGCTGGATCTGGGCCACCGCCTGCCCGCGCGGCGGCTCGGAAAAGGGCTGGGGCTGGTTCCTGGACGGCAAGAAGTTCAAGAAGAAGAACACCTTCACCGACTTCATCGCCTGCGCCGAACATCTGCACGCGGCCGGCTACGGCAAGCCCGCCAACACGGTCGCCTATGGCGGCTCGGCCGGCGGCCTCCTGATGGGCGCGATCACCAACATGCGCCCGGACCTGTTCGCCGGGATCATCGCCGCGGTGCCGTTCGTCGACGTGGTCAACACCATGAGCGACACCACCTTGCCCCTGACCCCGCCGGAATGGCCCGAATGGGGCAATCCGCTGGAGGACAAGGCGGCCTACGACTACATCGCCAGCTACAGCCCTTACGACAACGTGGCGGCCAAGCCCTATCCGGCGATCCTGGCCACCGGCGGCCTGTCGGATCCGCGCGTCACCTACTGGGAGCCCGAGAAGTGGGTCGCCAAGCTGCGCCCCGCCTCGACCAGCGGCAAACCTGTCCTGCTGAAGATCAATATGGACGCCGGACACGGCGGCGCATCGGGACGCTTTGACTTCCTCAAGGAGATCGCCCTGGACTACGCCTTCGCGGTGTGGGCGGTGGAACAGGGGTGGAAGACGGCGTGAGCGTAAGTGTCGAAATCCTCCCCCAAGCGGGGGAGGTGTCCGCGAAGCGGACGGAGGGGGAAGTTCGGTCGACGGGATCACTCCCCTCTCCGGCGCTTCGCGCCACCTCTCCCACGGGGAGAGGATTGTAATGAGCGTCGTGATCCGCCCCTCCTCCGACGCCGACGTGCCGGCGATCGCCGCCATCTATGCCTGGAACGTCCTGAACGGCCTGGGCACCTTCGAGGAAGTCCCGCCGGACGAGGCCGAGATGGGCCGCCGCCGCGCGGCCTTCCTGGAGCGCGGCCTGCCCTACCTGGTCGCCGAGCTGGACGGCGCGGTGGTCGGCTACTGCTATGCCGGCCCGTTCCGTCTGCGCGCGGCGTATCGCTACACGGTCGAGGACAGCGTCTATGTCTCGCCCAAGGCCGTGGGCAAGGGCGTCGGCAAGGCGCTCCTGGGCGAGCTGATCAGCCAGTGCGAGGCGCTGGGCCTGCGCCAGATGTGCGCGGTGATCGGCGACAGCGGCAACACCGCCTCGATCGGCCTGCACGCGGCCATGGGCTTCGAGAAACAGGGCGTCTTTCCGGGCATGGGCCACAAGTTCGGCCGCTGGGTCGATCTGGTCTGGATGCAGCGTTCCCTGAACGGCGGGACGGACACGCCGCCGGACGCCCCCGGAATGAGCTTGATCGGCGTGTAAAAGTATCGTCTTTCGAAATAAGGCTTAACCACTCTTCTGCCAGACTATTCGGCTGGGGAAGGTCGGGAGCAGGTCTTGGCGGCTTCGAAGACTGACGAGCAGAGGCGGTCCAAGCTCGCGCTGGTCCAGGCCTACGTGCCGATCGCGCGTGGCTACCTGATCGCCACGGCGTTCTATTATGTCCTGATCAGTCTATCCCACCCCTTCTACGAAAAAGGGACGGCCTTCGCCGTGCTGGAGGGCCTGGCGGTCTTCTCCGCGCTCTATGCCTTCGCCAGCTGGTTCGTGATCGGCAAGGCCCGCCTAGGTGGCCCGAGGCTGGAGCTGCTGGTGCTGGGCATGAACGGCCTGTTCCTGGGCAATACGGTCGCCTATCAGCTGATCCACTTCGAACCGGCTAAGCTGGTCTATTTCGTCCTGATGTCGGTGGCCTTCGCCACCTCGGCGCCCAGCCGCCGCGTGGCCCTGGTCAGCGTCGCCGTGGCCATGGCCTGCCTGGGCTGGATGGCCTCCGACGCGCCGGGCGATCCGGTCGCCCAGTACATGTTCATCGGTCTGGCTGGCGCTTTCGCGGCGATCGGCATTTCGGCCATGATGCGCGGCGTCGTCGGTCGCGAGGTGCGCGCGCGCCTGGCCAGCGAGGCCCTGAACGCCGAGCTGGAACGCGAGCTGGCCGAGAACCGCCGGCTGAAGACAGAAGCCCAGAGCCTGGCCCTCAGCGCCGAGGCCGCCAACCGCGCCAAGACCGAGTTCCTGGCGACGATGAGCCACGAGATCCGCACCCCGCTCAACGGCGTGCTGGGCATGGCCCAGATCATGGCCGCGGGCGAACTGGCGCCGGACCAGCGCCGCCGCCTCGACACCATCACCGCCTCGGGCCATTCGCTGCTCAGCGTGATCAACGCCGTCCTCGACATCTCCAAGGTCGAGGCGGGCAAGATGGACATCATTCCGGCCCCGTTCGACCTCTCGGCCCACCTGGACGCCCTGCGCCAGCTCTACGGCGGCCTCGCCCGCGACAAGGACCTGGACTTCAGCCTCGAGATCGCCCCGCCGGCCGCCGGCTGGCGCCTGGGCGACGCCGAGCGGCTGCGCCAGGTGATGTCGAACCTGATCTCCAACGCCATCAAGTTCACCGAAAGCGGCGGCGTGCGGGTGCTCGTCGAGGGCGACGACCAGAGCCTGTCCGTGCGCGTCATCGACACCGGCGTCGGCATTCCCGAGGACCAGCGCGACCGTCTCTTCACCAAGTTCGCCCAGCTGGACAGCTCCAGCACCCGTCGCGCCGGCGGCTCGGGCCTGGGCCTGGCCATCTGCAAGACGCTGGTCGAGCTGATGGGCGGGACGATCGCGTTCTCGCCGTCGCCGGAGGGCGGCGCCTGTTTCGCCGTCACCCTGCCGATGCCCGAGGTCGCGCCCGCCGCGCCGCCCGCCGCGATGGACATCGCGGCGCCCGAGGTCGAGGCCGGAGCCCCCAAGATCCTGGTGGTCGACGACAATCAGACCAACCGCGCCGTGCTGCTGACCCTGCTGGGCCATCTGGGCGTCAACGGCCATTTCGCGGTCGACGGCCGCGAGGCGGTGGCCATGTGGGAGAAGGATCGCTGGGACGCGATCCTGATGGACATTCACATGCCGGTGATGGACGGCGTCGCGGCCAGTCAGGCGATCCGCGCCGGCGAGCACAGCTCGGGCCGTCCGCGCACGCCCATCATCGCCGTCACCGCCAGCGTGTTGACCCACGAACGCACGCTCTATGCCGAGGCCGGCATGGACGCCCTGGTGCCCAAGCCGGTCGAAATCCCGCGTCTGGTCGAGGCTCTGGCCAAGGTATTGTCGCTGAACGTCGAGGGCGAAGCCGACACGCGCGGCGTGGCCTAGGGCCCGCAAGTCCACGTCATTTCAGTCTCGAGATGACGAACATGCCCCGGCACTGGCAAGGTCCGGTCGTCGCTGACGAAAGCGGACAGGTGCATCGTCTGTTCGGGGTGGGGTGCAGACATTCGGCGATCCGTCTGTAAGTCTTCCGTCATGGTCCACAACGCCAACCCATTCGACGGTGAACGCGTCGCGAGAGGACGCTACGCATACGGCGACGCCTCCAGGGAGATCGAACTCGTTCGCTACCCCTTTGACTACCGTCTTCAGCTGCTCGATCCCGGCGCGAGAGAGGGCATCGTTGGCACGCGCCGAATGCCGAAGGTTACCTTTTCTATCTTGCGCCGCCCGAGGCCGACCCGCTGCCCACGCCTTTCCGGTCCTCCGAAGCTGCAAGGCAGTGAGCCGACCGACAAGCGTGGGGCCGGTCACCTAGGAGCGGGACGTGGCATCGTCTGAATAGGGGCGGGTGCAGGAATTGATGGCGCGCCTGAAACCGGACTTTGGTCGCCAGGCCGGAGAGCGGACGGGGTGAAGTGCGGCAAGGGGTGGAGGCTGTGTGGAAACGCCTGGGACCTCATGGGGGATGTGGGCGGCGCGGGTCTCTTTTTCTCAGGCCCGCATCGCTGCGATGAGCGGTTGGGCGCCGACGACGGCGATGGCGCGTCGGAGATTGTAGGCCAGCACATGCAGGCTCATCTCGGCGGCCACGTTGTTCATCCGCCGGGTCTTGAAGTGGGTGGATCCCATCCAGGCCTTCAAGGTTCCAAAGACGTGCTCGACGGTCTGTCGTCGGATGCGCATGGCCTTGGGATGTCGGTCCAGCCTTCGCTGCATGGCCTCGATGACGGCCTCGTGCTCCCAGCGTGTGACGCGGCGCTCCTTGGCCGGGGTGCACTGGGATTTCAGCGCGCAGCTCTTGCAGGCGGAGAGGTTCCAGTAGCGGTGCAGGGTTTGCCCGTTCTCCACGGTGGTCATGGGGACTGTCAGGAATTTCGTGTGAAGGCCGGGCATGATGGGAATCAAGGAGAGACCCTATGGCCCGACGCAAAGAGCCCTCTATTCCGGATGCGATTTTGGACCAGCTACTGGCTGGGGCCGACGCCAAGACAGCTTTTGACCCTGGAGGGCTGCTCGACGGCCTGAAGAAGGCGCTGGCCGAGCGGGCGCTGAACGCGGAGATGGATCACCATCTGGAGGCCCGCACGGCAGTGGCAACAGTCGCAACGGCTACGGCTCAAAGACGGTGATCACCGACGCGGGCAAGCTGTCTCTGGACGTGCCGCGCGATCGCCAGGCCAGTTTCGATCCGACGCTGATCGCCAAGTACCAGCGCCGCTTTCCGGGCTTCGACGACAAGGTCATCTCGATGTACGCGCGCGGCATGAGCAACCGCGAGATCGTCGGCCATTTGCGCGAGCTCTACGGCGTGGAAGTCTCGCCCGACCTAATCAGCGTGGTCACCGACGCGGTCCTGGACGAGATCGCCGCCTGGCAGGCCCGCCCGCTGGAGCCGGTCTATCCGCTGGTGTTCTTCGACGCCCTTAGGGTGAAGATCCGCGACGAGGGCCTGGTCCGCAACAAGGCCGTGCACGTGGCGCTCGGCGTAAGGCACGATGGCGGCAAGGAAATCCTGGGCCTGTGGCTTGAGCAGAACGAGGGCGCCAAGTTCTGGCTGCGGGTCATGAACGAGCTCAAAAATCGCGGCGTTGAGGATTTGCTGATCGCCGTGGTCGATGGCCTCAAAGGGTTTCCCGAGGCGATCACCGCCGTCTTCCCAGAGGCCACGGTCCAGACCTGCATCGTCCATCTGCTGCGAAACAGCCTGGATTTTGTCTCCTACAAGGATCGAAAGCCGGTCGCAGCCGCCCTCAAGGACATCTACCGGGCCGTGGACGCGGTTGCCGCCCAGGCGGCCCTGGACGCCTTTGAGGTCGGCGAATGGGGCCAGAAATACCCCGCCATCGGCATGTCCTGGCGCAGGGCCTGGAACGAGGTTATCCCCTTCTTCGCCTTCCCGCACGACGTTCGCCGCCTGATCTACACCACCAACGCCATCGAGGCCCTGAACTCAAAGCTTCGTAGGGCCGTCCGCGCCAGGGGGCACTTCCCCACCGACGAGGCCGCCCTGAAGCTTCTCTTCCTGGTCTTGAACCGCTCCGAGAAAGAATGGACCATGCCCGCTCGTGAGTGGCACATGGCCAAGGCTCAGTTCGCCGTCCTCTTCGGACATCGCTTCAACCGAGCCGCCGCCTAAACATGTTCAACCGCCCGGCCTTCACACGAAATTCCTGACAGTCCCAGTCCCGAGAAGTAACCCCGGTCGGCCAGCACCGTCAGCGCGTCCGTCCCTGTCGCCGCCTTGGCCCGCGCCGCCATGTTGGCCAGTTGGCTACGGTCGTGGCCCTGGTTGGTCACCTCATGGGCGACGACGAGATGGTGTTCAGCGTCGACGGCGGCCTGGACATTGTAGCCCACCATCCCAGTCCCCTTGCCGTGGGTGGCCATGGCCCGCGCGTCGGGGTCGGTGAGTGATATCTGCCCGTCCGGAGCCTGGGCGAGTTCGGCCTCCATCACCTTGAGGTCGCGCACCTGCCGCCGCAGCGCGTCCAGCCGGTCCTTCAGGCGGTCCCCGCGCAGTTGAGCCTCTTCGCCTTCCTGGCGATCCGCCGCGTCCAGCGCCTCCAGATAGCGCCCGATGCTCGCCTGGGCCTGCTCGATGCGCCGACGCACCGCGCCCGGCGTGTAGTTCTTGTCGCGCGTGTTCACCGCCTTGAACCGGCTGCCGTCCACCGCCACCACGCCGCCGGTCAGGAGGCCGATGTCCCGGCAGATCGCCACGAAGGCGGCGCAGGCCGCCCGCAGCGCCTGGCCATTGTCGCGGCGGAAGTCGGCGATGGTCTTGAAGTCCGGGGCCAGCTTGCCCAGCAACCACATCAACTCGGTGTTGCGCCCCGCTTCGCGCTCCAGCCGCCGGCTCGACTGCACCTGATTGAGGTACCCGTAGAGATAGAGCTTCAGCATCGCGCCGGGATGATAGCCAGGCCGCCCCGTCGAAGCGGCCCGCACTCGGTCAAAGCCTAGCGCTCCAAGATCCAACTCGTCCACAAACGTGTCGATCACCCGGACCGAACTGTCCTCGCCGACGTAATCGTCCAGGCATTCCGGTAGCAGCGCCACCTGCCGACGATCCTCTCCCTCGATAAAGCGCGCCATCCCGCACCTCCGAAGCCTTCCCCTAAAGACTACGGTGCTTCGGGGTTTTCACACAGCCTCGGTGGCGAGTGGACGTCGGCCCTACCGCGAAAAATCAATCAGCGCCGGCAATTCCAACTGCTTGGAGGCAGCGTCGAACTCGGGCTTTCCGAGCGGTCCAACGATAACCTCGGGATTGGCGCCCCACCCGCGCCGTTCCTCGGCAACGCGACGGAAATAGAAATATTCATCGCGACCCGCGCGGTGTCGCGCAACGACGATGTACGTCGCGTTTCCGCCAGCGGCGAACACATCCGGACCGGGCAAGCCGTCAATCGCGCATCCCTCGTTGGGACCGTCCGGACAGCGGAATAACGCTCGCTCATCACTGTCAGCGACGTACATCACGTAGAAAGGGCCACTGACCTCTCGAGCCATGAGGGAGCAGCCGACCATGAGGACGGTCGAAAGGCCTAGGATCGCTATGCGTGCTCCAAACATGGCGAACGCGTAGCAGACGTTCCGGCAGTCAAGAAAGGGTTGGACGCAGCCATTCGACCCGTCAGTGAGCCGGTCTCGGATCCCCTCTTCAGGCAGGAAAGACGAGCGCTTTGCCCCCAAGGGTCACCAAGGCGCAACGCACAAAAAAGGGGACGCCCGCCGCGTCCCCTTTTCGTCTCTTGAAAGGCTTGTCTCGAAAGGCTTGGAAGCCGATCAGCCCTTGCGGCCTCGCGCGGGCGCCTTGCCCTTGCGACCGCCCTGGCCCAGGCCCAGGGCCTTGGCCATTTTCGAGCGGGCCTCGCTGTAGGCGGGCGCGGTCGTCGGATAGTCGTTCGGCAGCCCCCACTTGGCCTTGTACTCCGCCACGGTCATGCCGTGGGTCGTCAGGTGGCGCTTCAGCGTCTTGTACGGTTTGCCATCCTCGAAGCTGATCAGCGCTTCGGGCGTGATGCTCTTGCGGATCTGAGCCGGCGTGGCCTTGCTCACGGCTTCAACGGTCGGCGCGGGCGGCGCGCCAATACCAGCCAGAGCATCATGCGTGGCCCGGATCAGCGCCGGAAGTTCGGAAACCGGCGTCGAATTATTGGCCACATAGTTGGCGACGATTTCCGCTGTAAGCTCGATCAGGGTCGCTTTGTCTTCCACGATCATAACTCCATTCCCCTAGTGTGTCCGCAAATACACCCTCACCTCGAAAATACAAGTAGTTCGGACGGATTTTCTGTTTCAATTCGTGAAGAACGGCAACAATCGACTGGGGATGAGCACGTTCAACGAGCTGAATTTCCGTCAACTATACGTATGCAAACGTTGTTATCAGACGCTTGAAGCCATCCCTAAACCCATGCGGGTGTCATTCTGTCTCGCAACTGCGAACTGGACTTAGCGGTTATCAACAGGCGCACGGACAAATACCGCATCCCGACGCCTCGACGTCACGATCGCCGCCAGACCAGCCGCCTCGTCGCCTTATGGCGCGGCCTCGTCGACTCGGCCGTTGCGCATCTGCACCTGACAGCGGAACGTTCGCACGCCGACATCCCGATTTCCGAAGCGTTCATGGCCGTACAGGCCGCTGCAAAGCCAAGCTTCACCGACGAAGCGCGCCATCGCCGCGACCAAGCCCGTTTTCCCGAGGCCTTCGCCGGCCGCGCACGACTTCCCGGATAGTCCGTTGTATCGCCAAGATCTCGATCGACCGCGACACGGGCGTCAGGACCCTCGCTGCGCTGGCGCGGTACGTCGGAGCCAAAACCACGCAAGTCGGCTCTCCCCGCGCGGGGCGGAGCCTTCAGCAACACTAAGTCTTCGGGGAGGAAGTGGCTGGGGAACTAGGACTCGAACCTAGAATGACGGTACCAAAAACCGCAGTGTTACCATTACACCATTCCCCAGCAGGAACGGCGAGACCCTGGTGGGCCCGGCGAGGCGGTGGAGATAGCTCACGACTCGGATGGATGCAACAGGCCATTTCAGAAGTTTTTTCAGGCTCCCGAACGAACCTCGAAAAAGGCGCTTGCGCCCTCCGAAACCGCCCCCTATAAGGCCGGCCTCCAAGTCGGAGTGTGGCTCAGTCTGGTAGAGCACTGCGTTCGGGACGCAGGGGTCGCAGGTTCAAATCCTGCCACTCCGACCATTTCTCCCCCGCTAGCCAGAAGCGGGAAACCTGCCCAAAATACAGAAGCTTAGGCGCCGCGAAAGCGGCGCTTGGCCTGTGCGGCGTCCGTGACGAGATTCGTTGCGCGCTCTTCATTTGGTTGCGGCCCCGACACCGGTTAGCTTGTCGACGACTTCGCAAGCAGGACCTCCGATGAAGCAGTTCTTCCTGACCGTCGCCGGCGTCTTCGTCGGCCTTCTGTTGTTCGTGGTCGGAGTGCCCTTCCTGCTGATCGTGATGGCCGCCGGGGCCGCCCGCCCCGCGCCCGTCCCCGCCCACACCGTCCTGCAACTGGATCTTCGCGACGGCCTCACCGACCAGGCGCCCAAGAACCCCTTCGCGGCGCTGAGCGGCGGCGGCGGGGATTCGGTGATGTCGATCATCGAGACGCTGCGCCGCGCCGAGAAGGACGACAAGGTCCAGGGCGTCCTGGTGCGCCTGCCGGAGGGCGGTATCGCCCCGGCCGCGGCCGATGAGCTGCGCCTGGCGTTCAAGCACTTCCGCGAGGTCGGCAAGAAGCCGATCTACGCCCACAGCCAGGGGCTTTACCCCTCGGGCATGGTCACCTCAACCTACATGCTGGGCGCGGCGACCAGCGAGTTCTGGATGCAGCCCGATTCCAGCTTCCAGGCGGTCGGCGTCTCGACCGAGTCGATGTTCTTCAAGCGCTTCTTCGACAAGTACGGGGTCAAGGCCGAGTACGAGCAGCGCTACGAATACAAGAACGCCGTGAACCCCTATCTCTATAGCGACTACACCCCGGCTCACCGGGAATCGACGCTGTCCTGGATGGGCTCGGTCTACCGCACCGCCCTGACCAGCGCCGCCGTCGACCGCAAGCGCGACCCGGTCCTGCTGACCAAGACTCTCGAGGAGGGCCCGTACGGCGCCCAGGAGGCCCAGGCCAAGGGCCTGATCGACAAGGTCGGCCAGGTCAGCGACATCCAGGCCTTCTCCCTGGATAAGGCCGGCAAGGGCGCCAAGCTGATCGACTTCGACGACTACGCCAATCGCTCCAAGCCGCCGTCGGTCAAGACCGGCCCGGCCATCGCCGTGATCGGGGCCGAGGGCGCGATCGTCACCGGCGCGAGCAGCGGCGGCTCGCCGTTCGGCGGCGACAGCAACGTCTATTCCGACGACGTGGCCCAGGCCTTCAAGGCCGCGGCCGACGACAAGGACGTCAAAGCGATCGTTTTCCGCGTCTCCTCGCCCGGCGGCTCGGACACCGCGTCCGAACAGATCCTGGCGGCGGTGAAGAGCGCCAAGGCGGCCGGCAAGCCCGTCGTGGTCAGCATGGGGACCTACGCGGCCTCGGGCGGCTACTGGATCTCCAGCCAGGCCAATTCGATCGTCGCCGAACCCTCGACCCTGACCGGCTCGATCGGCGTCTATGGCGGTAAGTTCGCCCTGGGCGACGCCCTGGCCCGCTTCGGCGTCGACACCAAGGACCTGCACGTCGGCGGGGACTATTCCCAGGCGTTCGGCTCGGCCGAGGGCTTCACCCCCGACCAGCGCGCCAAGTTCGCCGGCTGGATGGACCGCATCTACGCCGGCTTCGTCGCCCGGGTGGCCGAGGGCCGCAAGCTGCCGCCCGAGCGCGTGCGCGAGATCGCCAAGGGTCGCGTCTGGACCGGCGAGCAGGCCAAGCAGCTGGGCCTGGTCGACGAACTGGGCGGCTTCTACGACGCGGTCGACAAGGCCAAGGCCCTGGCCAAGCTGGACGACGGCGTGCGCCTCAAGCGCATGGACGGCGGCCAATCGCCGTTCGAGGCGATCGAGCGCTTCCTGGGCGTCAGCGAGGCCTCGGCCAAGACCCTGGCGGCCGCCGCCTGGGTGCTGGGCGATCCGCGCTCGCAGGCGATCCTCGACGAGATGGCCCACGCCCGCCTGCGCGCCGCGCCGGGCGGCGCGTCGGTGCTGGCGGACACGCCGGTGCGGTAAGGCTCTAGCGGAGGCAGGATCGGAAGGCCGTCCGGGGCATCCTGGGCGGCCTTTTTGCTGGGCGCCATGGGCTTAGAGGATCGGAAGCAGTCGTTCGCGCCCGTGGCGACGCGCCAGAACGACCGCCCTGGCTAGCCGACGGACTGCGCGATGGTGATCGGCCAAAGCCGTGCGCGTAGGCGGATGTTGCATCGAGGAAGTCACTAGGCCCGATGCCGCTGAAACCTCTCGCAAGGCTGGCTGACCGCAGAAGGGTTCGCTGCGGCACGCGCGATGGCCTGGGGCCACGCCCAGCTTGTCGCTCGAAAAGGCGGCGAAGGTTGCGCCTTTACACCGACCACGTAGAGGCCGAAGCGCTTGATCGCGCCTCAGCATGCACCGTCGCTCTCAAAAAGAAAACGGCGGGCTCCTGTGGAGCCCGCCGCCATTCTCACAACCGTTGTGTCACGTCTTAGAAGGCCAGATCGAAGCCCAGACGCACGTAGCGCGGGGTTTGATAAGCGATCGGCGCACCCCACAGCGGCTTGTCGTTGTCGTCCACGTAGGGAGAGCCGTTGTCGGTTTCGCCGGCTTCCTCACGGGAGTTAACAGCCTTGGAGTTGAAGATGTTGAACACGTCGGCTCGGAGGACCAGGTTGCCATTCGCCGGAACGATGCTGTCCGGCAGAGTGTAGCGCAGCGACAGATCGAGGGTCTTGACCCAATCCGTCTTCAGGCCCTTGCCGCGCGGAGCGGGCTTGCCACCGCAGTAGCGAGCCGACGCGCCGTAGTCTTGCGACGGGTCACCTTCGTACGGAGCCAGACCCAAGCAGCCTTGGTGACGCGGCGACAGCAAGGTGCCGTTGGCGCCGAGCATCAGGTTGTCGGTCAGAGCATACGTACCAAACAGCTTGAACTGGTGAGCCCGATGGTTCGGCAGCAGGCCATACTGGTAGTCAGCCAAGTGCTGGAAGTCGAACAGGATGGTGCTGCCAGCGTCCGTCTGAGCGTTGTCCGATAGGACCGTGCCTTCGTAGTTACCCTTCGACTCGGAGAGCACGTAAGACCCCTGCAGGCCCCACTTGCCATCGAACGCGCGTTCAAAATTGAACTCCAGGCCAACGTACTCGCGCTTCACGGTCGGGAAACCGAGTTCCTGCTTGGTGAAGGTGAGCGTGGCCGGCAGAGCGCCGTTCAAGGCAGCAATCGTCTCGGGCGAGTGCACGGCCGAGTTCGGCGCGCGCAGCTTAATCGTGAGATCTTCGCCAGGATTGAAGACGATATACTGCCAGGAGTTGTTCCAAACCGTATTACAGGCGGTGAGGGCAGCGCCCGTCAGACGAGAAGCGCAATACTGACGGATATACGGATCGAGCGTCATATCTTCCGACACGCGGTGGAGCGCACGGTAGGTCAGCGAGACCCCGCCCTTCCAGAGCGTGTTGAACCGGCGCTCATAACCCACGGTGAACTCGTCTTCGTAGGTCGCCTTCAGGCCCTGAGCGGTCTTGGAGGCAGCGGGCTCGGGCACGCCGACGCCGAACGGCACGGCGCAACCCTTGACGCCGGGCGAACCAGCAACCGGGTTGTTGAGCGGGCAGTAGGTGAAGGTGCCGGTCGGGTTCGTGGTCGCCGTGATCTGGGTCCCGAGCGCCGTCGGGGCCATCGTCGTCGGATTCATCGCAAACCCGGCGGCCGTCGGCGCGTAGAAGAACGCACTGTAGCCCAGGTCGGCGCCGCGATAGCTCAGGTTCGACGCCGGCGGGATGAAGTAACGGCCATAAGAGCCGAACACCTTGTTAGCCCCATCGCCGACCGGGTCCCAGGTGAAGCCCAGCCGCGGCCCCCAGTTGTTCTTGAAATCCAGGACCGTTTCACCGGCCAGGTTTCCAAGGGTGAACTTGTCATTGCGAATGCCCAGCTGGAGGGTCAGACCCTTCGTAATGTCCCAAGCATCCTGCACATAGTAGGCGGCATTGATGCCGTGAACAGGCGCGCCGCCCAGACGTTGCGTCGACACCTCGACATAGGGGACGCCGGCAGCCACACCGCGCGCGTCGCTGGCGGAGCCAACGTGGTAGAAGTAACCGATGCCGCCCGTAGAAGTCTGGGCGTGGTTCAGCGTCGTCTTTTCGTGGTCGTAACCCGTACGGACGTGATGCGACCCCATCAGATTGAAGTACAGATCACCGTCGATGCGATAGAATTCACGCTCGGTGCTCAAGGTGGCGTAAGACGCCGACTTCTGATTGCTGATCGTCCGCGTCGGACCCGAGACCAGCGGGTTTGTGGCGCTCACGTCCGAGCGAACACGCGGGCTCGTGGTGTCGGCCGGCAGAGTGTTCGTGCGATCCTTGCTCTTGCCGTATGCCGCCGACAGGGTGAACCAGTCAGTAAAGGTGCCGGTGTAGCGGCCGACCCAATTCTGCCCGCCCAGTTGATAGGTGGTTGGCGGCAAGGCGGCGCCGATGGTGTCGGTGCTGGAGTTATAGCTGAACGCTTTGCGGTTCGTGGTGCGGGTCGTGTCGAAATAGGTAAGTTCGACGCGCTGCTTGTCCGTGATGTAGCCGTCCAGCTTGCCGCCCCAGAACGGGTCGTTGGTCGTGTCGACCACATACTGGCCATTCGTCGACTGCGCCGTCTTCAGCGTTTCCTTTTGCTGCTGATTCAGCACGTAGAAAAACAGGTGATCCTCGATGATCGGCCCGCTCACCTCAATGGTGGCGCTGTTGTTCTGACGGCCGCTGCGATGGTTTGCGTACTCGTAGGTATCCGGCGAGTGGTCACGCAGCGAGTTCAGCTCGAAGTTGCCATGCAACGCGACCTTGAAGTCGTTCGAGCCCGACTTGGTGACGGCGTTGATCACACCGCCAGTGGCGCGACCGAACTCGGCGGGATAGCCGCCGGTCTTCACCTCGATCGACTTATAGAAGTCGAACGGCACGGCGGCGCCGCCCACGTAGGTGTTGAAGTTCGTGATATTGAGGCCGTTAACGTAGAAGGCGTTTTCAGCGATCGAAGAGCCGCCGATCGAAGGCTGAGTGCTGAAGTCAGGCGTCGCGGGCGAGGTCGAGACCACGCTGGCGTTGCCTTGCAGGGCTCCCGGAGCCAGCTGAACCACCGCCGTCAGCGAGCGGCCGATCGGCGCTTGCTTGGTCAGGGTTTCAATGTCGACGGTCAGGCCCTTGGTCGTCGCCGCAAAGTCGAGCTGCGGATTCGCGGTGGCGGTGATCACCACTTCGCTGACAGACTCACCCGCGCTAGCCAAGGTGAACGAATAGGCCGTCGAACCGCCCAGGCCGACGCGCACGTTGCCGTCGTTGGTGGCCTGGTAGCCTTCTTTGCTGATGGCGACGGAATAGCCGCCGATCGGGATCAGGGGGATGCGGAACTGGCCGGTGGCGTCGGTGGTCACCGAGCGAGTGAAGCCCTGATCCAGCGACTTGACGGCGACGGCGGCGCCGCTGACCGGCGCGCCCGCGCTGTCACGGACGGTGCCGACCAGCGAGCCCGAGCTGTAGTCCTGAGCGTTGGCCACGGTCGGAGCCACGACCGCCATCGTCGCGATCGCGACGGGCGTGACGACCGCCGCCAGACCGGCGAGCAGGGTCGTCGTCAGTAGACGCGCGCGGGCGCTACCTTTGGTGGAATTCATGCTGTTCAAATCCCCTCTGAGCATGACGCGAGCGGCAAATCGGACGAGTCCCCCTCTAGAAACTTTGTCCGACATGGAGCGGAAAACCGCCTATTCGCGCCACGAGATCACTAGTGTCCCGGAAACATTTCCCCGGTTGGGACGACGTTAGGGGCCGTGACCGCCAAGGGTCAATTGTCATTGCAAAAATGTAACCCACATCGCTAACCGCTGTCGCAAAATCGCCACAGCACCGCCCCTTTTCGGGAGATCAGCGGTCCACGTCGCGCCCTAAGCGCCTGAAAATCAGAGAAAAAGTGGACCACCTCTTTGATTTTCGTGGGTTATTTCGCCGCTTGGCAAGGGTGGCGCGGCGCGGCGCCTTTCGAAGTATTTCCGTCGGTGTTTTTGGCTCTCAAGCCTTGACACCGAGGAAATCATCCCCCTTCGGTGCGATTTATGGGTAAATATCCGTTAGTATGTGTCAGATTGGTGGCACATTATCCCCGCGAATGATCGCGGAGCGTGCAGACGCCGAGGCGCCACTGACCATTGCCTAGGCGCCCCCGGGCCGCGAAGATGCGGTCGGGCGGCGGAGTGCGCCGCGTGCAGTTTTCGGCGAATCCATGAGCGACTTCCGGCGCGTCACCGACTCCTTTTCCGTCAGCCCGCAGGTCGCCGAGGCTGACATGGCCCGGGCCGCGGCCGAGGGATTCGTGCTCGTGATCAACAACCGTCCCGACGGCGAGGATCCCGATCAGCCGTCCAGCGCGGCGATGGAGGCGGCGGCGCGGGCCGCGGGTCTGGACTATCTGTACGCGCCCGTGCGCGGTGGGCCGACGCCGGACCAGGTCGAGGCGGTGCGCGCGGCGGTCGAGGCGGCGAAGGGAGCGGTCCTGGCCTTCTGTCGGTCGGGCACGCGCTCGATCGTCACCTGGTCGATCGGCCGGACGTTGGCGGGCGAGGATCGCGAGACCCTCGTCAACCACGGCCTCCAGGCCGGCTATGACCTTTCCGGCGTGCTGCCGCGCTAGAAACCCCCTGGGTGGGCGGCCGATACGCGGGCCGCCATCGGCGTTGGTTCGGCCTGGCAGCTGGCCAGGACGAACTGGGCCAGGATGATACACAGGACGGCGAAGACCGCGCGCTGGAGCCGTTTTGACACAAAAATCGCCGCGTCCGCCGCCATGACCGTCCTTCCCGGGGTTACTGGCGGGGCGAGGCGCAAGACCGGCGCCGCGTTCACCACGGAGTGCCCTCGATGATTCCCTTCGTGCGCGAGCTGGCGTTCGAGTACGGCCGTTGCGACGCGGTCTCGCCGCTGATCCGGCGCGTCATCGCCCGCAATCCGGGGCCGTTCACCTATACTGGCACGGGCGTCTACATCGTCGGCCGGGGCGAGGTGGCGGTGATCGATCCCGGCCCGGACCTGCCCGAGCACTTCGAGGCCCTGAAGGCGGCGCTGGCCGGCGAACGGGTGACCCACGTGCTGGTCACCCACCATCACCTGGACCACTCGCCCCTCGCCCACCCGCTGGCCGAGGCGTTCGGGGCTAAAGTCCATGGCCTGCCAGCGCCCTCGCCCTTCGCCGACGACGCGCCGGCGCTGGAGGCCAAAAGTCTTGAAGAAGGCGCCGACGACCGCTTCCGGCCCGACGTGACCCTGGCCGACGGCGACGTGCTGAGCGGTCCCGGCTGGACGCTGGAGGCGATCACCACGCCCGGTCACACCTCAAATCATGTCTGCTTCGCGCTGCGCGAGGAGAACGCCCTGTTCTCGGGCGACCATGTCATGGGCTGGTCGACGACGGTAATCACGCCACCCGACGGCGACATGGGCGCCTATTTCGCCAGCCTGGAAAAAGTCAGGTCGCGCGGCTTCGCTGCCTTGTGGCCGACCCACGGCGCGCCGGTCCGCGAGGTCGGCCCGTTCCTCGACGCCTATGTCGCCCACCGCCGGGCGCGTGAGGCCCAGATCCTGGACGCCCTGGACGCGGGCCTGACGACCATCAAGGCCATGGTCCCCAGCCTCTACGCGGCGGTGGATCCCCGGCTGCACCCGGCCGCCGCCCACTCGGTGCTGGCCCACATGATCCAGCTGGTCCGCGAGGGCCGGGTGGTGGCGGACGGCGCGCCGGGCTTGGAGACGGCGTATCGGCTGGCTTAGGGGGCGATCACGGGCCCGCCGTGCGAATATCCTGGCTTTCCTGGGCCCTGCGCCCAGTACCCAGGCCAAAGGCGCACTCCGCGCCCTGGAATTCACACGGCGCCGGGCCGAAAACCTGACACCTAACGCAGCTGTTCCTGAACAATGGGTCCTGGGCACAAGGCCCAGGAAGACGGGAATTGAGCGCTTAGGGGCCTGATCGGCTGGCGCTCCTGATCAGCCCCCAACCTCACCCCGCCTTGGCCGGACTGGACGCCGCCAGCGGCGTGGCCGGCAGCTGATAGCCCTGGTCGGCCAGCTGCTTGCGGATCAGCTTCTTGTCGATCTTGCCGGTCGCCCCCAGCGGGATGTCGTCGACCAGCAGCACGTCGTCAGGCATCCACCACTTGGCGATCTTGCCGTGCAGGAAGTCGATGAAGTCCTGCTTGGCCGCCGTCTCGCCCGGCTTCAGCTTGACCAGCAGCACCGGCCGCTCGTCCCACTTGGGATGCGCCGCGCCAACGACCGCCGCCAGGGCCGCCTTGGGGTGGCCGACGGCGATGTTCTCGATCTCGATGGTGCTGATCCACTCGCCGCCCGACTTGATGACGTCCTTGGCCCGGTCGGTGATCTGCATGAAGCCGTGGTCGTCGATCGTGGCCACGTCGCCGGTGTCGAAGAAGCCCTCGTCGTCCAGGATCTGACCGCCCACGCCCCGGAAGTACTCGGCGGCGATGATCGGCCCACGGATCTTCAGGTGGCCGAAGGCCTTGCCGTCGTGCGGCAGCGGCCGGCCCTCGTCGTCGCGCAGGCAGATCTCGACGCCCAGCGGCGGGCGCCCCTGCTTGAGGCGATAGGGCATCTGCTCATCGTAGGGCAGTTGCTCCAGCGCGTCGGTCATCACCGACAGGGTCCCGACCGGCGAGGTCTCGGTCATGCCCCAGGCGTGGACCACCTCGACGTCGTACTTGTCGTGGAAGGCGCGGATGATGCTCTCGGGACAGGCCGCCCCGCCGATCACCACCTTCTTCAGCAGCGGCAGCTTGGCGCCCGTGGCCTCCAGGTGCTGCAGCAGCATCTGCCAGACGGTGGGCACGGCGGCCGAGAAGGTCACGCCCTCGGTGTCCAAGAGCTCGAAGATCGAGGCGCCGTCCATCTTGGCGCCCGGCATCACCATCTTGGCGCCCGTGCCAGGGGCCGAGAACGCCACGCCCCAGGCGTTGGCGTGGAACATCGGCACGACCGGCAGGATCACGTCCTTCTGCGACAGGCCCATCACGTCGGGCTGCAGGGTGATCAGGGTGTGCAGGAAGTTCGAGCGGTGCGAGTACAGCACCCCCTTGGGGTCGCCAGTCGTGCCCGAGGTGTAGCAGAGACCGGCGGCCGTATCCTCGTGGAACCCGCCCCAGGCGCAGTCGGCGTGATGCTGCTCGACCAGATCCTCGTAGGCCAGCAAGCCCCTGAAGCCGGGCGCGTCGCCGGCCACGGCGAAATCGGCCGGCATATGGGCGCGATCGGTGAAGACCACCACGTGCTCGACCTGGGGCAAGCGCGGCAGGATCGCCGCCAGGATCGGCAGGAAGGTCAGGTCGGCGAAGATGATCCGGTCGCCGGCGTGGTCCGCGATCCAAGCGATCTGTTCGGGAAACAGGCGCGGGTTCAGGGTGTGGCAGACGGCGCCGATACCCATGATCCCATACCAGGCCTCCATGTGGCGGGCGGTGTTCCAGGCCAGGGTCCCGACGCGGTCGCCCGGCTTGATTCCCAGGGCCAGCAGGGCGTTGGAGACCCGCTTGGCCCGGTCGTGGATCCGCGTGTAGGTTGTGCGCACGATCGGCCCCTCGACCGACCGGCTGACCACCTCGCGGCCGCCGTGCCACGACGCCGCGTGGTCGATGATCTTGTCGAGGGTCAGAGCCCCATGCTGCATCAGTCCCTGCATCGGAACGTGCTCTCCCGGTATTGCTTATCGTTGTTCAGGCAAGGCTATCGGCGCGCGACGCGACGCGCAACGCGTGGCGCTCGCGACAGGGAGAGATCAGCGAACTCAGTCCTCTATGAGGCGCACGCGCTGATCGGTCGCAGGTCGCGTAAAGAGACTCTTGGTTGTTCGCGGGGGATAGTCTCAACGTGGACGAACAAGGTTCGTCGATTGGAGACGATCCTTGGGCTGGGTGGCCGACACACTGGCGGACGAGCGGCTGGACGAGGTCGCCGCGGATATCCGGCGACTGGGTCCCTCGCGCGTGTTCTCCGGCGGCCTGGGCGCGGCGATCGTCGGCCTGGGCCTGGGCTACCGGACGGCCCTGGCCTGGTTGGCCAGTTTCCTGGTCGCCGAAGGCCTGGCGTTCCTGGCGACGCGGAACTTCGGCAAGGGACGGCCGGGCCGGCGCTCCGAGCGCGCCGCCTTCATCCTGGCGGCCATCCCCGTCAACGGCAGCTGGGCGGCGCTGGCGGCCCTGCTATGGTTGAACGGTCCGGAAAAGCTGAAGATCGCGGCCGTGGCCATCTGGTGCGGCCAGTTGGTCTTCACCCAGCAGTATCGTCACCAGCCCCTGGCCCTGCTGATCATCAGCGCCCTGGCGCCGATGCTGAGCCTGATCGTCTTCCCGTTCTTCTTCATGGCGGGCTCGGACACGGTGACCCAGGCCACGCGCTGGTCGCTGGTGCTACTGGTCGGCGTCACCCTGAACGTGGCTCTGCGCAACCGCGCCGCCGCCCGGCGCATGGACGAGCTGACCCGCGGCCTGCGCGACGAACGCGAGCGGGCCCTGGAGGCCGCCCGCGCCAAGTCGACCTTCATCGCCGTCACCAGCCACGAGCTGCGCACGCCGATGAACGGCCTGCTGGGCATGGCCCACGCCCTGGAACGCTCGAACCTGGACGCCACTCAGCGCCAGCAGGTCGAGCTGATGATCAAGTCGGGCGACAGTCTGATGCAGCTCCTCAACGACGTGCTGGACCTGTCGCGGGTCGAGGCCGGCAAGGTCGAGCTGGCGCCCGAGGCCATCGACCCCCGCGCGATCGTCGCCGACGTGGTCGCCGCCTGGCGCGACGCGGCCGAGGCCAAGGGCCTGTCGCTGTTCGCCCGCTTCGACATCGAGGTTCCCGCCTGGGTCCACGCCGATCCCCTGCGCATCCGCCAGGTGCTGACCAACCTGGTCTCCAACGCCGTGAAGTTCACCGCCCGGGGCCATGTACGGGTCTCGGTCAGCGCCGAGCCGGCGGGTGAGGAACAGCTGATCCGCTTCACCGTCTGCGACACCGGTCCTGGCGTGCCGCCCGAGGCCGCCGACCGGGTGTTCGACAGCTTCACCCAGGCCGACGAAACCATCTCGCGCGGCTATGGCGGCGCGGGCCTCGGCCTGGCCATCTCGAGATCCCTGGCCCGCCAGCTGGGCGGCGACCTGGTGCTGCGCGCGGGGAGCGGCGGCGGCGCCTGCTTCGTGCTCAGCATCCGCGCGACGGCGGTCCAGCCGCCGGTCGCGCAACGCCCCGAACCGGCGGTCGAGGACGAGGACCTGGGCCGGATCCACGTGCTGATGGCCGAGGACAACGCGATCAACCAGCTGGTCGTGCGCACCATGCTGGAGCCGGCGGGCGTGGCCCTGACCGTGGTCGAGAACGGCCAGGAGGCGCTGGAGGCGATGTCCCAGGAGCACTACGACTGCGTGCTGATGGACATCAACATGCCGGTGATGGACGGCATCACCGCCCTGGAGGCCATCCGCGCCGGCCGCGCCGGCGATCCCGGCCTGCCCGTCATCGCCCTGACCGCCTCGGCCATGGCCGGCGACCGCGAGCGGTTCCTGGGGCTGGGCTTCGACGACTATCTGGGCAAGCCGGTCCGGCCGGCGGACCTGATCACCGCCATCCTCCGCGCGGTGAACCCCGATCCGCCCGAGCGGCAGGCGGCGTGAGGTAGATCGACATTAGCTCGACGCTTGAGCTTTAAATCTCGCCTTCCTGGGCCTTGTGCCCAGGACCCAGGGTTCAGGAACAGCTGAGTATTGGACAGGTCTCGGACCGACCGCCGCGTGAATGCCGACGCGCATAGTCGCCTCGGGCCTGGGTCCTGGGCACAAGGCCCAGGAAGGCAAAATATTAGCTGCTCTGCACCATGCTTGGATCCCTACCCCATCGCCTCGGCCAGGGCCCGCGCTTCGTCCTCGAAGGCGCTGACCGTGTCGACCTTTCGCCAGGTGATCTCGCCCGTGTCGCGGGCCAGCTGGCTTTCCAGCACGGCCACGTCGGCGTCCGAGGCGTCGTTGACGCGGGCCGCCACGCGCTCGCGCAGCACCTCCGGCGGGGCTTCCAGCCAGACGCCGAGGAAGGCGACGTCGCAGCTTTTGGCCAGGGCCTCGGCGCGGGCCCGCTCCTCGGGCTTCAGGAACACCGCGTCCAGCACCACCGAGCGCCGGGCCTTCAGGCACAGCTCGGCGTCGTGGAACAGCTGGTCGTAGACCTTCGCGCTCATCTCCGGCGTATAGGCCTCGCGCGGCAGGCGCTGGAGGGACGGCACCCCCCACAGGCGCTTGCGGATCTCGTCGGTGCGCAGGACCACCGCGCCGGGGGCCGAACCCAGGCCGGGGGCGCAGACGCGCGAGAAGGTCGACTTGCCCGAGCCCGACAGGCCGCCGGCCGCCACCAGGCTGACCGGCCTCGGGGCCAGGTGTTCCAGGGCGGTCTGCAGATAGGCCCGCGCGGCCTCGTCGTCGCCTGTATAGGCCCAGACGTGGGTGCGCACGGCGGCGCGGACGCTGAGCATTAGCGGCAGGGCCGCCAGACCCGTCCACAGCCCCTCGCCGAACGTGCGGGCGGCCTCGTCCAGATAGGCGTTCAGCACCCGGCCGGCGGCGTCGCGGCGACGGCGGAAGTCCAGGTCCATCAGCAGGAAGGCCAGGTCGTACTGCACGTCGATGTCCGACAGGGTGTCGTTGAACTCGATGCAGTCGAACAGGATCGGCTGGCCGTCCTCGATCAGGATGTTCCCCAGATGCAGGTCGCCGTGACAGTGGCGGGCGAAACCGGCCTTGGCCCGGCCGTCCAGCAGCGGGCCCAGGCGCTCCAGCGCGATGTCGGTCTCATGGACCAGGCGCTCGACCGCCTGCCGGCCCAGGCGCGGCGCCAGGCCGCGCAGCAGGTTGGCGTTGGACGCGATCGTATAGCCCAGGGCCGAAACGCCGCCGCCCTGCGGACGCAGGGTCGCCCCGGTGTGGAAGCGGGCCACCGTGCGGCCCAGCGAATCCTCCAGCGCGTCGTCGATCGCCCACGGCTGGGTGGCCAGAACCCCGTTCTGGTCGAAGCGGCGCATTTCCAGAAGGTACTCGACGATCTCGCCCTGGCCGTCGATCTCGAGGCCCTCGTCGGCCGTGCGCGTCAGACGACGCACCTCGCGATAGATGTCCGGCGCGGCCGCGCGGTTGAAGGTCAGTTCGCGCTCCAGCGCCCAGCGGCGCAGTTCCAGCGTCGAATAATCCAGAAACCCGAAGTCGACCGGACGCTTCACCTTGAAGGCCGAGCCGCCGATCAGGAACACCCGGGCGCACGAGGTCTCGATCGTGCTTTCCGCCCGTCCTTCGAACCAGGCGGCCACTTCCTGTTCGCGCGCGGCTTCCGCGTCCTTGATCACGCCGAAAATCCCATCTGTCCGCGCACGAAATCCGGCGCGGGGGCTGCATAGCCGAAACGCGCGCGAGAGTCCTCCCACGCCACCTTTCATCCCAGCCTTGCTTAGGCCCCGTTTTCGCGGCTAGATTGTATCAAAGCCAATCCAGTGCGAGTGTTCAAATGCTTGTCGGCGCGGGTCTGAAACGGTCGGGTCACAAGCGCGAGGAGATCCTCGGCTCCGCCAGGAGCCTGTTTCTTCGCCAAGGCTACGCGGACGCCGGCATGGAGGTGGTGGCCCGCGCGGCCGGGGTCTCGACGGCCACCCTCTACGCCTACTTCCCCAGCAAGGCCGACCTCTTCAAGGCCATCGTCATGGAGACAGTCAGCGGCATCGCCGCCCCGGTTCGCGAGGCCGTGCGCGTCAAGGGCGACGCCCGCGTCCGCCTGACCGCCCTGGCCTGCGCCTACGCCGCCTTCTTCTCGCGTCCGGACACCCGGGCCATGTTCCGCATCGTCACGGCCGAGCGTCGCCGGTTCGAGGACGTGGCCGAATATTTCCTGCAGAGCGCCCGCGACGAGTTGGGCGGCGCGGCGATCGCGGTGATCAACGACCTGATCCGTTCCGGCGAACTGAAGGTCGACAAGCCCTCGTGGGCCGCCGGCCAGCTGATGGGCATGCTGGACCACGTGACCCTGGTCCTGGGCCTTTCGGCCGGCGACGAGGTTCAGCCGAGACGCCCGATCAAGGCGATCGCCGAGGACGCGGTAGAGACCTTCCTGGCGCGGTACGGGGTGAAGTAGGCGGACCGCCTCGGAAGCGAACGTGTGGAAGGTCTCGAGTGGGTGATGGGGTGGACGCCCCCCGACGGCATCTACGTGCCAGAGTGAGGTGTTGAGCTTCACTCGAGGGAGGCGCCCATGGGCGAGATTACCATCATCGGGCTGGATATCGCCAAGTCAGTGTTCCAGGCCCACGGAGCCGATGCCGCCGGCTCGGTTATGTTCCGCAAGAAGCTTGGTCGGGGCCGGCTGCTGGCGTTCTTCGCCGGTCAGCCGCGCTGCATTGTGGCCATGGAGGCATGCGCGGGCGCTCATCACTGGGGGCGCGAGCTGGAAGCGCTGGGCCACACGGTCAAACTGATCCCGCCCGCCTACGTGAAGCCGTTCGTGAAGCGGCAGAAGAACGACGAAGCCGATGCCGAGGCGATCTGCGAGGCCGCCCAGCGGCCCACGATGCGCTTCGTGCCCGTGAAGAGCCGCGAGCAGCAGGCCAGCGGCGTGGTGTTCCGGGCCCGGGATCTGCTGGTGCGCCAGCGCACCCAGATCATGAACGGCCTGCGCGGCCACTTGGCTGAGTTCGGCTACGTCGCGCCCAAGGGCGTGATGTACGTCGAGCGCCTGGTCGCCGAGATCGAGGATCCGCAAAGCCAGCTTCCGCCGGCCGCGCGCGTCAGCCTGCAGGTGATGGTGCGGATGCTGGATGCGCTGCAGACGGAGATCGCCAGCCTCGATGCCGAGATCGCCCGGCGCGCCAAGGAAGACCCTGTCGCGCGCCGGCTAATGACGATCCCAGGTATCGGACCCGTTACGGCCTCGGCCATGGTGGCCCTGGCGCCGGGATCTGAGGCCTTCCGCTGCGGACGCGACTTCTCGGCCTGGCTGGGCCTCACGCCGGTGCAACGATCCAGCGGCGGCAAGCAGAAGCTGGGCCAGATCACCAAGGCCGGCGAGCGAACCTTGCGGCGATTGCTGGTGATCGGCGCCAGCGCGGTGATCAAGCAGGCCCTGATCCGCGGCGCGCCGCCCGGATCGTGGCTGGCGCAGATGCTGGCCCGCAAGCCGCGGATGCTCGTGGCCGTAGCCTTGGCCAACAAGACCCCAAGGATCATTTGGGCGCTGCTGGCCAGGGGCGGCGTCTACAGGGCTCCGGCGCTGGCGGCCTGACGGCCGCCGGCTCCAGAGGCGTCGAAGCGTAGTCGGACGACGGAGGGTATGGCGCACAGTCGGTGAGACGGGATCAGGAAAACCAGGGCTTACCACCGTGCCTTCCTTGAGCACGCTATGGGTGATTTGGACCTGATCCGCGAACTTCCATACGGGCCAGCGCTCTCGGGTGCACAACAGGCCGGACAGATGGCAGCATCCGATCAAGCGTCAGAGCTTCGAAATCCGTCTTGCGCTGAAGGGGGCGTCCACAGATGGTGAGCGGACCTTGAGTTGGCCAAGAGCGGCCGCCGCGCGGACCCGCCGTCCGCCACATCGCGCTCACGTACACCAGAGGTCAGGATAGCGACTGCTGCACGGCGTCCGCCGCGCTACGGATGACCTCGTAGACTCGTCTCGACTGCGACAGCATCGGCACGTGGCTCGAAGCCAGTTCAGTCACCTCCGCGTTCATGCGCTTGGCGAGAAACCTTTGAAGGTCGGGTTGGATCGTCCGATCCTCCGTGCCAACGATGTAGTAGGTCGGCCTCGTCTTCCAGGCCGCGCCCCAGACCGGCTGAGTGAAGAGGTCGGCGAGCGGTCCCATCTGCGTAGACCAGATCAGGCTCTGCCCGGCCTCCGGCAAGTCGCCGGCAAATTCGGGGATGCCTGAGCGGCGAAGATAGAGCCTGCCGTCAGCGGCTTCGACATGCTGAAAGATCGGCGTTTGCGGGAACTTGCCTTGATCGTCCTGAGTTGCAGCCCCGTCTTCCGGTGCGAACGCGCAAATGTATACAAGCGCCTTGACGCGGTCATCCGCGCCGCCGGCGGTGATGACGGAACCGCCGTAGGAGTGGCCGACCAGGACGACGGGGCCGCTTGCTCGCCCCAGGGACAACCGCACGGACGCCGCGTCATCGGCAACGGTGTTCAGGTGGTTCTGCGTTGAGATGACTTCGTAGCCGTCGGCGATGAGCGGCTCGATAACACCGCTGAAGCACGAGCCATCCGCCCACAGGCCATGTGCGAAAACGATACTGGGTTTGCCGGACATCGACGCCTCCTTTTTGATCATGAGATACCGGCAAGTCGGTCATCTCCTGGCGTCGGTCGCAATTGATACTAAGGTGTAATAGCCGCCTTCTGAACGCTATCGCCTCCGCAAGACGGCGCCCTGTCCGACGCAGCTTTTGCGCGAAGCCTGGGAGTCGCCGGCGAATGACAGCAATCTTCACGCCCACGAGTCCAGAAGTCGGGCGACTAGTCTCCGGGGAATCGCCAGAGCCGTTTGACAGCGTCCCGGGCCTGATCGCCGTCTTCTCGGCTTCCGGCGATCTTGAGTTCGCCAACAAGCCGGTCTTCGAATTCTTCAACAAACAGCATGACGCATTACGGCATTGGGGTCTGGGTGGTCTGACGCATCCGCAAGATAGGCCGCTCGCCGTGGAATGCTTCAACGCCGCAATCGTGAGCGGCGCTCCCTTTGAATTTGAGGTTCGGGCCCGCCATCGTGACGGCGATTACCGATGGCTTCAGACGAGGGGCGCCCCGCTCAGGGATGCCAGCGGCAGGATCGTCCGCTGGTACAATCTGATGGTGGACATCAACGATCAGAAACAGGCCGAGCAAGCGCTGCGCGAGATCATGGAACGCAGCGGCTTGCAGCTTCGCGATCTCTCCAGTTGGCGCAACCTTTATGCCGCCCTCGGCCGCTTGAGCCGCCGGGAGCGCGAGGTGCTGACGCTTATCATCTCGGGCCGCCTGAACAAGCAAGTCGCCGGCGACCTGGGCATCAGCGAGATCACGGTCAAGGTCCACAGGCGGCGACTGATGCGCAAGATGGGAGCGAGGTCGTTCGCTGAACTTGTCAGCATGGCGACCCGCCTTGGCCTGACGTCCCTCTAAGCACTATCGACCAGACGAAGTAGCCAGGCGCTCAAAGGCCGGATGCCGAAGCTGAAGTTCCGTAACGGGTCGTGAGCGGACCCTCGGCAACTTAAGTTTCATGGCGTCGCGGCTTAGGATTCCATCATGAGAAAGCTGATCGTGGCGGCGGTCCTCGCCGCGGGGCTGCCTCTTCTCGCGGAAGCCGCCGAGTTGGAGGGCGCCGGCCGCTTCTGCGGTTACGCGCCGATAATCGATCTATTGCCCGGCGAAAAAGTCACGACCCTTGAGGGTGGCTTCCATAGCGGGACCTTCCTTTGGGAAGGGCCATTCGGGTCGCTGGATGTGCGCGGCATAGGTTGGGCCAGCCGGCCGAAAGGTCGGATGGTCGAGGCTCAAAACGGCACGAAGCCGGCGAGGTTTGCACAACGTCGAAAGGGCGATCGTTATGAGGTCGCCATCTGGAATGGCGGTCATGGCGCTGCGTATTTCAGCTCGGACAAGCCGTTGAACGCGCACCAGTTGAAAGCCATCAGCCGGGTGCGGCTTTTCGAAGAGGGCCAGGATCCTTCGGGCTGCGCGCTGCGAACGAGGTTTTCCTGGGAGTGAGGCCGCCCCTTACGGAAACAGTCGCTTCGTCGTCCAGCCCTGCCCCACCCGGTCGAAGACCAGGCGCTCGTGCAGGCGGAACGGGCGGTCGCGCCAGAATTCGATCGTGACGGGGACGATGCGATAGCCCGACCAGTGCGGTGGGCGGGGCACCTTGGAGAGGCCGAACTTCAAGCCCATCTCGGCGACCCGCTTCTCCAGGGCCAGGCGGTCGGGCAGCGGGCGCGACTGGTCGCTGGCCCAGGCGCCCAACTGGCTGTGGCGGGCGCGGCTGGCGAAATAGGCGTCGGCCTCGGCCTCGCTGACCGGCTCGACCACGCCCCGGATCCGCACCTGGCGGCGCAGCGACTTCCAGTGGAACAGCAGGGCGGCCTTGGGTTGGCCCTCCAGCTCGCGGCCCTTGGCGCTGTGCGTGTTGGTGTAGAAGACGAAGCCGCGCGGATCGAAGTCCTTCAGCAGCACCATGCGCGAATCGGGCATGCCGTCGGCGTCGACGGTCGAGACGGCCATGGCGTTGGGGTCGTTGGGCTCCTTCTTGCCCGCCTCCTCCAGCCACTCGGCGAACAGGGCGAACGGATCCGCTTCCGACAACAGGGCCGGCGGGACCGCCTCGGTCACCTGGCGGACATAGTCGTCCTCGCTGGGCGAGGCGGGGATCAGGGTCTGGTCGCTCATGACGCTGATATAGGCCCACGATGCGCGGTGAGCCACCTTGACGACGGTCACGCCTGACGCAATCTGAAGGTGATGACGTGGGGGCTTGATCCATGAAGTTGAAGACCCGCCTCGGCGTCGCCCGACTGGAACTGGCCTTGGCGATCTTCATTCTTGCCGGCGCCGTCTGGCTGGACCTCGTCCGCCCCCATGCGGCGAAAACGCCTGCAGGCGTTCTGATCGGTGCGCTCCTTACCGTTCTATTTCTGGCGCCGATATTCGTGATGTCCTGGCGTCGCCTGAAGAAGACCCGCGCGCAGCTCGCCGAACTGGGCCCGGAGGCCGAGCCCTCGGCGGATCTTTGGACGGCGCCGGGAGCCCCGGGCGTTTTCGGCATGATGCTGATCGTCGCGGCCGTGGCCGCCGTTCTGGTCCCCGCGCTGCTGCTGCATCCCTGAAAGTCTTAACTTAACGCCTCGTTGACCATCGCGGCGTCAGGGTCCGGCCATGACCGCCCGTGCCGCCGCCTTGACGCTTTCGGCCGCCCGCGCCCTGCTGGGCGTGGCCGCCGACGCGGGCGAGCGCGAGTTGCGCAAGGCCTATCGCGAGGCCGCCAAGCGCGCGCACCCCGATCGCCCGACCGGCGACGCGGCCCTGTTCCGCGACGTGCTGGCCGCCTATCGCCTGCTGCAAGAGCATCCGTACCAGCCGGCGACCTTTCCGCCGGTCGTGGCCTCGGCCGCGCCGATCGCCGATCGCGTGCTCCTGGAGATCGACATCGCCGTCGCCATTTCCGGCGGGGCCGAGGAGCTGGCCATCGACGGCCGCCGCCTGCGGCTGAAGCTGCCGGCCGGCCTGCGCGAGGGCGACAAGGTCCGCGTCGAGGGCGTGACCTTCGAAGTCCGGCATCGCCCTCAGGACGGGGTGCTGGTGCGCGGCGACGACCTGTGGCTGACCGGCAGGGTCGATCCGCGCGTGCTGGCCGAAGGCGGCCGCGTCGAAGCCGACACCCCGCTGGGCCGTCGTCCCGCCTGGATCTCGACCAAGGCCGCCGCCCGCGGTCTGGTCCGCCTGCCTGGCCAGGGCCTGCCCGCTCGCGCCACGCACAAGGCCGGCGACCTGTTCCTGCGCCTGGAAGCCGCCGAGGCCGGCGCCGAGAGCCCGGCGCGGTCCCTGCTGAAGCGTTTCGCGGCCGCCTGGGCGGCCTGAAATCCTCTCCCCATTCGGAAGATACTCATTACGCACGATCTTTTTTCGAGATCCATGCCTTGAAATTATATCGCACGCGATTAAATCGTTCTCATCAAACTTGAGCAAGGGAGCGACCCCATGACCACCCTCTACACCACCCGCGCCACCGTCGTCGGCGGCCGCGACGGCCACGCCCGCAGCGAAGACGGCCTGCTGGACGTGCAACTGTCGATGCCCAAGGCCTTGGGCGGCAAGGAAACCGGCACGAATCCCGAGCAGCTGTTCGCCGCCGGCTACGCCGCCTGCTTCCAGAGCGCCATGGCCCACGTCGCCCGCACCCAGAAGATCGCCCTCACCGGCTCGACCGTCACCGGCCAGGTCGGTCTCGCCACCCAAGAGGTCGGCTTCAAGCTTGAAGTCGCCCTGGAGGTCGAAACCCAGGGCCTGAGCCAAGCGGACGCCGAGGCCCTTGTGGCCACCGCGCACCAGGTGTGCCCGTATTCGAACGCCACCCGTGGCAACGTGGACGTGGCCATCAGCGTCAAGGCGCTTTAACTAGTAGGTCGATGAGCAAGAAAACCGCGTCTTCCGATCGCCCCGTCGAGGCTCTGCGCCTGGACAATCAGCTGTGCTTCGCCCTCTACGGCGCGGCGAACCGGATGACGCGGCTCTATCGACCATTGCTGGACGCCCTGGGCCTGACCTATCCGCAGTATCTGGTGATGCTGGTGCTGTGGGAGCGAAACCCGCAGACGGTCGGAGCCCTGGGTGAAGCGCTGGACCTGGATTCCAGCACCCTGACCCCACTGCTCAAGCGCCTGGAAGCCGGCGGCCTGGTGGAACGCCGCCGCGACCCCGAGGACGAGCGGCGGGTCATCGTGGCCCTGACCGACAAGGGGCGGACCCTGCGCGATCAGGCCGAGGCGATTCCCGAACAGATGATCTGCGCCCTCGACACGCCGCTGGAAGCGCTGGGCGTGCTGCGCGATCGCCTCAAGACACTGGCGAAATAGCCGGACCGACGGGTCCTACGCCTGCTCGCTTTGGGCCTGCGCCTGCTGGCGGGCGCGATGGACGGCGTGGTCGGCGTCGCTGGTCTGGCGAAGCGCCCGCAGGTCCTCGCTGATCCGGAAGATGGCGACGTAGAACTCGCAGAAGGCGCGCCACAGCAGCACCAGCGCCCCGGCGACCAGCAGGCCGGCGATCAGCACGGGGAAGGCCAGCAGCAGCGAGCCGACGCCCGGCTCCTTCAGCGCCAGGCCCACGGCCGCGCCGACGACCGAAAAGCCGAACAGCGCCACGACGCCCAGGCCGGCCCAATAGATGAAGTGAATCACCGGCCCGGTGACCAGGCGGTCGAACGTCAGCAGATCCCACAAAAGCGAATTGGAACCACGCTTTGACTTATTGGCCGGAGGCATACGGAACCCCAAGACGGCGATGAACGCCTCTTCAGACAAGAGCCTGTCGCGAAACGAACAGGCTTGGGGCCATCGCTACCAGTGACGAGCCCGCTCGGCAATGCCGGGCGGGCTCGTGGTCGCTTCGGGCCGAGAATGGGCCTTATTGCTGCGGCTTGGCGCCGGCGACGGTGGCGTCGATCTGGGCCTTGGTGGCCGTGGTCGAGACGCTGCCGTCAGCGCCCGCGCTCAGGCTGTTGCCCGGCAGGGCGAACTTCACGCCGCCATTGGTGACGATGACGTTGGTCGAACCATCGGCGCCCGTGCTGGTGCCGGTGATCTGGCCGACGGGCAGGCCGGCGGCGTCCTTCACGGCCGAACCGACCTTGAAGCTGGCGACGGTGGCCGAGCTGGGCGTGGCGGCGCTGTCAGCCGGATTGGCCGAAGGCGTCGTGCTCTGGGTGGTGGTCGTGCTGGACGACGGCGTGGTGGTCGTCGTCGTCGACTGAGTCGGCGCCGCCGTGGTCGGCGAGGTCGGCGAGGCCGGATTCGGCGTGGTGGCCGACGGCATGCTCTGCGTCGGCGCGGCCGAGGCCGGGCTCGTGGTGGTGGTCGAAGTGCTCTGGGCGAAGGCCGCGCCAGCGAACGTCAGGGACGCGGCGGCGGCGAGCAGGGCGATCTTGTTGGTCATGTTTC